>DATATP010000198.1:0-3388 GCA_036268715.1 Rhizomicrobium sp. | reverse complement strand
TCCCATCGCCAGGTTACCGAGGAAGAATTGCTGCGCGCCTTGACCACGGAGGCCCAGCGCCGTGCCGAGCCACAGCCGGAACCTGAGGCCGATTACGAAGAGTGACGGCGCGGTCCTTTTGGTCCGTGGGTTCGTCGCGCGTGCTCACGTGCCGTCCGCACGCTGCGCGCGACGCTCCTGCCCACGTCCCAAAATCCCTCGCGCCTTCTGTGGGAAGGATGGGACCGATACCTGTTGGAGAGTGGGCTACCCCAGAATCGAATGCCCTCAATCCTCGCTGACACTATCCGGTCTGTGTACAGGAGGGCGCGGTCCCAGCGCCCCGCAAGGATCATAGCATGCCCTGGGCGGCAAACGCCGGACTTTTCCTGCCTTTCTTAAGGCAGGGGCAGGGAATTTCTATATAGTGGGGCCATGACCGTGCCCCAGCCCAGCCCGCCGGCCGAACCGGCGGCGTCGAAGCCGCCTCCACCCCGCCCGCCAAGGGGTCGGCGGGGGTTGATGCGCCAGACCGACCTGGTGGAGCGCGTCCAGGCCTATGACCCGGGGGCCGACGAGGCGCTGCTTAACAAGGCCTATGTCTATGCCATGACGGCGCATGGCAAGCAGTTCCGCGCCTCCGGCGATCCCTATTTCGCCCATCCCTTGGAAGTCGCCGCGATCCTCACAGAGCTCAAGCTCGACGTGCCGACCATCGTCACGGCCCTGCTGCACGACACGATTGAGGACACGCTGGTCACCTATGAGGATGTGAAGGAGAAGTTCGGCGAGGAAATAGCGGGCCTGGTGGATGGCGTCACCAAGCTGAGCCAGCTCGAAGTGTTCTCCGAGCGCACCAAGCAGGCGGAGAATTTCCGCAAGCTGATGCTGGCGATCACCAGTGACATCAGGGTGCTGCTAGTCAAGCTGGCCGACCGGCTGCACAACATGCGGACCCTGGGCTATATCGACAAGCCGGAAAAGCGGCGCCGCATCGCGCAGGAGACGGTGGACATCTACGCTCCGCTGGCAGGGCGCATTGGCATGCAGAATATGCGCGAGGAACTGGAAGACCTCGCCTTTGCCGAGCTCGATCCGGCGGCGCGCAACTCCATCGTCACACATTTCGCCCGCCTGGATATGGTGGGGGGCGATCGGGTCGGCCGCATCGCCGATCAGATCAAGCGCCGGCTGGCCGAGGACGGGCTGGAGGCCTGGGTCTATGGCCGCGCCAAGCGGCCCTATTCAATCTGGCGAAAGCTCCAGACCAAGAAGCTCAGTTTCGAGCAATTGTCAGATATTTTCGGGTTTCGTGTCATCCTCGGCACCCAGCCCGATTGCTATCGCGCGCTCGGCATCATCCACACCAACTGGCAGATGGTGCCGGAGCGCTTCAAGGATTTCATCTCCACCCCCAAGCCGAACGGCTATCGCTCCATCCACACCACGGTGATCGGTCCGGAAAAGCAGCGGGTGGAAATTCAGATCCGCACCCAGGCGATGCATGACATCGCCGAACGCGGGGTGGCGGCGCATTGGCGCTATCGGGAGCATGTGCCGCAGGACGGCAAGGGCGAGGACAGCGTCTCCTATGGCTGGCTGCGCGACATGGTCGATTTGCTGGAGAAAGGCGACAGCGCCGAAGAGGTGCTGGAGAATTCCCGCCTCACCATGTCGATGTACCAGGACCAGGTGTTCTGCTTCACGCCCAAGGGCAGCCTGATCTCGCTGCCGCGCGGCGCCACCCCGATCGATTTCGCCTATGCGGTGCATACCGATCTGGGCAACAGTGCGGTGGGCGCCAAGGTCAATGGCAACCATGTGCCGCTGCACACGCCCCTGCGCAACGGCGATCAGGTTGAGATCATCGCCACCAAAGATTCCACGCCCTCGCCGATGTGGGAGCAGTTCGTCGTGACGGGGCGGGCGCGGGCCGAGATCCGCCGCTTCCTGCGCCATGCCCAGCGCGACGAGCATGTGAAATTCGGCCGCAAGATATTGGAAAAGGCCTTTGCGGACGAGAAGCGCGCACTGACCGAAAAGGCGATCGAGGAAGTGGCGAAAAAGCTGCGCCTGGCCAAGGCCGACGACGTCTATGCCGATGTCGGGCGCGGGGCGCTGCGCGCCAACGAGGTTTTGCAAGCGGTGTTTCCGGAACTGAAGCGAGCATCACATTCGCAAGTCAAGTCTGGCGGGCCGGGAGGGCCCGTGCCGATCTCGATCCGGGGCCTCAAGCGGGGCATCTCCTACAAGCTGGGCCAGTGCTGCCACCCCCTGCCGGGCGATCGGATTGTCGGCATCCGCACGCCGGGCGAAGGGATCATCGTTCATACGATCGACTGCGGCGAATTAGCCAAGGCGATCGACATGGACGATTGGCTGGACGTGGCTTGGGGCCCGGGAGCGGGGCAGGGCGCGGGCGAAAGCGGCCTGTCGGTGGCGCGGGTGCTGGTGCGGGTTTCCAACGCGCCGGGAAGTCTCGCGGCGGTGATGACGGCCATCGCCGCGAATGGCGGCAATATCTTCAATCTCAAAGTGACCGACCGCAACCCGCTCTATTTCGAATTCACCGTCGATATCGAGGTGCGCGACGTGGCGCATCTGCAGAACATTCTGGGCGCGCTGCGCGTCAACGACGCGGTGGAGTCAGTGGATCGGGTGCGGGAAGCGGAGGGGACGGTATAGCCAATCTCTCCATGGCCGGGCTTGACCCGGCCATCCAGAGCCGCAATCTGCGACGCCAAAGCTGTCGCACTGGATGGGCGGATTGATCCGCCCATGGTGACAAAAGGAATAGTATGAACGTCGATCAAGTTCTCAACGAATTCAAGAAATCCGGCGCCCTGCTGGAAGGCCATTTCATTCTTTCATCCGGCCTGCACTCCGATAAATTCCTGCAGAAGGCGTTGGTGTTCCAGGACGCCAAACGTACCGCCAAGCTGTGCAAGGCGCTCGCGAAGAAGGTGCGCGAGGAGGTGAAGGACGAGATCACCGCCATTGTCTCGCCCGCGGTGGGTGGCATCGTGCCGGGCTATGAGATGGGGCGGCAACTCGGCCTGCCCGCCATGTATGTCGAGCGGGTGGACGGCGCTTTTCAGCTTCGCCGCAACTTCACCCTGAAGAAGGGGCAGAAAGTGCTGATGGTGGAAGATATAATATCAACCGGCGTTTCGTCCCGCGAATGCATCGCCGCGATCAGGAAGATGGGCGCCAAGGTGGTCGCCGCCTGCTGCCTGATCGACCGTTCGGCGGGCAAGGCGAAGGTCGGCGTGCCGCTGATCGCGCTGGCGGAATGGAAGGTCCCCGCGTGGCCCGCCGACAAGCTGCCGCCGCACCTGCGCAACGTCCCCGCTGTGAAGCCGGGAAGCAGGGGGTTAGCATGATTGAGGCCATGAGCTGTTTTCGGCGA
>DATATP010000197.1:0-8058 GCA_036268715.1 Rhizomicrobium sp. | reverse complement strand
GCTCCCCAATAGGTGCCATGAAAATCGAAACGCACATTGCGATAACTGGTATTGCGCGCCCCGAAACGCAAAGATGACTTGACCAGCCAAGGCATCGCGACGACGAATAGCGGAATCCAGACAAAAGCGGCTTTAGGGCCGCCGAAATTGATGCTCAGCGAATAGCCCAGCAACAGCGCCAGCGCGATCACCCGGCCCAGCAGGATGCGCAGCGGCGAGCCGTGATAATCAAAACTGTGTGCGCCGAGATAGGTGTTGCCAAGAAAATAGCGCTTGTTGCGCACCTTCGCCCAGGCACTGAAAATCCCCAAGGTCACGATAGTGAGCGCGAGATTGACAATCCAAATCTTGAAATATTCCCCGGCGCTGCCTTCAAAACGCATCGCACTACGCGCGGATGCTCCGGGCGCCAATGGCGCCTGGTCCAGTCGTATGTCCATCGGAACTCCCCAGCCCGAAAACCACGCGATCCTGACACCAAGCGGTGCCCGCGTCTACCGCAACAACAGCCGTATCAGCCCTGGCCGTTGACCTGGGCGAGAATATCCTGGGCTTGGTGTGCCAGTTCGGCGAGCGCGTTGGGCATCTCCTCGCCGGATTTGCGCGCCCATTCCACCAGGCTGCCTGCAAAGGCCGCGAGCAGCGGCGCGTTGGCAATCAGCCGCGCCTGCGCTTCTGTCCGGTTGGGATCGAGATCATATTCCGCGCCGGGCACACGCCAGCCGCCCCATTCCTCCTTGCCGGTAATCACCACCGGAAAAGTGCCGGGCACCGGATGCCGTCCGCAATCGGCGGCCTGTTGCCATTTGTTGCGCGCGCGAATCACGCGCCAACCATGGGTGTCGATCGCGCGTTCGCCCAGGGGTTCTTCGCTCTGCAATTCCTCCGCGGCGAATTCGCGGCCCAGCCCTACATCATAGTGAATGCGGATGGGTTCCTCGATGCCCTTGGCCCAATGCGGCACGACATGCTCGATCAGCGCCCAGGTGCCGACCGGCTTCACATAGACTCGCTGGTTCTTGTGGAACGAGGCTTTGGCCATGGCGCGACGTCTCTGAAGGATGCAAGCCCAAGCCTAAGAGGACGCTGTTAAGTCCCGGTTAATTCTCTCGCTTCGCTTTTTACAACTCGGCCGAGTTTTTCCACAACGATCGGCGATTTTCAGCTAGGAACGGCAGGAAACCCCCTGGCTTTTCCTTCTGCACAAGGAGAAGGATCATGCGTTTGCCATCATTGGCGCGGCCACTGGGACTGCGGCGACGGGCGCGGTGGTCGGCGGCGCGATGGATTCCTGCGAACTCGATCTGCGCCAGCCTTTCTGGCGCGACCATGGCGGACGCGGCGGCTATGACCGCCGTTACGGCCATCCCTGTCGTGACCGCTAAGTCCCGGTGAGCCAGCCGAGTTCTTCGGCAAGACGGACATTTTGACCGATCACAATGATCGAGAGAGCAGGACTGGCTTCGGCTGCTGTGGCCAGGCCGCTCAAGGTGGTGATGATTGTTTGCTGATCCGGACGCGCTGCATTGGCAACGATCGCCACAGGCTCTTGAGTCGAACGTCCTGCTGCCAGCAACAGGTCCGCAATCTCTCCAGCGAATTTGCGCGCCATATAAAGCACCAGGGTCGGGGCGCCTCGAGATATCGCCGTCCAGTCGAGCCGCGGTAGTTGGCCATCGGAGCCGTGGCCGGTGATGAAAGTGACGGCGTGATTGGTGTCGCGATGAGTGACAGGAATGCCCGCATAGGCAAGGCCGCCGATTCCGGCCGTCACCCCCGGAACAATGCGGAACGGCACACCGGCCCGGGCGAGCGCCTGCGCCTCCTCCCCGCCGCGCCCGAACACAAAGGGGTCGCCACCTTTCAACCGCAAGACCCGCAGGCCCTGCCGGGCCGATGTCACCAGCAAATCGGAGATTTCATCCTGCTTGCAGCTTTTTGCCCCCGCCCGTTTGCCGGCATAGACAAGGTCCGCGGCTGGGCGGGCCAGGGCCAGCAGCCGGGCATCGATCAGCGCGTCATGGAGAATGACGTCGGCTTCGCCCAACGCCTTAAGTCCCAGCGCGGTGATGAGGCCCGGATCGCCCGGGCCGCCGCCGACCAGCCAGACCCAGCCCTTTTCCAGGGCGGGGAGGCCAAGGGCCCGAAGCGAATCTTTCATTTCACATAGACCTCGTATGCTACATACCGCAATTATTCCTCCGACACCGCATCCCGAATGGAATCCATGACCAAGCCGCGCGCCGACCTCAAGCCCAACAGCTTCGATTATGAGAACCAGCCACTCGTCACTCCCAACGGCTTTCGCGAATACGATGCGCGCTGGCTGTTCGGCAAGGAACTGAACCTGCTCGGGGTGCAGGCGTTGGGGTTGGGGTTGGGTACCTATTTGCATGAGATCGGCGTCAAGCCGAAGGTCGTCACCGGCCACGACTTTCGCGCCTATTCCCTCTCGATCAAGCAGGGCCTGATCCTGGGTCTGTTGCGGGCGGGCTGCGAAGTGCATGACATCGGCCTGGCGCTGTCGCCGGTCGCCTATTTTGCGCAATTCGCGCTGGACTGTCCGGCGGTGGCGATGGTGACGGCCAGCCACAACGAGAATGGCTGGACCGGGGTGAAGATGGGGGCGCAGCGGCCACTGACATTCGGGCCAGACGAGATCAACGCCATCAAGAACATCGTGCTGGAGGGCCTGGGACGCGAACGGCCGGGCGGCCTCTATGTCGCCGCGCCCGACATGCGCGAGACTTATCTCGCGGCGGTGACCAAGGGACACAAGCTGAGCCGCCCGATCAAGGTGATTGCTGCTTGCGGCAATGGCACGGCTGGGGCGTTTGCGCCAGAGGCTTTGCGCCGGATCGGCGCCGACGTGACCGGCATGGACACCGATCTCGATTACACTTTCCCCAAATACAATCCAAATCCCGAAGACCTTACCATGCTGCATGCGATGGGCGCCGCGGTGAAGGCACAAGGCGCCGATCTTTGTTTGGGTTTTGACGGCGACGGCGACCGCTGCGGCGTGGTGGACGATACCGGCCGCGAGATCTTCGCCGACAAGATCGGCGTGCTGCTGGCGCGGGACCTGTCGGCTGGTCACGCCAATGCGCAATTTGTGGTCGATGTGAAATCGACAGGACTTTATCTGACAGACCCAGTGCTGAAGCAGCGCGGCGTCAGGACCGATTATTGGAAGACCGGCCATTCCTACATCAAGCGCCGCACCGCCGAGCTGAAGGCGCTGGCGGGATTTGAAAAATCGGGTCACTTCTTCTTCAACCCGCCGATTGGCCATGGCTATGACGACAGCATCGTGGCCGCCATCGCGGTGCTGGAGATGCTGGACCGGGCCGGCGGCAAGAAATTGTCGGAATTGTATGACGGCCTGCCCAAGACCTACGGCTCACCGACCATGGCGCCCTTCTGTCCGGACGATAAAAAATATGCGGTGGTGGACGCGCTGGTGAAAGACTTTTCCGACCTTGCGGCCAAGGGCGGCAGCTTGCTGGGGCAGAAGATCGCCTCGGTCGTCACCGTCAATGGCGTGCGCGTGACGTTGGCAGATGGCACCTGGGGTTTGGTGCGCGCGTCCTCCAACAAGCCGTCCTTGGTGGTGGTGGTGGAAAGCCCGGTGTCGGATGCCAATATGCGCGCCATGTTCGCCGACATTGACGCGCGGCTCGGCAAACATCCCGAAGTCGGCGAATACGACCAGAAGATTTAGATCAGCGTTTCTTTGCGATTCTGATCTTCGGGGGCGCCGGGGGCGGCAGATCGCGGACCTTGGCCTTCATTTCTTCGCTGACTTGAGCGCGCTTCTTGACCGCGGCAGCGGACATGTCGTCCGGGATTTTCGGCATAAGGAAACTTTCGAGTTCGAGGGGGCCGATCCGGTGGATCAACCCCGTTTGTTACGTTTCGGCGGCGCCGGTGGTGCGTTCTGCGCCGCGACCTCGGCAGCCTCGCGGTTTTCCGCTTCTTTGGCGAGGCGCAGAGCCTTGAGGCGAGCGGTCTTGGCATCGGTGGCGGCGCTCTCCGCCGCCATTTCCCGCTTCACCAGGGTCTTGCGATCTTCCCAGACCTGGAAATGATCGTTGGCCTTCTTACGCGCCGCTTCCTTTGTCTGAAAAGAGCGAGAATCAGAGTCCGCCATCACATTCCTTTCACCGGTTGCTGCTGCACGCGGATATGGTTGCGAGTGGTGGGCCACACGGAGCAGCCCACCGTCACGGTTCAGACGGCCTGCAGATTGGCGGCCTTGGATCCACGCGCATCCGGCTGGATGTCGAACGACACCTTTTGGCCTTCTGCCAGCGAGCGCATGCCCGCCGCTTCGACAGCCGAGACATGGACAAACACGTCCTTGCCACCGCCATCCGGCGCGATAAACCCAAAGCCCTTGGAGGCATTAAAAAATTTCACAGTACCGATGGTCATGTCTTCTCCTCAAAACACCGGATTCCGGTGGGCGAGATGCACCAACGGCCGCGGAAAACACATCGGGTCTCTAGAAGTTTTTCGGTTCGTCCGGCGCGCCAGGAGCGGGTCAGAAAGACGGAAAGCGCTTCGTACGACAGGGACGCAAAAACCACGTGAGGCGCAATATAGAGTTTCCAGCCGGACATTACAATGCCGCGACCACGGCCCCCAAGAATGCGCCATTTTGACAGGCAAAGGGGGCTCCGTTATCGCGCCGGATTCACCAGCCCTGCCAGCAGCGCCTTGTGAAACAGCGCCGGGTCCTGGATTTGCGGCGAATGGCCAAGATCGGGAAATTCGACCAACTTGGCTTGCGGCATGCGCGCCACGGCTTCTTTAGCCAATACCGGATAATTGCCTAGCTTGGCGCGGAGCTCCGGCGACGCATATTGCTTGCCGGGCGCGGTATTGTCTTTGTCGCCGATGATGAGCAGCACCGGCACTTTGAAGTTGCCGAACTCGTGAACCACGGGCTGGGTGTAAATCATGTCGTAGGTAAGGGCGGAATTCCATGCCACGAGTGCCTTGCCGGGCCCGCGATACATGCCCGCCAGCATCTGAACCCAGGGCTCGTATTCCGGTTTCCAAGTTCCGGCATAATAGGTGGCGCGCTCATAATTGCGGATGCTGTCGGCCGTGGTCTTCAATTGCGTGCGATATTGCGCATCCACGCTCTGCCAGGGAACGCCTTTGGCCCGCCAGTCCTCCAGACCCAAGGGATCGACCATCACCAGCTGCTCGGTGTCGTCCGGATAGAGCAGGGCATAGCGCGCCGCCAGCATGCCGCCCATGGAATGGCCCATGATGATGGCGCGGCTGACCCCGACCGTTTTCAACAGGCCGTGGGTATTCGCCGCCAACTGCTCGAAGCTGTACTGGTAATGCGCGGGCTTGGTGGATTTGCAGAAGCCGATCTGGTCCACCGCGATGACGCGATAGCCGGCTGCGGTCAGCGCCTTGATCGTGCCGACCCAGGTCGCGGCGCAAAAATTCTTGCCATGCAGCAGAACCACGGTCTTGCCGTTCGGGTTGGCGGCCTTCACATCCATATAAGCCATGTCCATGGCCTCGCCTTGGGAGGTGAAGCGGTAATGCCCAACCGGAAAGGGATAGACATAGCCCTCCAGCATCGGGCCGTAAGCGGGGGCGTTCTTCCCCACGGCCGGCGCCAGCGCCATCAGCGAAAAAACCATCACAGCAGGTAACCGCATGGCCCGATTCTACGCGCGATGCACGAATCCTGCTAGTGTCGTGGTTTAAAGTTCGCGAAATTGCGGATCGATTTGCAGGAGGCCTGATGAGCGAGATCGACAATTACGTCGGCGCGAACCTCACCGTGATCAATGACGGCAAGCGCTGCATCCATTCGCGCTATTGTGTGCTGAACCTCAATTCGGTGTTCCTGCCCGATGTGGATGGACCTTGGATCAAGCCCGATGCCGCCAGCCGCGAGGCGGTGATCGCGGTCGTGGAGAAATGCCCCTCCGGAGCGCTGCGATATGATGGCGAACAACCGCCCACCGTCAACTCGGTGCGTATCTGGGAGAACGGTCCGCTCGCCTTCCATGGTGAACTCGACATCGCCGGCGACAAGTCGAGCTTGCGGGCCACCCTGTGCCGCTGCGGTCATTCCAAGCGCAAGCCCTTCTGCGACCATAGCCATGTCGAGGCGGGTTTCACCGCCACCGGCGAGCCCGCCGCCAAAGCCTCCACGGTGCTGGCGGCGCGCAATGGGCCGTTGAAGATTACGCCGGGCAAAGACGGGCCGCTGACCGTGGAAGGCAATCTGGAGATCTGCACCGCGTCGGGCCGTACCATCGCCCGCGAGACCAAGACCTGGCTGTGCCGCTGCGGCCATTCTGCGAATAAGCCTTTCTGCGATGGCAGCCACAGGAAGGCCGGCTTCAAGGACGAGGGCACCTTGCCCAACGACTGAAAAACCGTGATCCTGCGGTTTATTAATGGTCGCGCGATACGGAAAAACAAAAGACCATTTTTCCGGATCGACGCTCCAACAAAGAGGGTTGGATGGACAGGCGGGAAGCGATAGGCGTCGGGCTATTGGGCGCGATGCTGGCCAGCGAAACGATCTCTGGCGGTGCGTTGGCGGAAACCGCACTGCCGGACGGCACCCTGCCCAGCGATTCCAAGGAAGTGTTCAACCTGTGGCCCGGCACGCCGCCCGGCGGCGCAGGCATCTCGCTGACCCAGAAAATCACGGAAGGCAGCCCCTCGCCCGAGCTTTATCATTCACGCAGCGTCAGCGGCATCCAGACGCCCGGTGTGTTTGTCTATCGCGCAGCCCGGCCGAACGGCATGGGCCTTCTGGTCATTCCCGGAGGCGGCTATTCCAGCGAAGGCATGGAGCGCGGCGGCACGGAAATCGCGCACCGCTTCACGGCCGCCGGCGTCACCTGCTTTATCTTGCGCTACCGCCTGCCGGGCGAAGGCTGGGCCGGCCGCGCAGACGTGCCCTTGCAGGATGCTCAGCGGGCTATGCGCCTCTTGCGCGCCAATGCCGCCAAATATGATGTCGATCCGGCGCGCCTTGCCGCCATCGGGTTTTCAGCGGGCGGCCATGTGTCCGCCTCGCTCGCCACACGCTGGGATGCGAAGGTTTACCCATCCGTCGATGCTGCTGATGCTGTGGACGCCAAGCCCGTCGTCGCGGGGATGATGTATCCCGTCATCACCATGGGGCCAGGCGCCCATGCCGGCTCGCGCGACAAGCTTTTGGGGCCGGACCCCACGCCGCAGCAGATCGCCGCCTATTCCTGCGACAAGCATGTGCGCGCCGACGGGCCGCCATCCTTCCTGTGTTTGGCTTTGGACGATAACGTCGTGCCGCCGGTCGAAAACGGCGTCGCCATGCTCAACGCGCTGCACGCCGTCAAAGTGCCGGTCGAGATGCACATGTTTCAGCAGGGCGGCCACGGTTTTTCCATTCGCGGCGCCATCGGCAAGCCCTGTGCCGCATGGCCTGATTTGTTTCTCGCTTGGGCTGCTGCCCAGGGCTTCACCCCGCGACCGACATAGGAGAAGACAATGGACCGCCGCACGGCAATCGGACTGGGCCTGGCCGCGCTTTCGACATCCGCTTTCGCTGACACCGTAATGCCGGGCGATGGCGGCGTCGCCAGCGATCCGAAGGAAGTCGTCACCTTGTGGCCCGGCACGCCGCCCGGCGGGGAAGGCGTGCATCTGCCAGCCCTGCGCGCCAGTGCGCATGAGCCGCCTTACACGATGCCGGTGGATCGCGCCATCGACCAGGTCGGCATCCCGTCGATGATGGTGTTCCGGCCGGACCGGGCCAACGGCTCCGCTCTGATCCTGGCGCCCGGCGGTGGTTATACGCGCGAGATGTTCGATTTCGAGGGCGCCGATGTGGCGCGGCGGATGAACGGAGCGGGCGTGACCTGCTTCGTGCTGCGCTACCGGCTGCCGGGCGAAGGCTGGGTGCGGCGCAGCGACGTGCCGTTGCAGGATGCCCAGCGGGCGGTGCGGCTGGTGCGCGCGGGCGCCGCGCATTATGGCGTCGATCCGGCCCGCATCGGCTTCATGGGGTTTTCGGCCGGCGGG
>DATATP010000196.1:0-4799 GCA_036268715.1 Rhizomicrobium sp. | reverse complement strand
TCGGGAGGCGCTGGAAATCGTTGCCGCAGAGATCAGGACATTTTCGAGCGATTGCGCGATCGCGGCGGTCGACGTTGCGGACGCCGGTGCGGTCAAAACCGCCGCTTCGCAGTTCGTGTCGGATCTTGGCCCGATCGATATCTGGGTCAATGACGCGATGCTCACCGTCTTCTCGCCGATTTCACGGATAACGCCAGACGAGTTCCGCCGGGTAACCGAGGTCACGTATTTGGGCGTAGTGTATGGCTGCATGGCAGCCCTGCCTGTGCTTCAGCCGCGCGGGCAGATTATCAATATCGGCTCGGCGCTGGCCTATCGCGGTATTCCGCTGCAATCGGCCTATTGCGGCGCCAAGCATGCGATCCGCGGCTTCACCGCCTCGCTGCGCACCGAGCTTGACCACGACAAGTCCGGCATAGCGGTGTCGCTGCTGGAATTGCCCGCCATGAACACACCGCAATTCGACTGGGCGCGAACCCACATGCCACGCCGGCCCATGCCGATGGGCACGATCTACCAGCCGGAAGCCGCAGCGGCCGCGGTGCTTCGCGTCGCGCGCACGCGTGCAAGGGAATATTGGGTTGGAAATTCCACGTTGCTGACCATTGTCGGCAACATGATCGCACCCTGGTATCTGGATCGTTTCCTAGCCCGTACGGCGGTCGAAGGTCAGGAAACAAACCAAGCCGTGTCACCTGAGCGGCGCGATAATATGTTCGAACCTGTCACCGATTTGCACCGCACGCACGGCAGGTTCGGCGATCAGGCCAAGTCCTCGGCCGCCGTTTATCCCGGTGACGCGACACGGGCCGCGATAGTCGCGGCTGGCGCCTTAATCTTCTGCCTGCTGGGCGTGGCGCTGGCGCGATTGTCTAGTAGGGATTAGCCAGATATTCCGCCAAGTGAAGGGTGGGCCGGCCGCTCAACTGCTCGATCTGCTCGCGGCAACTGAAGCCATTTGCCAGGATGATGGTCTCCTGCGAGGCGGCGCGGATAACCGGCAGGATGCCCCGCTCGGCGATGATGCGCGAAACCTCGAACTTGCCGGCCTCGAAACCGAAGGCACCGGCCATGCCGCAGCAGCCCTTCTGCAAAATCTCCGCCTTGACCGGCAGCGCGGCCAGCAGCTTGGTTTCCGCGTCCTTGTCAAGAACGGCGTGATGGTGGCAATGGTATTGCACCAGAAGCGGCTTGCGGGCGTCCTGAACATCGGGCGTTAGGCCTCGGTCCTTAAGGAATTCACTGAGGAAGCGGGTCTGCCTGGCCAACGCCGCAGCCTGAGCGTCTCCGGGAAACAGCGCCGGCAGTTCGTCCCGGAATGCCGAGGTGCAGGCAGGCTCCAGCCCGATAACCGGAACGCCGTCGCGGATATCTTGCGCCAGCGCGTTCAGCGTGCGCCGCCATAGCGTCTTGGCCTGGTCGATCCAGCCCCAGTCATAGAGCGGTCGGCCGCAGCAGAGCGGCACTGTCGGGATGTCGACGGCAAAGCCGTGCCGCTCCAACAGCTGCGTCGCGGCAATTGCCGTATCGGGCCGGAAATAGTTGTTGAAAGTGTCTGGCCACAAGATCACGCGTGACTTCGCCGCGCGGCGGGCGTGATGGTTGTGCCAGGCACGGTAGGTCTGGTGCGCAAAGGCGGGCATGGTACGCCCCGGCGCGATTCCGCCGAGCCATTTGGTGAGTGCGCCAAGAACTGGCGCACGGGTGCCCAGGTTGGTGGCCCAAGGCGCGAATTGCGCGATGCGCGCCCAGCGTTCGATCTGGCCCATGCTATAGGCGGCGCGGGGCCGCCATTTGCCTGCATAATGGCGGGCACGGAAATCGGCTTTGTAATTGGCCATGTCAACATTGACCGGGCAGTCCTTTTTGCAGCCCTTGCAAGCCAGGCAGAGATCGAGCGCTTCTTCCACTGCGGTGTTTTGGAATCCATCGGTGATGGCATCGCCGCGCATCATCTCGAAAAGAAGTCGGGCGCGCCCGCGCGTGGAATGCTTTTCCTCGTCGGTGCCCAGATAGCTGGGGCACATCACGCCGTCCTTCACATCGCGGCGCCGACACTTGCCGACGCCGACACAGCGCAACGTCGTTCTTGTGAAGCTGCCGTGATCCTCGGGATAGGCGAACAGGCCCCGTACTTCCGCCGGTTGGTAGGAAGGTCCCACCCGTAAGTTGGACGTCGCGGGATAGGGATCGAGCACCTTGCCGGGATTCATGCGCTGATACGGGTCCCAGATGGCGCGAAACGCGCGCTGTGCCGCCATCAGTTCGGCGCCATACATGCGTTCCAGCAGCTCCGCACGCGCCTGGCCGTCGCCATGTTCGCCGGACAGCGAGCCGCCATAGCGCACCACCAGATCGGCGGCCTCTTTCAGGAACCGATGCCAATTGGCCAGGCCCGCTTCGGATTGCAGATCGAAGTCGACGCGGCAATGGATCAGCCCGTCACCGAAATGACCATAGACAGCCGCTTCATAGCCATGGCGGTGGAACAGCGCCTTCAGTTCGCGCAGGTAGTCGCCCACACGGTCGGGCGCCACCGCACTGTCTTCCCAGCCAGGCCAGTTGGGCGGCTGGCCGGGAATGTCGGCGGTGACTGCCAGCCCGGCTTCGCGGACATCCCACACCTCCTGCTGCTGGGCCTTGTCGCCGAGTGCGCGGCAGGCATGCCCGCGCGACGTCATGCGGGCCGCCAGTTCTTCCGCCTTGCGCGAGGCTTCATCTTGCGTGTCGCCGCCGAATTCCGCGATCAGCCAGCCGCGGCCCGCGGGCAGGACTTCCAGCTCGTCCACCTTGAAATGCTTCTTCTTCATGTATTTGACGAGAAGGTCGTCCATGCCCTCCAGCGCGATCGGTCGGCTTTTCAGCACTGCGGGCACGGCATCGGCCGCCTCGAAGACATCGGTGAAACCGATGATGGCAAGGGCGCGATGCGGGGGACTGGGCACCAGGTTCAGCGTCGCCGCTAGCACGATCATGCAAGTGGCTTCCGTTCCCACCAGCGCGCGCGCCACCTGCATGCCCTTGTCCGGTGACAACTGGTCGAGATTCTCGTAGCCGGAAATGCGGCGCGGTATCTGCGGATAGGCCTCTTGGAAATGGTGGCCATGCTCAGACCAGAAATCGCGCATCCGACGGTAGATCTCGGCCCGGCGGCCGCCGGTTAGCAGGATCGCGTCGTAGGCTTCCGGCGTGGTGCGCCCCACGGTCATCCGCAGGCCATCATAAGTTAGGATTTCCAACGACTCCACATTGTCGGCAGTGCGCCCGGCCATTACGGAATGGGTGCCGCAAGAATCATTGCCGATCATGCCGCCCAGCGTGTTGTGGTCGTGGGTTGCCGGATCGGGCCCGAAGGTGAGCTGGTGCTTTTCCGCTTCTTCGCGCAAGTGATCAAGGATGCATCCGGGCTCGACGACGGCGAGCCGGCGCGCTGGATCGAGGGAGACGATCCGATGCATGTATTTGGAAAAGTCGATGATGATGGATGTATTGCAGGTCTGGCCGGCCAGGCTCGTGCCGCCGCCCCGTGGCGTGATAGGCACGCCATGTTGGTTGCAAAGCCGAACCGCCTGGACCACATCCTCAGCATGTTTCGGCAGGACCACGCCGTACGGAATCTGGCGGTAGTTGGAGGCGTCGGTGGCGTAGAGGGCGCGGTCGCCGATGGAGAAGCGCACTTCACCGTCCAGCGCCGCCTCCAGGGACTGGCACAGGGCTTCGATCCGGTCCGGCGGCACCGCGACGGCATCCTTGCGCACACGGCCATCCGCCGCGCGTTCTTCCACCCGATGGGTTGCCTCGGCCGTCATACTGCGAATCTTTCCGCTTCTGCCTGGCGCAGCGACAGGCCGTGGCCGGGCGAGGACAGATCCGGCGCGACTTCGCCGTCCTTCAGGTCCGGCACGCCCTCCAGCAGCATCTGCTCGATGCGAACATGATCGTGAAACCATTCCATATGCAGGAAGCGCGGCGCGGCGGACGCTGGCGCGCAATGAAGGGCCGGGGCGCAATGGCTGGAGAGCGGAATCTGGAAGCCATCGGCCAGCGCCGCCGCGCGCAGGAATCCGGTGATGCCGCCGCAGCGCGTGGCATCGGCCTGCAGCACGTCCACGGCGCCGGCCGCCAGCATTTCAAGGAAATAATAGGGCGAATAACCATACTCGCCTGCTGCGATCGTCATGCCTGCCGGCGCGCGATTTCGAAGCAGTCGAAGCCCTTCCAAGTCGTCGCTCGACACCGGTTCCTCAAACCAGGACACCCCTGACGCGGCAAAGGCATCGGCGAACGCCAGCGCCTGCTTGCGCGCATAGGCGCCATTGGCATCGACAAACAGTACGGCATCGCCGATGGCGCGCTTGGCGGCTTGGACCCGCGCGGTGTCGTCAGCCGGATGGCGCCCGACCTTCATCTTGACCCACCGGCAGCCTTGCGTGGCCCAGCCCGCCAACTGTTGCTCAATCCTCGCGGTATCGTAGGAGGTGAAGCCCCCGCTGCCATAGACCTGCACTGCCTGGCGTGCGCGCCCCAGCAGCAAGGCCAGCGGAATGCCGAGCAGTTTGGCCTTGAGATCCCACAGCGCCACATCGATCGCGGAAATCGCGCAGGAGGCAATGCCGGGCCGGCCGATATTGCGCACCGCCCGGTTCATCGCGTCCCAGGCGGCCTGGATATCCATCGCATCGCAGCCATCCAGCGCCTTCGCCAGCACGCCCCGGCACAACGCCGCCGCCGCCTGGTCGCAATAGGTATAGCCGAAGCCGGTCTTGCCGCCGGCTTCGACGGTTGCCGTCACCATAGTG
>DATATP010000195.1:0-3292 GCA_036268715.1 Rhizomicrobium sp. | reverse complement strand
CCCCGTCCTTGATGACCGGAGCATCTGTGGCGCGGGTGCTGGACACCATCGCCGCGCTTTGGCCGATGGCCAATGATCCGGAAATCACTCTCGAAGCCAATCCCGCCAGCGCCGAGGCGGCGCGCTTCGCCGACTACCGCGCGGCGGGGGTGAACCGGCTGTCCTTGGGGATGCAGGCGCTGAACGACGCCGATCTCAAAAAGCTCGGCCGCTTACATGATACTGCCGAAGCGAAAGCTGCGCTTGGCATGGCCATGAAAGTGTTCGGCCGTGCGTCTTTCGATCTCATCTATGCCCGCCCCGGTCAGAGCGATGCGCAATGGCGCGCGGAACTGAAACAGGCCCTCGCCTTCGGCACGTCGCATCTGTCGCTCTATCAGCTCACTATCGAGCCCGAGACGCCCTATGCGCTGTTGCATCGGAAGGGCCAGTTGCGGATTCCCGACGAAGACCTTGCCGCCGGACTTTATGAAACCACGCAAGAACTCACGGAAGCGGCCGGGCTGGCCGCATATGAAGTGTCCAATCATGCGTGGGCCGGCGAAGAGAGCCGGCACAATCTGATCTATTGGCGCTATGGCGACTATGCAGGGGTCGGGCCCGGCGCGCATGGGCGGCTCGATCTGGATGGCAGGCGCACCGCGACCGCCGCCATCAAGCTGCCCGAACGCTGGCGCGACCAAGTGGCGAAGACGGGTCACGGATTTGCCGAGATGACGGAAGTCGGCAATGACGAAGCGGCGCGCGAGCATCTGCTGATGAATTTACGCCTCGCGGAAGGTTTCGATCTTGCGGCTTACCAGGCGCGTTGGGGAACACAGCCCGATGCGGCCAAGATCGCGGCGCTGGTCGGGCAAGGCATGCTGATGCAAAAGGGCGATGTCCTGGTCGCCACGCCCCAGGGACGGTTGTTGCTCAACGCGGTAATTGCGGCGCTGGTGAACTAAACCTATGTGTCATTCCCGGCGAGCGTCGTGCCAACGGCACGATGCGAGGGAAGGGAATCCAGGTGCCTGCACCGGGTTATCTTCAATACCTGGATCGCCTTCCCTCGCGGCTGGACGCCGCTCGCCGGCGATGACTTCGCGCTAATGCGCGAAGTCACATGGCCGGTTTCTGAAACGTCTTGGGAGCAGGGTCCACTACCACGGGTCCCGTGGGAGCCATTTCCAGCACAGCCAGGCCGCGCTCCGATGTGCCGTCGGCATTGAAGCGGAAAATGCCATTGACCCCGGAAAATCCATTGGGGTTCATCAAGGCCGCCTTGGTGAAGCGACGATAGGGTTCACCTGGCGCCAGCAGCGACACCAGGGACACCGCATCATAGGCAAGGCTTGCCAGGGCCGCCGGATTGAGCCCGAAAGCGGCGCGATATTTGGCGACGAAGGCGGCATCGGCATCGGGGGCGGGAGCTGCGAACCAGCCGCCGGTCAGCGAATCCTCGCGCGCCAGGCTGGGATCGTCCCATAGGCCGGTGCCCAAGAGCTTGACCTTGCTGCGGTCCAGGCCGTCGAACATCAGCGCCGGCCCGATGGCCCTCAGGACGTTGCCGCCCTGGGCGATCAACAGCGCATCGGGATCACTCTTGACCGCGGCGGTGGCCGGTCCCATCACGGCGGCGGCATTGGGCGGAAAATGCTCCACATCCACCACCTGGTCCTTGGCCTCGCCGACTGCGTCGCGGAAGGCGCTTTCGGCGACATCGCCATACGGGGTCTGCGGCACCAGGGCGGCGAATTTGCTGTGGCCCTGGCTGGCGGCATAAAGGACCACCCGCCTGACTTCGTTTTGCGGCAGGAAGCTGATCAGATAGGCGCCGTTGCCCGCCACGCTTTTTTCGGTGGAGAAAGCGAGCACCGGCACGCCCTTTTCCTGCGCCAGCGGCGTCACCGCCGAAACAGAAGGACCGAACAGCGGTCCCACGATCACTTCGGCGCCTTGAGCGAGCAGGCTCCTCGCCGCATCGGCCGCATCGGACGGTGTGCTGCCCTCATCGGCCGACATCAGAAGAATGTTGTTGTTCTGGGAATCGAACATTGCCAGTTCGGCGGCCTTCATCATCGATCCGGCCAGGGCGCGGGTGCCGGCATTGGCGCTGGAAAAGGGCAAAATCACGCCGACCCGTACGGGGGTCGCGCCCGTCGCCAGATTGGGCAGGCGCAGGTATTCGGGCTGCTGGCGGTTGAGCTGAACTTCGGGTGGGGGTGGTGGCGCGACAGAAGGCGGAGGCGCTTTGGGCGCAGTTTGAGGCGCGGCGCAGGCGGCCAGCAGGGCCAGCGTCGCGACAGCGAAAAAGCGGTTAGGATGAAAGCCGAACATGGGACAATCCTGTGCGGGACCTTAGGGTCATGGTTTCGAAGTCCGCCAGGGTGCTCGTAACGAGATTGTGCGAATTTCGGGCCGGAAGATTAGGCCGCGGCGGGCGGGCGAACAATCAGTGGAAAGGACGGACAAGGATTTGGAATCGGATCGCGGCGAATTGGCGACAGGTCTGTATCTGCTTGCCACCCCTATCGGCAATGCCCGCGACATCAGTTTACGGGGCTTGGCGACATTGCGGGGAGCGGACGTGATCGCCGCAGAGGATACCCGCGTCACCGCCAAGCTCCTTGCCATCCATGGCATATCGCGCCCCCTGATCGCCTATAACGATCATAATGGGCCCGAGTTGCGGCCTCGCATTCTGGCCCGGCTGCGGGCTGGCGAGCGGGTGGTGCTGGTCAGCGATGCAGGCACGCCGCTGGTCTCCGATCCCGGCTACAAGCTGGTGCGGGCGGCGATCGAAGAAGGCTTGCCGGTGATTGCGATTCCGGGGCCATCGGCGGCGCTGGCCGGACTGATGCTGAGCGGGCTGCCTTCGGACCGTTTCCTGTTCGCAGGCTTCCTGCCGGTCCGAGCCGGCGAGCGGGCCACTGTCCTGGGGGAACTGAAAAGCCTGCGCGCGACCCTGATTTTTTTCGAAGCGCCGCACCGGCTGGCCGAAAGCCTGGCGGCGATGTTCGAGGTGCTGGGCCCGCGGCAGGCGGCGGTGGCGCGGGAACTGACCAAGCTGCATGAGGAGGTGCGGCGCGGGCCCTTGGCCGAACTGGCGCGCCATTATGCGCAGGAAGGCGCCCCTCGGGGCGAGGTGACGGTGCTGGTGGGCCCGCCCGGGCAGACCGAGCCGGATTTCCTTCGCATCGACGCGGCGCTGGATGCGGCGCTGGCCTTCATGCCGGTCAAGGCTGCTGCGGCGATGATCGCAGACCTGACCGGCGGCTCGCGCAAGGACATCTATGCCCGCGCCCTGGCG
>DATATP010000194.1:0-1702 GCA_036268715.1 Rhizomicrobium sp. | reverse complement strand
GAAGGATGCGGGCTTCGACGACAATCAGGCGAATGTTCTGCTCGATGATGGCATGCGGCTGACCGGCGAGGTGAAAGAGCCGATCCTCGGCCGCGAAGCCAAGCTGGCGGCGTTGAAAGCGGAGATTATCAAGCTGAACATTGCACCCGCCGATGCGCTGGCCGTGGGCGACGGCGCCAACGATCTGGCGATGATCCAGCATGCCGGCCTCGGCGTCGCCTATCACGCCAAACCCGTGGTAGCCGAAGCCGCCGCAGCCTCGATCAACTACAGCGACCTGCGCGCGCTGCTCTATTTGCAGGGCTATAAAGACGACGAGATTGTTGAGGCGTAATCCATTGATCGGTAACGGGCGCCGGCTTCTTACGCCACCTCGCGTTTGCGCGCCGTCTTTGCCTTTCGGACCTCAATGGAAAAGGTAACGCCCAACGCCCGTATGATCGTGGCAACCGTTTCAAAGCGCGGCTTCGCTCCGGGAGCCAATGATTTGTAAAGGCTTTCCCGACCGAGGCCGGAGGCTTTCGACACTTCTGCAATTCCGCGCGCCTTTGCGACATCGCTAAGCGCCTTGAGCAGCACGGCGGCGTTATCGTCGCGGGCGGCTTGCGAAAGATAGTCCGCAACGACTGTTTCGTTATCGAGATAATCGGCAATCTCGAACGGCGCATAGCTGACCTTCGCCTTGGGCTTCCGCTTCGCTGTCATAGTCCTTTTTCCTTCAGCACCTTGGCCATCCGTTTCGCTTTGGCAATGTCGCGTTTCTGCCTGGACTTGTCGTCGCCGCAAAGCAGGACATAGACCACAGGGCCATGCCGCACGAAATAAACCCGGTATCCCGGTCCGTAATGAACACGCATTTCCGAAACACCATCGCCGATGGGCTCGCAATCTCCGAAATTACCGAGAGTGGCTTGCGCCATCCGGTGCAATATTCGGGCTTTGCCAATCTCGTCTTTCAGGCCACCCAGCCATTCTGCAAAGACGGATGACCGAACAAGCATATTCATGGGTTTATGTATCCATACGGATACTAATAGTCAAGATCACTGATCTGCGGTGATGCCTAGCCCGCGCCCAGCCGCACCGCGACATAGGTGAGATCGCCGTCGCGGCTGACAAGCAGCAGCGCCACTTTCTTTCCGGTCTTTATGTCTTCATCGACCAGCCTGTTCACGTCGTCCGGCGAATGCACGGATTGGTTCTGGACCTGCACGATGATGTCGCCGGGACGGAAATTCTTATCCGCCGATGCGCCGTCCGGATCGATGTCCGTCACCACCACGCCCGCCGCCTCTTTCGGCAGCTTGTATTTGGCGCGCGCCGCATCGTCGAGCGGCGCCAGCGACAGGCCGAGCCGCGACATCTTCGCATTGGGCTTGGGCTGCGGAGCCGGGGGCGCGGCCGTCTTGTCACCGGAATCGTCGTCCTGAAGTTTGGCGACGACAATATGAACCGTCTGTTTCTTTCCGCCGCGCAACACATCCACATTGACGGATTTGCCGGCGGCCGTGTCCGCGACCTCGCGCGGCAGCGCGCGGCTGTCCGGCACCGGCTTGCCATCGAACGCCACGATCACATCGCCGTCCTGTATGCCGCCCTTCGCGGCCGGGCCGCCCGGCGAGATGTTCGCCACCAGCGCGCCCTGCGCCCCGGGAAGGCTCATGCCTTCGGCGAGATCGTCGGTGAGGTTCTGCACCCGCAC
>DATATP010000193.1:0-2812 GCA_036268715.1 Rhizomicrobium sp. | reverse complement strand
ACTTCTAACGTCTCCACATTGTCATTCACGCCGCGCAGCAGCACCGACTGGCTGACCAGGGGAATGCCGGCATCGACAAGGCGCGCGATGGCGCGCTTCGCCTCGGGGGCGAATTCGCGCGGATGATTGGCATGGATGGCGACCCAGGTCACAGCCCTGGGCGTGCGAAGCGCCGCGATGAATTCGCCGGTCACGCGCGCAGGATCGGTCACCGGCACGCGGGTGTGCCAGCGCACCGTCTTCACATGCGCAATCGCCGCCAGTCTTTGTGCAATCTCCGCCGCTCGGCGGGGCGACAGGATGAAGGGATCGCCCCCGGTCAGAATCACTTCCCAGATTTCCGGATGGGCGGCGATATAGTCCAGAGCGCGGTCGAAATCGCGCGGCGACAGGGCGTTTTCCCTGCCGGTCTTTAGATTTGTTGGCCCGATCATCTCCCGCCGGAAGCAGAAGCGGCAATAGACCGGACAGGCCGCCACGACCTTGAACAGCACCCGGTCCGGGTGGCGATGGACGATCCCCGGCACCGGCGCATGCGCGGCGTCGCCGATGGGATCGGCACGTTCTTCCGGCAGATTCACCAGTTCATCCAGGCTGGGCAGGAACTGGCGCGCGATGGGGTCGTTCGGATCGGCGGGATCGATCAAGGTCAGCAGGTGCGGCGAGACTGCCACCGCATAGCGGCGCGCCACGTCTTCGATACTCATCGATGCGCCGTCTTCAGGTCGGGTAGAAAAACGGTGAGAAGCCCAATCGCCGGCAGGAAGGCGCAGATCTTGTAGACGAAGGTGATGGAGGTCGCATCCGCCAATTCACCCAGCAAGGCCGCGCCGATGCCACCCATGCCGAAGGCGAAGCCATAGAACAGACCCGAGATCATGCCGAGCTTTCCGGGCAGCAATTCCTGCGCATAAACGATGATCGCCGGGAATGCAGAGGCCACCACGATTCCGATCACGACCGTCAACACTCCCGTCCAGAACAGGTTCGCATAGGGCAGCATCAGGGTGAAGGGCAGCATGCCAAGGATCGAGAACCAGATCACATATTTGCGACCGAAACGGTCGCCCAGCGGTCCGCCCATGAAGGTGCCCGCCGCCACCGCGCCCAGGAACAGGAACAGATGCACCTGCGCATTCTGCACCGACACCCCGAATGTATGGATCAGGTAAAAAGTCAGATAGGTATTGATGCTGGTCAGATAGAAATATTTCGAGAAGACCAGCAATAGCAGGATGACGACGCTCGCCATGACCTTGCCCCGCGGGTGGGTCACATCCGGGGGTTTTTTGGCAGCATTGATGCGTGCCAGGCCATGATGCTTATACCAGTTGCCGACCTGGAACAGGACGATCATCGCCAGCAGCGCCGCGGCACAATACCAGGCGACGCCGCGCTGGCCGTACCAGGCCACCACAAAGGCGGCGCTCAATGGCCCCAATGCGCTGCCGGTATTGCCCCCGACCTGGAACAGAGACTGGGCAAGGCCATGCCGCCCGCCAGACGCCATGCGCGCGACGCGAGCAGACTCGGGGTGAAACACCGACGATCCCAACCCGACCAGCACGGCGGCGGTCAGCACCGCGGCATAGCTGCCCGCCACCGACAACAGGATGAGGCCGACAAACGTGGAGACCATCCCGATCGACAGGGAATAAGGCATAGGCTTGATATCGGACGCAAAGCCCACGGCAGGCTGCAGCAGCGACGCCGTGCATTGGAAGGCTGTCGTGATCAAGCCGACCTGTACGAAGCTGAGATGGAATTGCAGCTTCAGGGTCGGATAGATGGCTGGCAGCACCGCCTGCATCATGTCGTTGAGCAGATGGCAGAAGCTGATCGCGAACAGCACCGTAAAAGTGGTCTGGGCGGCGGCGCTGGCGGGCGTCTGGAGGGCTGTCTCGGTCATGGCGCGGGAAAGTGCCTTTCTACTACCCCTTTGACCAGTCCGGAACACGCAAACCGGGTATGTCTGCCGATCTAGAACAATGGCTTTCTGCCCCCGCTAGCGAAGCGACAGCGGGGGGAGATGGCCGCTGCGCGAGAGCGCGTAGCGGCCAGAGGGGGTCAATCAACATAAGGCGTCCAAAGCACGCTTCCGACGTTGGGCGCGCCGGTCGCCAGCATCACCAGCCGATCGAAACCCAGGGCCACACCGGAGGCCGGCGGCATGGCCGAGAGTGCGGAAAGGAACTCCTCGTCCAGGGGATAGCGCACGCCATAGATCCGCTCCTTCTTCGTCATCTGGGCCTCGAAGCGGGCGCGCTGCTCGGCAGCATCAGTCAGCTCGCCAAAGCCGTTGGCCAATTCCACCCCGCAGACATAAAGCTCGAAGCGCTCCGCCAGCCGCCGGTCATGGGCGCAGGCCCGCGCCAGCGCCGCTTCGCAAGTCGGGTATTCGTACAGCACCGTGGGCCGGTCCAGCCCCAGCCGCGGCTCGATCCGCAAGGTCAATATCTTGCTGAAGATGTCCGACCAGTCATCGTCTTCGGCCACGGCGATGCCTCCTCGCCGCGCGCGGGATGCCAGCGCATCGCGGTCGCCTTCGCCTGATGCCGACAAGCTGGCCATCAGGTCGATTCCGGCCAGATGGGTGAACGCCTCCGCCACGGTCAGCCATTGCGCCTCGGCGCGCGGGTCGCACACAGAATCGCGGTGGCGGAACAATGCGGCCTCGGCGACATCGGCGACAAGCCGCAACAGCCCGAGACTGTCGTCGATCACCGTGTGATAATCCTCGCCGGCCCGATACCACTCCAGCATGGTAAATTCGGGCGCATGCAGCCGACCGCGCTCCCGGTTGCGGAACACG
>DATATP010000192.1:0-12285 GCA_036268715.1 Rhizomicrobium sp. | reverse complement strand
TCTCCAAATCCCAGGGATTCCAGGGCGTGCCCATATGCTGATTGGTTCCAGAGGCGCCATAGGCGAATTCGACCGTATGGGTCTTGCCCAGCACGATCATGCCGGCGGCGATCACCTTCTTGGCGAGCGTTGCGGTGTGGCGGGACACGCGCTCGCGCCAGACCGCGGAGCCGCCGGTGGTGACGCGGCCCTCGATCTCGATCAGGTCCTTCAGCGCGATCGGAAGCCCATGCAGCGGCCCCAGGCCATGGCCCGCGCGGATCGCCTTGTCCGCCGCTTCCGCCGCCAGCCGCGCATCGTTGTCATACACGGCGACAAAGGCCCTCAGCTTCGGCTCGAGCGCCGCAATGCGCGCAAGGCACGCCTCCACCACATCGACCGGTGAGAAGCGTCGCGCGGCGATGCCGGCGGAAAGAGCGTGCAAAGGCAGATCGGAAAGATTTGAACTCATGCTGTTTCGCTTCGATCGCGCCGCACCGGCTAGAATACATGGATTCTACCGCGCTTTGTAATCAGCCGGAGCACGCGCCGCGAAGGCCTTTCAATCCACGGGCAAGTCCATTCTGCGTATTTGGCCGCTGATATGCCGAGCCTGTTGTAAGGTTCAAGAAAAGAAGTATTATAAATACATCTTATTTCCCACCAGCAGAAGAGGATGACATGCCGCGAATGTTCGAAATCTTTATGTATCCGTCGAACCGGCTGTGCGACATGCTGCATATTTCCGGCGAGGCAGAGCGTGGCGTAGTGCGGATGCTGATTAACGCACTGTTTTGGACCACGGCGGGAGTGATCCTGGTGTGGCTGTTGAGCTAGCGGCGATCGCGCCTGGATTTTGCTAACGGCACGTTTACCAAGTTTGAGGCAGAGTGCGCGCGATTTTGAGTGGAGTTAGTGAAGGTATGAGTGAATTTTGGGTTCAAAAATTTCAATCGGATTACCGGCATTGGCAGTGGGCAAGCGATCCCGCCGAACGCAAATTGCGCCGCGAGAATGCGCGTAATTCTCTGCGGACATTAAGATGGCTGCGTTTGCTTCCCAAATTACGGGCGTAGCCCCCTTGCAGAGCGCAGACATGCCTGGTCGCATGATGATAGGACAATTGCGTTTTGGCGCACTGGAGACGCGCGCGCCGAGCTTGCGACCCCAGGCTCACTGCTTCCCGGCTAGCGATCAGAACTGACACGTCGACTTATCGGCGCTGTGCGCCGATAATGAATGGTGCGGTCAAGAAGATTCGAACTTCCACGGGTTGCCCCACTAGCACCTCAAGCTAGCGCGTCTACCGTTCCGCCATGACCGCACGTCAGGAAAAGCCGGTAAGGGGCCGGGATTTACCAAGCGAAGCGACCTAAAACAAGCCTTGGTCTCACGTGGGAATTTTGGCCGCTGGCCGGGAGCGCTCGAGCGACGTGGGCAAGACGTCCATGAGCGATGGCGCGACACCGCCAGGGACCAAAATCCTCCGTCAGATGCCTTCGCCGTCCACGCCCAGATGAATGCCGCATTCGTCCTTGTCGAGACCGGCCCAGCGCCCGGCACGATAATCCTCGCCGGTCTGCACCCGCCTTGTGCAGGGCATGCAGCCGATCGAAGGATAGCCGTCCTCGACCAGGGGGTGGCGCGGCAGCTTGTGCGCGTCCATATAGGCTTCCAGTTCCGCCAGGGTCCATTGCCACAGCGGATTGAAACGATAGCGACCCTCGAAATATTCCACGGCCTGCATGGCGGCGCGTAGCCGCGTCTGGAAGCGCTTGCGGCCGGTGATCTGGGCGGCAAACGGCTCCAGCGCCTTGGCCAGCGGAATGACCTTGCGGAAATTGCAGCAGGTGTCGGTGTCCCTGGACCACAATGTTCCGTCGGCATCGTTGACGAGGCGGGCCTCCACCGATGGAGCCAGGCTGCGTATATCGCCCAGACCCAGCACATCCTGCAGACGGTCGCGATAACGCAAGGTTTCGCCGAACAGCTTGCCGGTGTTGAGAAACAGGACCGGCGTGTCGGGATCGATCTGAGCCACCAGATGCAGCAGCACCGCCGATTCCGCGCCGAAGGACGACACCACCGCGGTGCGGCCGGCAAACTCGCCGGTCAGCGCCAATTCCAAAATCCCGTGCGCGTCGCGCGTCGCCGCCTTTTCCTGCAGCGCGGCCAGATGAGCCCAAATTGCGGGATCGCTGGCGCCCGTGCCGGACCGGTCGAAGGCATGCGGCATGATACCCCGTTTCGTATCGATGACGGAGACCGCGCTCATAGCCAGCCCATCCGCGCGACCAGGGCGCGCACGCGCTGGGAGACTTGGGCGGAGGTCAGGCCTTCCGAGCGCCAGCGCGCCCGGGCCTGACCGAGTTCCTTCAGCCGCGCCGTCCATTCGGGGCCGAATTGCTCCGCCAGCCACTCCCGCAGGGCGCGGGACAACCCGGGCACCTGGCCGCCGGTGGACGCGGTCAAAAGCAGATCTCCACGCCGCAGGATGGCCGGAACGTGGAAGTCGCACAGAGTCAGCACGTCCTCAACATTGACCAGGACGTCCAGCGCGCGGGCCCGTGTTGCCAGTGCTCGTGCCTCGCCTTCTTCCAGGCCTGCCACAAACAGGATTTGCAATCTTTCCAATAGCTTGTCGGACACATCTTCGGGTAAAATCTGAACCTCGGCCCCGGCCTCGGCCAAAAGCGCCGCCCGGCGGTCGCGCGCAGGTCCGCGGCCGGCCAGACCGGCTTTCAAATGAACGGGATCAAGGACAAGGGGAAGCATACATACCCTCGGAGCGGCCTTCACCGGGGCTCGCGATCAGCTACACGCTAAGAGGTATGCGCGGCGATCCTAAAATGCAATATTTAGGTGGGGAATATTCTGAATTACTATAAATATAGTGTTCTATTCGTAAGTCCGCAACAGATCGACCACAGAAACGGAGATCTTGTCGCCATCAATCTGGATTTCGCCCTTCGCCACCGCCTTGTCGTTGGCCAGAATGGTCACGGGATCATCCTGGTGGGTATCCAGTTCGATCACCGCGCCGCGCCCCATCCGCAGCAACTGGTGCATCGGAATCACCGAACGCCCCAGCACCACAGAGATTTCGACCTTGACGTTATCGACGTTGGAAGCCACCAGCCACACCCCTACATTACGCGAGCCCGGCAAAGGTGCCGGATTATGGTTGCGGAACGCTTAATTGCACCCCGTCGAATGGAAGATCAGCGACGCGCCGGTAGCCTATCCCGAAGCTGTCGCGGCGATGGAAACAAGGGCGGCTTTGATCTCGGAGGGGGCGGCGCCGGAGCATGTCTGGCTGCTGGAGCATCCACCGATCTATACGGGCGGCACAAGCGCCCGGGATGCTGATCTGGTGGAGGCGCGCTTTCCCGTTTACCGCAGCGGGCGTGGCGGCCAATACACCTATCATGGTCCCGGCCAGCGGGTCGGCTATGTGATGCTGGACCTCAAGCAACGCTCCGGCGGTAAGGGGCCGGATGTGCGCGCCTATGTCCGCGATCTGGAGCAATGGCTGATCGATACCCTGGCGATGTTCGGCGTGCGGGGCGAGCGGCGCGAGGGACGGGTAGGCATCTGGGTCATGCGCGGCGGCCAGGAGGATAAGATCGCGGCGTTGGGGGTGCGTATCCGGCGCTGGGTGACGTTCCATGGCGTGGCGCTGAATGTCGATCCGGAGCTGTCGCATTTCGGAGGTATCGTGCCCTGTGGCGTGCGCGAACATGGCGTGACCAGCCTGGTCGATCTGGGGGTGCCGGCGACCATGGCCGATGTTGACATTGCATTGAAGCAGTCTTTCGGCAAAATATTCGGATAGGGCAACAAAGGGAGGGTTGGATGCCACGCGTTTCTGCGGCCTTTTTCGGAATCGGTGTGATCTATGTGCTGATCGGCATGTTCTATGGCATGCATATGGGCGAGGCCAACGACTTCACCCTGGCGCCCGCCCACGCCCATCTCAACCTGCTGGGCTGGGTGACCATGGCGTTATACGGCACCTTCTATGCCTTGACGCCGGACACGCTGTCGGTGCGCCTGGCCTGGAGCAATTTCATCGTCTCGGCCCTGGGCGTGCTGGTGATGATTCCCTTTTTGGCGCTCTATCTCGCCAACGCCAACGACCCGCGATACATTCCGGGCATCGTGGTCGGCGAAGTGCTGACGGTGCTGGGCATGATCCTGTTCGGCATCGCGGTCGTGCGCGAATTGATGCGCAAGCGGATGCCAGCCTAAAGAGACGGCCGGCGGCTGAAACCCTTTTCGGCCGGCGGTTCGGTATTGTGCAAGTCGACATGCTCGACCTTGGCGCCATGGGGGCCCCGCATTGCCGCGGCCACGAAGTCCTCCACCGCCTTGGTGGCGCCGGAGGCCAACGCCTCGACCGAGCCGTCAGCGCGGTTGCGGACCCAGCCGTCCAGCTTGTTGCGCTGCGCCGCCATGACAAGGAAATCGCGAAAGCCAACCCCCTGGACGAAACCTTTCACATGCACGCGTAGCGAGGTGGTGTCGTCGGTCATGATGGATTTCCATGCTGGCAAAACACTGAAGCGATAGATATTTGTGAGGATCAGGTAAATCGCAAGCCCCAGGGCAATGGCCAGCTTCCCGCGTACCCTCTCGCTAGCCCTGTTTCGGATCCATCTCGAAAACGGGTTGGCGGTCGCGGTCGGCGTCGGCCTGACGGGGCTGGTTTTCGCCCCGCTCGGCTTTGCCGCCGCGGTTGCCGCCGGCACCGGCGCCCTATGCGTCTCGATCAGCGACCGGCCCGATCCGCTGCGCCAGAGATTGTGGGTTCTAGGTTTGGCGCTGGTTGCCGCTTGCCTTTTCACGGCGCTGTCATCCTTCACCCAATTCTCCCTTCCGGCTTTCATCCTCGCCACCGCATTCAGCGGTTTTTTCGGCGGCCTGGTCTCCGCCTATGGCCGCTGGGCGCTCAGCCTCGCGATGACATCGGTGCTCGCCTTTGTGTTCGCGATGGGCCAGCATTTCCACAACCTGTCCGACGCGATGGACCATCTGATGGTCTTTGTCTGCGGGGCATTGGTTTACACGACCTATGCGGTGGTGACCGGTTGGGCACTGGACGATCGCACCCGCCGGCTGCTGCTGGCCGAAGCGATGCGTGCCTTCTCCGATTTTCTGCGCGCCAAGGCCGCGCTGTACAATCCGGACGCCGAAGGACCGGCCGCCTTCCGTGCCATGATCGACGCCCATACGGCATTAGCCGACCGGCTGCAGGCGGCGCGGGATTCGGTGTTCGAGCGGCGACGCGGCGCGCTTGCGTTGAAGCGCATCGATACCCTGCTTGCGCTGGTGGACGCGTTCGAGACGGCGCTGTCGAGCGACGCCGACCTGGACCTGCTGCGCCGCGCGCCGCAACGCGAACTGATGTGGCAGATGAACGCCTTCGCTTATGGGCTGGCGGATGAGGTGGACCGCCTGACATTGGCCCTGCGCAGCCGTTACGCCGCTCCCCGGTTGCTTTCACGCGACGAGCAGACCGCACAATTGGAAGCCGAGCTCGCCGTGGTGCAGGAGGCTGCGCCACGGGACCGGATCGTACTTGCCCTGGTTTCCACGGTGCACAAGCTGGTGCTGGCCCAGTCCTATATCGTGGCTGTGGCGCGGACGCTCGACAGTGCCACGCCGCCAACCGGCCTGGCCGCGAGCTTGGACTTGAGGCCGTTCCAGCAGTCCACACCGCGCGGGCTTTCCGTGCTGTGGCGACAGGTCAGGGACCGTTCGCCCGCTTTGCGCTATGCGGTGCGGCTGGCGCTGGCGATGACGGCAGGACTGGCGCTGACGATGGCCTTTCCGCGCTTCGCCCATGCCAATTGGGTGCTGCTGACCATCGCCCTCATCATGCGCGCGAATTACAGTGTCACCAGCCGGCGCCGCTGGGACAGGGTCACAGGCACCCTGATCGGCTGCGCCCTGGCGGTGGGGCTCATTCTTCTTCTGCCCGCCCCGGGACTGCTGTTCGCCCTCATTCTCGCGCTGGGCACCAGCCACGCCTATGCCACGGTCAAATACCGAATCACCGCCATTGGCGCGTCGATCTCTTCGCTGCTTCTGTTGCATTTCGTCGATCCCCTCAGCCATCCGCAATTTTTCGAGCGGATCGTGGACACGTTGATCGGTGCGGCCTTGTCCTGGGCGTTTGGCTATCTGCTGCCGCATTGGGAACGCAACGATCTGCCGCGAACGGTGAAGAACCTGCTGGCCGCCGACGCCGTCTTCGCCGACGCGGCGCTCATCCGGGTGCATATCCGCCAGAATTACCGCCTGGCGCGTAAGGCGGCCCTGGACGCGGTGGCGCAATTGTCGGGCACGATCGGGCGCCTTGCCGACGAGCCGCACATCAACCGCCGCGCGCTCGCCGCGCTGGCCGAGTTGCTGGGCGCCAACTACCTGCTGGCGTCGGACCTCTCTTCGATGCCGGTGCTGGTCAAGCTGCGTGACAAGGAGCTGGACCCCCAAGCCGCCGACGCGGCCATCGCGGCGGCGCGGGAACGGGTAAGGCATCTGCTGACAGCGGACCCGGTCGGCGAAGAGAATTCCGCGCCGGAAAGTCAGCCTGTGCTGCACGGCAATGTCGCGATGGAGGTGCTGGCGCGCCGGCTCGCCCATATCGAGCATGCCGCTCGCAAGGTGGCGAAACTGGCGGCCCGGTCGGTGATCGAGGACATCTGACGGGCAGCAGGACGCTTGACAGGTCCGGCGTGGCGGCCGACTCTCAGCTCAATCCGGGCAGGCTGAACGGGCGAATTTCGACCGATTCTGAAAAACAATATCGCAACAAGGCTTCGCGGGCGCCGCCCTCGCCCGTTCGAAGCCGCATCGGGAGCGTCACAGTGAGAAGAGCGGGTTTTGTGTTTTGGGGGGTGGCGTACACCGCCCTGCTGGCCGGTATCGCGTTTGCGCAAGAGCGCGCACCCACCGCTCCCGTCGGCACCGCCCGGCCGGAAACCCTTTTGAGCGAGCCGGTCCAAGCCGATGTCGCCCAGACCGATCAGCAGTTGCTTCATGCGGCGGACGACACCGACAATTGGCGGCTGCACGGGCGCGACTATTTCAGCCAGAGCTACTCGCCACTCACCCAGATCACGGCGGAGAATGTTACCAAGCTGCTGCCCGAAGCCCTGATCCAGACCGGCATCGCAAATTCCTTCGAAGCGACGCCCATCGTCGTCGATGGCGTCATGTATATCTCCACTGCCATGGACCATGTGCAGGCCTATGATGCCGTCACCGGGCGCATCAAATGGTCCTACAATCCGCAGATCATCTACACCGATGTCTGTTGCGGGCCGCAGTCGCGCGGCGTGGCGGTGGCCTATGGAAAGGTGTTTCTCGCCCGGCTGGACGGGAAGGTCACGGCGCTGGATGCCAGGACCGGCGCGGTGGTGTGGACCGCCGAGCAGAAAGACATTTTGCCCGAGCCCACGCATTATTACAGCTTCAGCATGGCGCCGCAGGTCTATGACGGCATGGTGCTCGTGGGCAATTCCGGCGGCGAATATCCCACCCGCGGCTTCGTCGAGGCGCTGGACGCCAATACCGGCAAGCTGGTCTGGCGCTTCCACACCCTGCCCTCACCCGACCAGCCCGGCGGCAAGGGCGCGTGGAGCGAGGACAGCTGGAAATATGGCGGCGGTTCGGTGTGGAACACCCCCGCGGTCGATCCCAAGAACGGCATCATCACGTTTGCGGTGGGCAATCCCAATCCCGACTATCAGGGCCAGAACCGGCTGGGAAACAATCTGTACACGGACAGTATCGTCGGCATCCACGCCAAGGACGGCACCATCGCCTGGTGGTACCAGGAAGTGCCGCACGATCTTTGGGACTATGACTCCGTTTCGCCGACCGTAATGTTCGACGCCAAAGACAAGAACGGCAATACCGTGCCGGCGGTAGCCGAAGGCGGCAAGATCGGCTATGTCTATATCCTCAACCGCGTGACCGGAAAGCTGCTCTATCAGTCCGAGCCTTTCTCCAAGCAGAGCGCCAACAAATTCCAGGTGCCGACCGACACGCCCGTCATCCGCTATCCCGGCATCAATGGCGGCGCGCTGTGGTCGCCGCCTGCCTTTTCGCCGCTGACGCACAGCTTCTACATCCTGGGCGAGGATCACGCTTATTCGACCTTCACCCGGCCGATGGAGCGTTATGTGCCGGGCATGAAAACGGTGGGCCAGGTCACGGGCGGCTCGCAGCGCGCCAATTTCGAGCCGTTCCCAGCCACCGGTACGGTGACGTCGATCGATGTCAATTCCGGCAAGATCAACTGGCAATATCGCTCCGATCTGCCGATATATGGCGGCGCTCTGGCGACGGCAAGCAATCTGCTGTTCGCCGGCGAGATGAATGGCGATTTCGACGCTTTCGACGCGGCGACCGGCAAGAAGCTGTGGAGCTATTACATGGGTATCGGGGTTTGCTCCTCACCGATCACCTATCGGGTGAAGGGTGTGCAGTATGTCGCGGTCAGCGGCGCGGGTTGCGGCCGCTCCAGCGATGTCGGCAAGCTGGTGCAGCCGCAATATGGCGACACCATCGCGATCTTCGCGCTGCCGAAGGAGTGATCAGGCGCGGGCGGCGGCGATGAAGGCGGCCGCCTCGCCGAGTTCGCGCGCCAGACGCTGAGCGCGGGCCTGGGCCTCCGCGTCCAGGCCCCATTTCTCGGCCTGGTAATCCTCGTCGATGCGCGACAAGGCGAAAGCCTGGGCCGCATCGATCCTGCCTTCCGCCACCGCCAGCGCCAGGACCAGCGATCCGGTGATGGACGCGATCATATGCAGTGCGGCGAGGGCGAAATCGTCCTGCGCCGCGACCGCCTTGCGCAATGCTGCGAGCGACTCAGGCGGTTGGTCGATATGAACGAGGCCGGCGGTCGCGTTCAGGCGCGCGCCATAACGCTGCGCCGCCCAGGCGAGCAGCGGGTCCCAGGCATCGCGCTGGCGCCGCACCAATTCCGGCGGATGCTCGGCGCAATAACATAACGCGTCATGCTCGCCGAAGCGCAGGATGCCGGCAACCACCTCGTCGCGGCTGGCGGCGATGCCGTCCAGCACGGCATTGGCAAGCCGCAGATGCGGCATCGAAACCGGATCGACGGTTTCGTCCTGCGCCGCCCATTCCGCCGCGATGGATTTGGCGAGGGCGGGGGTCGGCAGGCGCAGAACATTGCGCCCGGGCGTCTTCACCGGGCGGCCGTCAAGCAAGATCTCGAACAGCGGCGCATCACTCTCCCCCGCGACTTCGCCGACCGTCGCCGCCTTGTAAAACCGTTTCATGTCTTGCGAACACGCTTGGCGGGAAAAGGATTGCGGGCATCCTCGGGATCGAACCCCAGCAAACGCCAGCTTTTCGCCATGTGCAGCGGCAGCGGCGCTGTCGCCTTCAACCGGTTGCCATCGGGCCGCCCGATGTCGATGCTGCGGGCGTGCAGATGCAGCTTGTCAGCGATCTCACCCTTGCCCCGCGCTTCCGCACCGCCATATTTGAAATCCCCCACAATGGGTGTGCCCAGGCTGGCGAGATGGACGCGAATCTGGTGCGTGCGGCCGGTAACGGGCCGCGCCGCCACCCAGGCGAATTCCGTGCCCGCCGTCTCCATCACCGCATATTCGGTGAGGGAGAATTTTGCGCCCTCCTCGTCCTTGTCCGTCATGGTCATGCGCTCGTCGCGTCCGCGCGGACCGTGGCCCCCTTCCTTCACCAGGGCCGCCTTGACGAAGCCATGGCGCTGTTTGGGCACACCGCGCACCAGCGCCCAATAGATTTTCGATGCATCCCGCTGCGCCAGCGCCGACGACAATCCCGACGCCGCGCTCGCGGTGCGCGCCACCAGCAGCACGCCGGATGTGTCGCGGTCCAATCGATGCACCAGCTTGGGGCGGGTATTCTTTTCGAATGCCAGGGAATCCAGCATGCCATCGACATGCCTGGTCAAGCCCGATCCGCCTTGCGTCGCCAGACCCGGCGGCTTGTCCAGCACGATCACATGGCTGTCCATATAAAGGATCGAGTCCGCAAGGCTGCCCATCGGCTTCGGTGCGGGCTTTTCGGGAGGTGGCGCCTTATCCTGCACCACCTGCGGCGGCAGGCGAAGCAACTGGCCGGCGGCGATGCGGGTACCGGCCTCGGCGCGCTTGCCGTCCAGCCGCACTTCGCCCTTGCGCAGCAATTTCTCCAGCCGCCCATGGGTCAGGGCCGGATAATGGCGCCGGAACCAGCGGTCCAAGCGAATGCCGTCATCGTCCGGCGCAATCTGCGCGCCCCGATTTTTTTTGATTTCGCCTTCCATGATTGACTTTGGACCGAATCTCCCTAGCTTTCTGCCAAAGGGGATGGGGTTCCCCCTTAAACCGCCCCTAACGAACGGGCTGATGACTCCTACCGGTTGAACATGCTGCGCCGAAACGAGGCGCGCAATGGGTGAGTCATGGTCATGTATCTTGCCGTCGCAGTGGGAGGCGCCCTGGGCACCATGGGGCGCTATTTTTTGTCCGGCGTGATTGCCAACGCATTCGGAGAGACCTTTCCCTGGGGCACCTTGGTCATCAATGTGACCGGCTCCTTCGTGATCGGCTTCTTCGGCGCCTTGACGGCCCCGGACGGGCGCCTGATGGTGAGCCCGATGGCGCGGCAGTTGGTGATGGTCGGCATCTGCGGCGGCTATACAACCTTCTCGTCCTTCAGCCTGCAAACCCTCAACCTGATGCGCGATGGCGAATGGGCCGCCGCCGCCGGGAATATGGCAGGCTCGGTGGCGCTGTGCATGATCGGGGTGTGGCTGGGCGCTGCCGCCGCCGCCGCCCTCAACCAGATCAAGGGAGCATGAGATGCAGATTCCCCAGGACGCAGCGCTGCTGCGAATCTTTGTCGGCGAAGCGGATAGGTACGAAGGAAAGCCGCTCTGCGAGGCCATTGTTCTGAAGGCCCGTGAGAAAGGATTGGCCGGCGCCACCATGCTTCGCGGCCCGATGGGATTTGGCCATTCCAGCCATTTGCACACTTCGAAAATCCTGCGCCTGTCAGAGGATTTGCCTGTGGTGATCGAGATCGTCGACGGCGAGGACAAAATCAATGCGTTTCTGCCGGTGCTGGACGGGATGATCGGCAGCGGCCTTGTCACCATCGAAAAGGTCAAGGTGCTGCGCTATGGCGTCGGGAAGCCTTAAGTCCGTTCAGTCCTGCCGCACTTGGCGCAGCTTGGCCCAATAGTCGAGGCGCTTGGCGATCTCGCGCTCGAAGCCGCCCTGCTTCGGCTGATAGAATTGCTCGCGCGCCATGCCGTCCGGAAAATAATTCTGGCCGGAGAAGCCCTGTTCGGCGTCATGATCGTATTGATAGCCGGCGCCATAGCCCAAGGTCTTCATCAGCTTGGTCGGGGCATTGAGAATATGGGTGGGCGGCATCAGCGAGCCATGCTCCTCTGCCGCGCGCCGGGCTGCGCCGAACGCCGCGTAGACCGCGTTGGATTTCGGTGCGGAGGCGAGATAGAGCACGCACTGCGCCAGGGCGAGCTCGCCTTCCGGGCTGCCCAGGAAATCGAACACATCCTTGGCCGCCAAAGCCTGATGGACGGCCTGGGGATCGGCCAGACCGATGTCTTCCACCGCCGCGCGCACCAGCCGGCGAGCGATGTAGAGTGGTTGCTCGCCGCCCGCCAGCATGCGCGCCAGCCAGTAGAGCGCGGCATCGGGATCGGAGCCCCGGATCGATTTGTGCAGAGCGGAGATGAGGTTGTAATGCTCCTCCCGGCCCTTGTCGTAGAGCGGCATGCGCCGCTGCACCGCGCCGATCAGACCGGAGGGATTGAGCGGCGCCGAGGGCGCCATCGTCGCCAGCTCCTCCACCATGTTGAGCAGATAGCGCCCGTCGCCATCGGCCATCGCCCGCAAGCTGGCGCGCGCATCGGCGGTAAGCGGCAGCTTGCGGCTATAATAATTTTCCGCCCGTTCAAGCAATGTCTCCAGCGCCGCGTCATCCAACCGCCGGAGCACCAGCACCTGCGCGCGGCTGAGCAGCGCGCCGTTCAGTTCGAAGGAGGGATTTTCCGTGGTCGCGCCCACCAGCACGACAGTCCCATCTTCCACCACCGGCAAGAACGAATCCTGCTGGCTGCGGTTGAAGCGGTGAATTTCGTCGATAAACAACAAGGTGCCCTGGCCGATAGTGCGCCGAGCCCGGGCCGACTCGAATGTTTTCTTCAGGTCGGCGACGCCGGAGAACACCGCCGACAACTGCTCGAAATGCAGCTTGAATTGCGTCGAGAGA
>DATATP010000191.1:0-3218 GCA_036268715.1 Rhizomicrobium sp. | reverse complement strand
TGGCGAGTTACGGAAGCATTTGTATCCGGCCGAGTCTCGCGCCCCACGCTTCGCCCGCATCCTCCAAGCGCTCGACGGCGCGCTTGCCGGAGCCCGGCATCGCGATATTGCCGTCAGTCTGTTTGGCCAACAGCGCGTAACCCAGGATTGGGCTTCCCCCGACAACCATTTGCGCGACCATGTCCGCCGGGCCGTGGCGCAGGGCCGGACCATGATGGCAGAGGGCTTCGTCCGGCTCTTAGGGTGACTTGAGCATGTCTTTGTAGCCCTGCTCACACATCCAGCGCGCCCGCGCCAGGTGGCTTTCCAGCGTCTTCTTGGCGCCTTCAAAATCAGCGATGGGATCGCGCTCCAGGATGGTCCGGCAGATTTCATCAGAGCTCGCGCCCGCATCGACAGCGTCTAGCAGACGCAGATAGCGGCCGAAATGGGCTCGGTCGTAAGGGGTGATCTTGTCGTCCCACGGGACGCGGTCTGCTACTGGCAAGGGACTGGTCCCCATACGCACTCCACCGGCATTGACTCGCCGCCCACCCCGAATCAGTTTCCGGCATCGGCGGGCAAAATGCGAGGTTCGGCTGCAAAAAAAATACCGGCACCGTTGGATTATCGCCGAGAAGTAGCAAAGGCACGGAAATTCAACCGTTTCCCGGTACATACCGGAGTTGATAAACTTATTTGATGTGACCCGTTGATCTGCGGGCCATGGATATGCGGGTTTTGGTGGGGGAGAATGTCCGGAAGGTTCGGCTCAAACGGGGGCTGACCCAGGAACGCTTCGCCGAAAAATCCGGCTTCAGCCAGCAGTATCTTAGCAGCCTAGAAAACGGCCGGCGCAATCCCTCCATTGTCACGGTCTACGAATTGGCGACGGCGTTGGGCGTAAGCCACCTGGAGCTGCTCAAACCGACCAGGCGACGCAAAAGTTAGCCTTTAGCGTCGGTTTTCAAGAATTTCGCTGACCTTGGTGGCCAGCGTGTCCATCGCGAATGGTTTGGTCAGGATGGACATTCCCGGATCGAGATGCCCATTGCCGACGGCAGCATTTTCCGCATAGCCCGTGATGAAAAGAACCTTGAGGTTGGGGCGAAGCCGCCGCGCCGCGTCTGCGACCTGACGGCCGTTCATGCCGCCGGGCAGGCCCACGTCGGTGATGAGCAAGTCTATTGCGGCGCTGCTTTCCAAAATCTTGAGCGCACCAATGCCATCGGCGGCTTCTAGGACATGGTCGTCGCGCTCCGACAGAACTTCGCAGACCAACATGCGGACTGTCGTTTCATCGTCCACAACAAGCACTTTTTCACCAGCGCCGTGCGCAGCGGAGCCAGGCTCCGGCTTTTGCTCTTCTTCCGCCTGGCCGTGATAGCGGGGGAAGTAAAGGCACATCGTCGTACCTTTCCCGATTTCGGAATAGATGCGCACTTGGCCGCCCGACTGGCGGACAAACCCGTAAATCATCGACAGTCCTAAGCCCGTGCCCTGTCCCAACGGCTTGGTGGTAAAGAAGGGATCAAAGGCGCGCGCGATTGTATCAGGCTCCATGCCCGAGCCGGTGTCGGTCACGCACAGCGAAATATATTGTCCGGGCGTTAGCTCCCGCTCCCGCGCGGCCCGTTCGTCCATCCACTTGTTCGCGGTCTCGATGGTGAGCTTGCCGCCATCGGGCATCGCATCGCGGGCATTGATACACAAATTCAACAGCGAACTTTCCAATTGCGACGCGTCGACCAGGACAGTCCAGAGGCCGACAGCGCCTACGGACTCTATGGTGACCTGTGGTCCCATTGTGCGGCGGATCAAATCTTCCATGCCGCCAATCACGCGGTTCACATCGGCCGGTTTGGGGTCAAGCGTTTGCCGGCGCGAGAACGCGAGGAGACGATGCGTAAGCGCCGCGGCTCGATTGGCCGATTCCGCTGCGGCCTTGTTCCAGGCGATTTTGCGCCCGGTCGATCGCGCCGGTTATGCCTTGCAAAAGATTGTTAAAGTCGTGGGCCAGACCGCCGGTCAGGTGCCCTACCGCCTCCATTTTTTGCGCTTGCCGTAGCGCCTCATGTGTCGCCTGCAGTTCATCTGCGGCCCGCTTTTCTTCGGTGATATCGCACCCCACCGTGTAGAAGACGGTGCTTTCTTTTGCGGCGTCCGGCATGGCCGACCAGGCGTAGGAGACCGGTTCACCGTCCGCTTTCAGAAGCCGGACATGGAATTGATGCACCGGCTGGCCACTTTGCAGCGTGGCCACGACATCTGCCGTGAGCGCCAAATCGTCGGGATGAATGATGTCCGAAAAGGGCCGAGACAACAGCTCGCTCTCTGGCCGACCCAGCGCAGCCGACCAGGCCGGATTTATGGACTTTAGATAGCCGTCGAAGCCTCCCATTCCAAAAAGGTCGCGGCTGATTTCGAAAATTCGGTCTCGTTCCGCTGTTTTGGCCATCTCATCGGTAATATCGCGGCCGCTGCAGTAGACCATGCCGTCTTCCGGCACGCCCACCCACGAAATCCAGCGGTAGCCACCATCCTTGCAGCGATAGCGGTTGGGAAAGCGGATTGCCGGCTGGCCAATCTGGGTCAGTTCGAAGCCAGCGCGGGTTGTTTCGACATCGTCAGGGTGTAGCAGTTCGAATATCGACATGCTGGCAACTTCTTCTTCGGTCCAACCGAGTATCGTTTGCCAAGCCGGATTGGAGGTTTCGAAATAGCCCTCGCTGTTCAGCGCGCCTAGCAGGTCCGGCGTCACTTGCCAGGTCAGGCCGCGCGCCTGGGACCGTTCCACCACCCGCTTTTCCAGATCCGCGTTCAGGGCGTGTAGCGCAGCCTGGGCCTTGTGAGTCTCGGTGACATCAAACCCTTCACAGAAGACACCGCTGGTGGCACCGTTCTCATCCGTGATCGGCGCGTAGATGAAAGTCATATAACGCAATTCTTCCGGCGCATCCGGCTCGCGACGGAAACGCACCGGCATGCTTTCAGCGTGATAGGGCGTGCCGGTTTGGTAGACGCCATCGAGCAATTCGTAAAAGCCCTGGCCCTCGATACTGGGGAACGCGTCTCGAATGGTCTTGCCGACCCAGTCGTTGCTGCCGAACGACCGGCGATGGGCGTCATTCACGAATTCCACCTCATGGTCGGACCCGCACATGATGATGATAAAGCCGGGCGCTTGCTGGAATTGCCGGCGCTGGCGAGACGTTGCGTCGACCCGGGACCGTTCTGCG
>DATATP010000190.1:0-2556 GCA_036268715.1 Rhizomicrobium sp. | reverse complement strand
GGCAAGAAGCTCTATCCCGCCATGCCCTACACATCCTACTCCTCCATGACGGACGACGACGCGCTGGCTATCAAGGCTTATCTCTTCACGCTGGCGCCGGTCCATGCCCCCGCCAGGCAAAACCAGCTTTCCTGGCCTTTCAATCAGCGCGGCCTGCTGGCGCTATGGGACGCGGCATTCAATCCCGATGTGCGCTTCCGTCCCAACAGCGGCCAGAGCCAGCAATGGAATCGAGGCGCCTACCTTGCCGAGGCGATGGGCCATTGCGGCGAGTGCCATACGCCGCGCAATCTTGCCTATGCGCTGGACAATCACCGGAAATTTTCAGGCGCGCTCACCGCGGGCTGGCTCGCCTACAACATCACCAGCGACAAGGATTCGGGCATAGGCGATTGGAGCGACCATGACGTCTATCTCTATCTTTCCACCGGCCATGCCAACGGCCATGGCGGCGCAGCGGGCCCGATGGGCGAAGCCGCTGACGATAGCCTCAGCTATCTGGTGCCGGATGACGTGCATGCTCTGGTGACTTATCTGCGCAGCGTACCGGCCCACGCGAGCGACCTGCCGCGCACCGTCACCAAGCCTGCGCCGGCGTCGTACAAGGAAGGTGTGGTGGCGGGGTTCGATCGGCGCGGCGAAAAGATCTTCGCCGGCGCGTGCGCCAGCTGCCATGACTGGACCGGCGTGAGCCCGGTCACCGGGTATGCCACCCTGACTGGCGTGCGCGCGGTGAACGATCCCAGTGCCACCAATGTCGCGCAGACGGTCATCAACGGTGTCGACCGCAAGACCGCCGAGGGCAGGATCTTCATGCCGGCCTTCGGTGCGGGCTATTCCGACGACGACATAGCGGCCGTGGCCAATTACATCACCGCCCGTTTCGGGGCGAAAGGCGCGCAGCTAACAGGCGACGATGTGGCCAACCTGCGAAAGCAGGCGACCCAGCAACCCAAGTCCCAGGAGGGACCCAATGGCTGACATCCTGTCGAACTTTGCCCGGTCCGACGCTTATTTCTCAGCGCTGATGCGTGAGGTCCGCGCCGTGCCGGCGGCGGACGCTTCGTTGACCATGGGACGGCGCACCTTCTTCAAACTGGCCAGTGCCGGCGCCGCGGGGTTGGTGCTGGGCTTTCAGCTCGGAGACTCAACGTTCGCGGCCGAGACAGCGGACGGCAAAGACCAGGTGATGAACGCCTTCATCCGCATCGCCCCGGACAACACCATCACCATCTATTCCAAAGCTCCGGAAATCGGCCAGGGCATCAAAACCTCGTTCGGCGTGATCATCGCCGAAGAGCTCGATGCTGACTGGAATCACGTCAGGATGGAGCAGGCCGACATCAATACTAAGGTCTACGGCTACCAGGGCGCAGGAGGTTCGACCTCCATTCCGCGCGCCTGGGACCAGCTGCGTCAGGCTGGCGCCGGTGCCAAGGCGATGCTGATCGCCGCCGCTGCTCAGGAGTGGGAGGTGGATCCGTCGGAGGTTACCGCACGGGATTCAACCTTGATGCATGCCGCCAGCGGCAAGTCCGCGACCTACGGGTCGCTGGCCGTCGCGGCGGCGAAAATGCCGGTGCCCGATCCCAAGAGCCTGAAGCTGAAGTCCCGCGCCGAATACCGTCTGATAGGCAAGCGCTATCGCGGCGTCGACGATCCCAAGGTCGTCAGCGGCCAGCCGCTGTTCGGCATCGATATCCAACGTCCCGGCATGGTCTACGCCAGCTACACAAAATGTCCGGCGGCGGGCGGCAAGGCCATCTCCTTCAATGTGGATGAGATCAAGGCGCAGCGCGGCGTGCTCGACGCCTTTGCGGTGGATGGCACAGGCGTGTCGGTTGAGGTCATGCCAGGTGTGGCCATCATCGCCAAGGACACCTGGAGCGCTTTCCAAGCTAAGGACAAGCTCAAGGTCGATTGGGACTTCAGCGAGGCATCGAAGGATTCCACCTCGCAATTCTCGGCCCAGGCCAAGAAGCTGGCGACCAATTTTCCGCAAAACCCGGACACCAATGTTGGTGATGTGGACAAGTCTTTCGCCAATGCCGCCAAGACCGTGGAGGCCTACTACGAATATCCCTTTGCCGCCCATGCGCCACTGGAGCCGATGAACACCACGGCGCACTGGCATGACGGCGTGCTGGAAATGTGGGTGCCTACCCAGCAGCCTGATCGCGGCTTGCCGATGGTCGCGAAGGTGGCCGGCATACCGCAGGAAAAAATCGTGATGCACCAGACCCGCGTCGGCGGCGGTTTCGGACGCCGGTTGGTCAATGACTATACCTGCGAAGCCGCGGCCATCGCGCAAAAGGTCAATGGCCCGGTCAAACTACAATGGTCCCGGGAAGATGATTTCAGCCACGATTTCTACCGTCCAGCCGGCTACCATCAGTTCAAGGGCGCGATTGATAGGGATGGCAAGCTCGACGCTTGGCAGGAACACTTCATCACCTTTACCGCCGACGGCAAGAAGGAAGCCACGGGCGCCAACCTCACCGACAATCTGAAATACTCGATTAAAGCGCCTAACCTGCGCCGCGCTAAGACAATGTT
>DATATP010000189.1:0-53799 GCA_036268715.1 Rhizomicrobium sp. | reverse complement strand
GACCGCCAGCAGCGCGATCACCAGGGTATAGGAAAATTTTATCCAGAAAGCGCTTCCCGCCAACGCGCCGGCAAGATCGCGGCGGACGCCGAGGATCGCCACCATCAGCAGTATCGAGCCCAGCGCGCCCAGCCCGAGTCCGAGCGCCAAGGTGCGGGCCACCGCGCCTTTCCTCACCGGCTCAAGCTGCGCCGACAAGGCGCCGATCAGCTCATCGGTCTGCATCGGATGCTCCGACATCGTCCGCGATCGATTTCAAGGCCCGGTGCACCGTCACCTTCACCGCCGATTCCGAAAGGCCGGTCTCCGCCGAAATATCGGCGATGGCACGGCCCTCCAGCTTCACCTCCCGCACCAGCCTGCGCTTGGCTTCCGGAAGGCGCGCCAGCAGCTTCTCGACATCACGCCGGGCGGTGGCTGCGGCTTCCCCGTCGGCGGCGAACAAGTCTCCAGCCTCGTCCAATGGAACGGCGGCGCGACGTTTGGCGCGGCGGTATTCGTCGATCAGCTTGTAGCGCGCTATGCCATAGACCCAGGCTGTCAATGGTTGCGCCGGATCGTAGGTCGCGCGCCTTGTGTGAATGGCAATCAAGGTTTCCTGCACCGCATCCTCGGCTGCGGCGGAATCCAGGCGCCGCGCATAATAACCCCGCAAATGCCGCGTCAGTCCGGCAAGCAGCATCCGGTAGGCGGCTGCGTCGCCGGCCAGGGCGGCCAGCATCCACTCCCGGTATTGCGCCTCCTGGGCGATCAACGGCGGCTCCAGATCATTCGTGCGTGGCTGCCGAAGGTTACAGCAAAATATCCCGTAACCGAACCCTGGGCCGCGCGGACTGGACAGCATCAACCGCAAAGGAGAAGCCCATGCATAAATTCCTCGTCACCGGAGCAGTCCTGATGGCGCTCAGCGCTCCCGCTTTCGCGCAAGGCATGTCAGGCCCGGCCCCGTCGGGCAACGCCATGTCCGGCGGGTCCATGTCCGGACCCTCTCAGAACGGCGCCGGAATGGGCATGAACCATGACGGCATGGCCAAGAAAAAGCCCATGAAGCACAAGAAGAACGGTTCGATGTCAGGCGGCGCCATGTCGGGCCCGGCGCAGAGCGGCAATGCCGGAATGTCGGGAGGATCGAACCCGAACCATTGAGCCGAGGCAGAAGCGCCGCTCCATCGGGGCGGCGCTCAGTGCTTTTTCGTGCCCGCTTCCTCCAGGATTTCGGCAATCATCTCCTTGCCCTCCGGGCTGTGCATCCAGCCCTCGGCGGCGGAAAGAGAGGGAAATTGACGGGGCACCCTGTGGGGCTTGTTGCGGTCTGGTATCGGCACCAGCACCTCGAATGTTCCGGCGAAGCGCACATCTTTCGTTTCCGCGGCATAGGGCGGCGGCATCTTCATCTTCATCCTGCGCATGGTCGGCTCCTAAAGCGCGATCCGGAAAAGTGGAAACCGGTTTTCCGAAGGATCGCGCGACAAATCGATACCTTAGAGCGTGGTCGCGATTCGAAGAAGCGCGGTCACCCTCTAGGTCGATCAAGCTGGCTTCTTACAAGATTCAGCCGCCGCGGGTCATCGTTTTTTGCGCCCGATTCCCAGCTTTTCCCGCCACAGCCGGGCCGGAATCTCCTCCACCGCGCCTTCCGCCAGATGGCCGAGCTGGAAGGGGCCATAGGCGGTGCGGATCAGCCGCGCCACCTTCAGGCCGAGGCTCTCCATCACCCGCTTGACCTCGCGGTTCTTGCCCTCCTTCAGCGATACGGAGGCCCAGGAATACATGCCCTTGCTGCGTTCCAGGTCGGCGACGATCGGCCCGTATTTGGCGCCCTGGATGGTGACACCTGCCGCCAGCCGGTCGAGATCGGCCTGGGTCACCTTGCCGAACAGCCGGGCGCGATAGACCCGGGTCCAGCCGGCGGAGGGGATTTCCAGCCGCCGGGCGATATCGCCGTCATTGGTGAGCAGCAAAAGGCCCTCGGAGTTGAAATCCAGCCGGCCGACCGAAACGACGCGGTTGAGGTTCTTGGGCAGGCTGGCGAACACTGTGGGACGTCCTTGCGGGTCCTTGTGGGTGGTGACCAGGCCGGTAGGCTTGTGATAGCGCCAGACGCGCGCCGGTTCCGGTTCTGCGATGGGCTTGCCATCCACCAGAACGATATTGGCGGCGCCGACCTTGACGGCGGGCGTGGTGACGGGTTCACCGTCCAGCATCACGCGGCCTTCGGCGATCAGCTTCTCGGCATCGCGCCGCGAGCAGACACCGGCGCGCGCGATCACTTTTGCTATCCGCTCACCCTCTCGGGTCGCTTGTGCTGTGCGCTCACCCTCTCGGGCCGCTTTTATATGGCGCTCGCCCTCTCGGGCCGCTTGCGAGGTGCGCTCGCTTTCTGACTTGGGCTCGGCCAAGATAGTCTCCATGACGGACGAGGAAGCCATAGCACTCGCGCTTGCCGAAGCAAAAGCCGCCGCCTTGCGCGGCGAGGTGCCGGTCGGCGCCGTGATCGCGGGCCCTGACGGGGCTCTGCTGGTGAAGGACGGCAACCGCATCCTGGAATTGCGCGATCCGACGGCGCATGCCGAGATGCTGGTGATGCGGGCGGCGGCCAAGGTACGGAACAACGAGCGGCTGACCGGAACGACCCTTTATGTCTCCCTGGAACCTTGCGCGATGTGCGCGGGCGCGATGGCGCTGGCCCGGGTGGCGCGGCTGGTGTTCGCCGCGGAGGATGCCAAGGGTGGTGCGGTGTTGCACGGGCCCCGCATCTTCGAGCAACCGACCTGCCATCACCGGCCCGCCGTGGCGCGCGCCGGAGATGAAGTGGCGGCGGGCGCGGTGCTGAGAGATTTCTTCCGTGTACGGAGGGTATGATGGGCCTGATCCTGTATGGCGCCAACCTATCCCCTTTCGTCCGCAAGGTGCGCGTGGTGTTGGCCGAAAAAGCCATTCCTTATGCCCAGGAACAGATCAATCCCTTCCGGCCGCCGCCGGATTTCGAGGCGCTATCGCCGCTGAAGCGCATCCCGGTGCTGCGCGACAGCGACTGGCCGGCCGGCATGACCTTGCCGGATTCCTCGGTGATCTGCGATTATCTCGAAAATATTCACCCCGAGCCGGCGTTGTTCCCCAAGGTGGCGCTCGAACGCGCCCGCGCCCTGTGGTTCGAGGAATATGTCGATGGCGGAATGTTTCCCCTGATGGGGCCGGACCTGTTCTTCCAGCGCATCGTCAAGAAATTCCTGCGCCAGACGCCGGACGAAGAACTGTGCCGCGAGGCGGTCGGCAAAATCCTGCCACCTTATTTCGATTATCTGGAGCGCGAGATCGGCGACAGGCAATTTCTTGCCGGCGACATGTTTTCCATCGCCGATATTTCTGTGGCTTCGGTAATGGTCAATTTCGTTCATGCCGGAGAGAGTTTGGATCGGAACCGCTGGCCGAAGTTTGCCGCCTATGTAGCGAGGCTGCATGCGCGGCCCAGCTTCGCGGCGATCATCGCGGAGGAAATGCCGCTGATCGAATTGGCACGCAGCCGCTAAATCCACCCCGGCCCAAATCCAGGAAACAGCAAGATCAACACCGCGCGTACCGACAACAGGCCGATGCCCGCGCCGATCAGCACATCGCTGAGGAAATGCGCCGTCAGCAGCGCCCGCGTTCCCGCCAGCAGCAGCGCCATCCCGTACCAGAGCGGCCACAGTGCCGGCCATACGCAACTGGCGATGGTGGCGACGATCATGATGGTGAGCGAATGGCCGGAGGGAAAAGAATTGTAATTCAGGTTGAAGGCAAAAGGCACGAAGCCGTACAGCCCCATCTCCATATCGTCGCGCGGCCGCCGCCGCCCCAAGACCAGCTTGATCGCGTGCAGGATTACGCTGCCGAGAGTCAGCCCGGCGATGAAGGCAAGGCTGCACCGTATCAGCAGCGCCACGCCGCGCCCCGCATCGCCCCAGTGCCGCGCCAGGGCTGCGATTCCCAGCACAATCAGCGACGCCGCCAGCCAGTGACCCGCCTTGGCGGCATGGGTGATCCTGTCCAGGAAGCGATGCTGGCGCGCCGAGACATGGTCGTAGATGAAATGCGCCAGCCGCCGGTCGATGGAGAGCGCCGCCACGCCGCAGAGAATGGAAAAAATACCGGCCCACAGAAGCATGGCGTTGCGTGCCTCGCCGGGGGCAGGGCTGTCAACTACCGACGGATGTCCGGAATCAAAATTGGATCCCGCTTTCGCGGGAATGACAAGTAGGCTCGTCAGCGATTAAGCGCCCGCCAGCCGATATCGTTGCGGTAAAAGCAGCCTTCCCAATGGATGCGCTTCACGGCGGCATAGGCGCGGTCGCGCGCCTCAGCCACGTTCCCGCCGGTGGCGGTGACGTTCAGTACCCGTCCGCCGACGGCCACGATATCATCCCCGTGGCGCGCCGTTCCCGCGTGAAACAGGGTCACGCCCGGCAAGGCGGCGGCGTCCGCCAGGCCGGAAATGACATGGCCTTTCCCGTAGGCGCCGGGATAACCCTTGGACGCCATCACCACAGTCAGTGCCGCTTCGTCCCGCCAGCGCAGATCGAGCGCGCCCAGCGCTCCGTCGCGCGCCGCCAGCAGCGCGGTCAGCAGGTCACTCTTGAGGCGCGGCATCAGCACCTGGCATTCGGGATCGCCGAAGCGGCAATTATATTCGACCAGCTTCGGGCCATCGCGTGTGATCATCAGCCCCAGATACAGCACGCCCATATAGCTCCGGCCGCGTTCGGCAAGGGCGGCGATAGTGGGCTCGATGAAATTTTCCATCGCCACGGCCTCCAGCGCGGGCGGCAGCATTGGCGCGGGACTATAGGCGCCCATGCCGCCGGTGTTGGGGCCGGTGTCGCCTTCGCCCACCCGCTTATGATCCTGCGCCCCTGCCAGCGGGATCACATGCTCGCCATCCGACAAGGCGAAGAAGCTCGCTTCCTCGCCTTCCATGAATTCTTCCACCACGATCTCATGACCGCTCTCGCCGAAGCCACCTTCGAACATCAAATCGATGGCCTTGTCCGCTTCAGCCTTGCTGCCCGCAATGATGACGCCCTTGCCTGCGGCCAGCCCGTCCGCCTTGATGACCACGGGATGACCCAGCGTATCGGCAAACGCCTTGGCGGCTGCCGCTTCACGGAAGCGGCGATAGGCGGCGGTGGGAATACGGATCTCGCGGCAAAGATCCTTGATGAAGCCTTTGGAGCCCTCCAGGACCGCCGCCGCTTTCGATGGCCCCAGCGCCCGGATGCCAGCCGCCTCCAGCACATCCCACAGACCGCCCACCAGTTGGGCATCGGCAGCGATCACGGCGAAATCGATGCGCGCGTCCAGCGCGAATTGCTTCAGCCCATCGAAATCTGTCGCCGCGATGGGCACACATTCCGCCAGCTCCGCGATCCCGGCATTGCCCGGCGCGCAATAGAGCTTTGTCAGCAGCGGGCTGGCCGCCAAAGCCCAGGCCAGTGCATGCTCGCGGCCGCCCGAGCCAATCAGAAGAACCTTCAAGATCGTCTCGCCATCATCACGGTCCGCCCTGTATCATTGTCCGGCGCATGAGCGAAGCACCTCTTTCCAACCTGCCCGAATATTCGGTGAGCGAAATCTCCGGCGCCCTCAAACGCGCGGTGGAGGAGAATTTCGCGGCCGTGCGGGTGCGCGGCGAGGTGAGCGGTCTCAAATTCCACTCCTCGGGGCATGTCTATTTCGATCTCAAGGACGACAAGGCCTGCCTCAATGCGGTGATCTGGCGCGCCACGGCGGCGCGGCTGCGGGTCAGGCCCGAGGCCGGACTGGAAGTCGTATGCACCGGCAAATTGTCCACTTATTCCGGTTCGTCGCGCTACCAGCTTATCGTCGAGCAGGTGGAACTGGCAGGGTTGGGCGCCTTGATGGCGATGCTGGACGAGCGCAGGAGGCGCCTGGCCGCCGAGGGTCTGTTCGATGCCGCGCGCAAGAAGAAGCTGCCCTTCCTGCCCGAGGTGATCGGCGTCGTCACGTCGCCCACCGGCGCGGTGATCCGCGATATCATGCACCGGCTCGAGGCGCGCTTTCCCCGCCGGGTGTTGCTATGGCCGGTGGCGGTGCAGGGCGAGCGCGCGGCTGCCGAGATCGCCGCGGCGATCGCCGGGTTCAATGCCCTGACCGGGCCCAGGCCCGACCTGTTGATCGTGGCGCGGGGCGGCGGCTCGGTCGAGGACCTGATGGCGTTCAACGACGAGATGGTGGTGCGCGCAGCGGCCGCCAGCATCATTCCCCTGATCTCCGCGGTCGGTCATGAGACCGATACGACCTTGATCGATTTCGCGGCCGATATTCGCGCACCCACGCCCACCGCCGCCGCGGAACTGGCGGTACCGGTGCGCGCCGAGCTGCTGGTCCAGACCTTGGATATGCAGCGCCGGATGCTCAATTGCTTCGGCAAGGGACTGCAGGACCGGCGGCGGCATCTGGTCCAGCTTGCCCGCATCCTGCCGCGTCCCGAGGCGCTCTTCGCCACGCCGCGCCAGCGGCTGGATCACGCCGGCGAGCGGCTGGGCGGTTCCTTGCGCCACAACCTGTCGCAGCATCGCGTCGCGCTGGCGAACGCGGCGGCGCTGCTGCGGACCAAATCCATCAGGGACCGTATTGCTTTGGCCCGCGAGCGGCTCCGGGCGATGGAGGCGCGCGCCGGGCGGGTTCAACGCGCGACCCTGGCCGACGCCCGCCGGCATCTCGACGGTCTGGCCCGAATCCTAGAGGGGGTTTCTTACCGCGCGGTTCTGGAGCGCGGCTTTGCCCTGGTGCGGGGGACAGACGGCGATGTGCGCCGTACCGCCGCTGCGGTCGTGCCGGGCGAGGCGCTGGCCCTGGTCTTTGCCGATGGCGAGGTGGGTGTGGTGGCGGATGACGGCGAAAACAAGCCCAAAGCGCCGCGGAGAGCCAAGAAAGTCGCGAAAGATCAGGGCTCGCTTTTTTAACATTCCGCACGATATTGTGGGCCATGAACCGCATGGAACGCGATCAGGGCGAGGCGAGGCTTCGCTATCTCGACGGCGAGTATGAAATCCTCGGCCCCGGGGCCTATGTCGTGTGCGCCGCAACCGGGGTTCATATCCCCCTGGAGGCGTTGCGCTATTGGAGCGTCGATCTGCAGGAGCCCTATGCAACGCCGACAGCGGCGACGCGCCGGCTGCAGGAACGCGGCCTGGTCCCCAGGTGAATCGTCGTGCAATTCTGGGTGGAGCGCTGGCGTTTGGCGCAGTGCCCTGTTTTGCAGACGAGGTGCGCTTCGGCATCACCGGAGCGATGCAGCAGGGGAGCCTGGCCCTTGGCAGCGCGCCGCCGGGATCGATAGTCGCGCTGGACGGAAGGCCGCTGCGTGTGACGGCGGAGGGTCGCTTCACCTTCGGGTTCGGCTTCGATCAGACGCGCCCTTCGCTGGTGACGGTGCGCTATCCGGACGGCCTGGGCGACAGCCGCTCCTTCACGCCGGCACCCCGCCAGTATGAAACCCAGCGGATCGAAGGACTGCCGCAGCGGACCGTGACCCCTCCGCCGGAGGTGCTGGCCCGCATCGACAGGGAAGCGGCGGCGATCTATCTGGCGCGCCTGACCGACAGCGACGGCAGCGATTTCCTGTCCGGTTTCGACTGGCCCGCGCCGGGGATCGTCAGCGGCGTGTTCGGCAGCCGGCGCATCGACAATGGCGTGGCGATGGCGCCCCATTTCGGGGTCGACATCGCGGCCCCGGTGGGCACGCCGATCCACGCTCCGGCGGACGGGACGGTGAGCATCTCGGACGACTATTTCCTGGACGGCGGCTTCACTCTGATCGAGCATGGTCAGGGCGTCTCGACCTGCTATTTGCATCAGTCCAAGCGGCTGGTGGAAAAGGGCGCGCCGGTCAAACGCGGCGATGTGATCGGCCGGGTCGGGCAGACCGGCCGCGCCACCGGTCCACATCTGCATTGGGCGATGAACTGGTTCGAAGTGAAGCTCGATCCCTCGCTCTCGACCCGCAGGCCACAGCCCGGTCCACTCTAGTCAGTGGAAGGCCACCGCCGGTGAATCCACAGCCACTGGGCCGGATCGCGTCGGATAATGTCCTCGATGTGCGCGGTGATGGTTTGCGTCAGGGTCCGGATGTCGCGTGCTTCGTCGCCGCTCGGCTGGAAATCCGGGCCAGGGTGAACGGTGATCTCAAAACGCGACCCGCCCAGCCTGTGGTTGCTGGCAAACAGGATGCGCGCACCTGTTTTCAAGGCGAGCGCCGCGGGAACCGGCGTCGTCATCGCGTCGCGTCCGAAGAATGGCACCGCCATGCCTTCGTCATTCTTTTGGTCCACCAGCATGTAGATCGCCTTGCCCCCGCGCAGTTGGGCGAAGATGCGGCGCGCGCCGCTATGCTTGCCGATCTGCTCCTGTGGGCCGCGCAGCGCACGCTGCCGAGCGATCCAGCGGGCGACATACGGGTTGTTGGGATGGCGAACTACCGTCGCGCCCTCGAATCCCCTCTCCTGGCCCGCAATCGGCATCATCTCCCAATTGGCGAGATGAGCGGAAAGGAACATCACGCCGCGTCCATCTGCGAACACGCCCGACGCATCGCCCAGCCCGGCCACGCGAATCCGCGGATCGGGCCCGGCGATGGCAAATTTTTCGAGATGGGGATATTCCGCCACCACCCGCCCCAGATTGTCCCACATCGCCATGCGAATGGCATCGCGTTCGGCGGCCGACTTTTCGGGGAAGGCGCCGGCGAGATTGGCGCGGGCGATCCTATCGGGCGGCAGCCGCGAGAAAATATTGCGCCCGATCCAGCCGCCCAGCGCCGAGGCCCGGTCCAGCCCGACGATCCGGAACAGCGCCATGAAGGCGAAGAAGACCGCCGCCTCCACGCCATAGCGCAGCTTGCGACCAAATCTGAGGGTGGGAAGGGCCATGCCGGCAGTCGCGCTAAACCGCGGGAGAAACCCTGTCAAGCAAGCGCGCCAACCCGGCCGGATTGTCGAACACCGCGCGAACCGGCAGAACCGCGATGCCGGTGCGTTGCTCCGGCGCAAGCCGGACCAGATCCTTTTCGGTGGTGACGAGAAGGGCGTTCCCTGCCGCTGTGCGCAATGCTGCGATTTCCCGGGCGCTGTAGGGATGGTGATCGGAAAAAAATTTCGCGCCGGTAATAATTGCACCGGCCTGTCTTAGAGAATCCGTGAATTTCTCCGGCCGGCCGATGCCCGCGAAGGCGAATATCTTTCGGCCGCGCAATGTTTCGCCGTCGGCGTGCAGCCGGGCGCGCAGCACCGGCCCGGCGAAACCTCCCAGATCGGGCATCCCTTCGCCCATCGCGATCACGGCATCGGCCCGGGCCAACCCCTGTGCCACCGGCTCGCGCAGCGGTCCGGCGGGGATCATCCGGCCGTTGCCGAAACCGGTCTGGCCATCGACGACGATCAAGGAAAGGTTTTTGCGCAGCCCGAAATTCTGATGGCCATCATCCATGACGATGATGCCGGCGCTTTGGGCCTCGGCAAGCGCCGCGCCTTCCGCCCGGTCGGCCTCCACGATGACGGGGGCGGTGCGGGTGAGCAACAGGGCTTCGTCCCCCACCTGCGCGGCGCTGTCGCTTTGCGTCACCAGCGCGGCGCGGCGCACATTTCCGCCATAGCCCCGGGTGAGAAAGAACGGCCTGGCGCCGCGGGCGATCAGCGCTTGTGCCACGGCAATCGCGACAGGCGTCTTGCCGCTGCCGCCTGCCGTCAGATTGCCGACACAAATGACCGGAATCGCCGCACGGTACGAGCGCGATGTCTTTGCCTTGCGCGCCACGCTCGCGCCATAAAGCGCGCCCAGCGGCGCCAACAGGCGGGCGGCAAATCCGTTATGCATCCAGAACTCAGGCGCTCGCATCGATCAGGTCGCTAAGCGCGTCCAGGGTGCGGCCTACCGCGCCGGATTGGCTGGCGGCGCCGCGTGACGCCGCCTCGCCTGCCGCCCGCGCGGCGGCGGGGTCGGCGATCAGCCGTCCCGCTTCCCGTGCGATATCCGCGCTCGAAAGCACGCTGCCGAAACCCTGCGCACCAAGGATGGCTTCGAAGGCCCTGGCCGAATTGGCGCGGTGCGGGCCCGCCAGTACGGCGCGGTGCAAGATCGCCGGTTCCAACGGATTATGACCGCCCATCGGCACCAGGGTCCCGCCCAGGAAACAGAAATGCGCGAGACGGTAGAACAACCCAAGCTCGCCCAAGGTGTCGGCGATATAGACGCAAGTTTGCCCGGTGATCGCCCCACCCTGGCCGCGGCGCGCGGCAGCCCGCCGGCCTGCGAGCATCGCGATATCGCCGCCGCGTTCGGGATGGCGAGGCACCAGTATGGTGAGCAGATCGGGATGGCGGGCCCGCAGGATGTCGTGCGCCGGCAGTACGGTTTCGTCTTCGCCCGGATGGGTCTGTGCCGCCAGCAGCACTGGGCGCGATCCGACGGCGGCCTGCAATTCCGATAATTTCTTTTCATCGGCCGCCAGCGGCGGGGCATCGGCCTTCAGCGAGCCAACCACCCGGACTTCTCGTGCGCCCAGCGCTCGAAACCGCGCCGCGACATCTTCGTCCTGCGCCAGCACCATGGCAAACGCGCCAAGCAGCGCAGCCGCGCTGTGCCGGGCCCGTTGCCAGCCTGTCGCGGAGCGCTCGGAAATGCGCGCATTGACCAACGCAAGCCGCACGCCGCGCTCGGCGGCGCTCAGGATCAGGTTGGGCCAAAGGTCCGATTCCACGAACAGGCCCAACCGGGGTTTCCAATGATCCAGGAAGCGCGCGGTGGCGCGTGGCGTGTCGAGCGGCACATATTGATGGATCGCGCCTTGCGGCAAGCGCGCTTGCATGACATGCGCGCTGCTGACCGTGCCGCTGGTCGCCAGCACCGGACAGCCGCATTCCAGCAGCTTGTCGATCAGCGGAAGCGCCGACAAGCTTTCACCCACGCTGGCGCCGTGCACCCATACCAGCGGACCTTCCGGCCGCGCGGCACTCGCCGTTCCCAGGCGCTCCCCCAGCCGGGCGCGATCTTCCTTGCCGCGGGAAGCGCGTTCCCGCAGCAAGAGGGGCGCGAAGGGCGAAGCGATACTGGACACGGTCCGCCAGGCCGTGATGCCGAAGGGCTTGGCCATTCAGGCAGGCTCCGGTTCGATCAGATGGTGCTGATAGAGGCTGGCATAGAGCCCGCCCCGTGCCATCAGTTCGGAATGTGCGCCCGACTCGACGACGTGCCCGCGATCCAACACATAGATGCGGTCGGCGTCCAGCACGGTGGAAAGCCGGTGCGCCACCACAATGGTGGTGCGGCCCTGCATCAGCCGCGACAGCGCCTCCTGCACCCGGGATTCGTTTTCGGTATCCAGCGCGCTGGTCGCTTCGTCCAGCAGCAGGATCGGCGCGCCGCGCAGCATGGCGCGGGCAATGGCGATACGCTGGCGCTGGCCGCCGGACAATTTGAGCCCGCCTTCGCCAACCCGCGTGTCATAGCCGTCGGGCATTTCGAGGATGAAGTCATGCGCCGCGGCGTTCCTTGCCGCCGCCTCAATCTCGGCGCGAGAGGCGCCGGGCTGCCCCAGCGCGATATTGTCCGCCACGCTCTCGTCGAACAGGATGGCTTCCTGGGTGACCAGCGCGATATTGGCGCGCAGCGATTGCAAGGTGACGCCGGCGATGTCCTGGCCGTCGATGGCGATGACGCCGCTGTCGCGCTCGTAAAAGCGCAGCAGCAGGTTGAAGATGGTGCTCTTGCCCGCGCCGGACGGGCCCACCAAGGCGATCTTCTTCCCCGCCGGAATGTCGAGATCGACCTGCCTCAGGGCCGGCCCGGCATTGGCGTGATAGCTGAAGCCGACATCGCGCAATTTCACCCCACCCCCCTTCACTGTGAGCGTAGCCGCCCCGGGACGGTCGTCGATCAGGGGCTTTGCGTCGATCATGGCGAACACGCGGTGGGCGGCGGCGGTGCCGACCGCGAGAGTGGGCATCAATTGGCTCAAGATCCGCACCGGCTGCTGTGCCAGCATCAAGGCCGCCGCGAAGGCGGTGAAGCCCGCCAGGGTCAATTCTCCGTGCACGGATTGATAGCCGGCGAAGAACAGCACCAGCGCGACGACGATCCCGACAAAAATGTCGGTGGACGGAACCCCGGCCGAGCGGGCGCGCACCGCCTTCAACAGGGTGGCGAGCCGTTCGGAAAGCCGCTGATCCACCCGTTCGCCGATATGGGCCTCCAGGCCGTAAGCCTTGATGATGCGCCGTCCGTCCATTGCTTCGGAAAGCACGGTGGAGAGGTTACCGGTTTCTTCCATGCCGCGGGTGGCGGCGCGGCGCATGGCGCGGCTCAGCCGCCCCATCACCCAGGCAACCGCCGGCAGCACCAGCATCGCCAGCAAGGCGAGCTGCCAATCCGCATGCAGCATGATGGCGGCATAGACGAACAGGGAGATGAATTCGATCGCGCCTCCGGCGATGCTCTGACCGATGGCGTCTCGCATCAAGGTTGCGTCATAGAGGAAATTGGAGACGAACTGTCCCGAATGCATCGCGTTGAGCGCGGCGAGGTCCCGGCGCACCAGGCTCCTGAACATGTCGCGCTGGCAGGCCGCCACGATCCGCTCGCCGAGCGAATCGATCAAGGTCTTGCCGCCGAAAAAGGAGGCGGCCCGTATCACCATGACGGCGAACGCGCCAGCGGCGATGAGCAGCAGCAGGTCGCCCCGCTTGTCCACGAAAATGAGCTGGGTTGCCTGGCCCAGTCCCCAGGGCAGGACTCCGCTCATTACGTCGGTGATCAACATGCAGAGTACGCCCAGCGCCAGGATGCCCCATCGGTCCTTCGCGTAGTCGCGCAGCAGACGGTGGATCACCGCGCCTGCGCCGAGCGGCCTGGGAGATGGGGAAACGGTCATGCCCGCCGATGTAGCATAGCGGCGGAGGGGCTCAAAATCGCTTGGCTGTCAATCGGTTAGTGATGGTGGTCGTCCTCTTCCGGGTCCATCAGCTTATGGATATGGACCACGAAATAGCGCATCTGAGCACTATCCACCGTCGCCTGCGCCTTTGCCGCCCAGGCTTTTTTGGCATCTGCGAAATTGGGATACATGCCGACATAATCCAGCTTGGACAGGTCCTTGAATTCCACGGTGTCAGCGGATTTCAGTTCGCCGCCGAAAACGAGATGCAGAAGCTGTTTGGATTCGGGCATGACCATTTTCACCAATTAGCGCGCCTATATCGCCGCTTTCCGTTCCAGAAGCGAGACGATTTGTTGGTGCAGGGCCGGTCCTGCGGCGATCAGGCCCGGCTGAACTGCGTCGGGCCCGTTATAGCGCAGCGGCGCGCCGGACAGGTCGCTGACCTGGCCGCCGGCCTCCTGAACGATGATGTCGGCGGCGGCGAGATCCCAGTCGCGCTTGGCCGAAAGGCTGACCGCCGCGTCGGCGCTGGCGTCCGCCACAAGCGCCAGACGCAAGGCGATGGAATTGCGATTCTGCACATGCATCGCCGGCCAGGGCGCCCGCTCGAGCTGGCTGCGGTCGCCCAGCATGGCGCAGCCCGCAAGCAGGGCGCGCTCGCTAACCCGCACAGCGGTGCCGTTGCGGAAGGCGCCGCCCCCCGCTCGGGCGGCATAGAGTTCGTCACTCATCGGATTATAGACCGCACCGGCGACGGGGCTTCCGTCCGCCACCACCGCGGCGCAGATCGTGAAATGGGGCCGGCCTTTCAGGAAGGCGATGGTGCCGTCGATCGGATCCACCACGAAAACCATCTGCCGGGTCAGGCGCACCGCATCGTCGGGGCTTTCCTCCGACAGCCAGCCATAGTCGGGCCGCGCCGTAGTGAGGGTTTCACGCAGGAAGTTGTCCACCGCCAGATCGGCTTCGGTGACGGGGCTGCCGCCCGTCTTGCTCCAACGCTTGTAATCCGTGCCGAAGAACCGGCGCGCGATGTCGCCTGCTTCGCGCACGGCGGCTTTCAGCAGTTCGAGATCGTCACGCGCATTGTTTGATTCTGGCGCGTGACTGGACTCCGGCTGCAATTTTGTGCCGTTGCCGTCGCTGGATTGTCCGTCACGCACCGGCAATCGTCATGCCTTCGACGCGAATGCTGGGGGCGTTGGTGCCCTGCCGGAACACCAGATCGTTGGCGGGGGTCAGCTGGGCGAACATGTCCTTAAGGTTTCCGGCGATGGTCACTTCCGACACCGGATACGCAAGCTCACCATTTTCGATCCAGAATCCCGCGGCGCCGCGGCTGTAATCGCCGGTCACGCCATTCACTCCCATGCCCATCAGCTCGGTGACATAGAAGCCCTGGCGGATGTCGGCGATCAGCGCCTGGGGCGACAGCGGCCCTGGCTCCAGATAGAGATTGGTCGCGGAGGGCGCTGGCGGGCCGCCGGTGCCGCGCGCCGCATGGCCGGTCGTCTCAAGCCCGAGCTGCCGGGCGCTGGCGCAGTCCAGCAGCCAGGTCGTCAGAACGCCCTTGTCGATCAGGGCACGGCGCTGGTTGGCCACGCCTTCGCCGTCGAACGGCTTGGAGCGCAAACCCCGCATCCGATGGGGATCGTCAATCACGGTCACGCCGGGCGCGAACACGGCCTGGCCCATGCGGTCCTTCAGGAAGGACACGCCGCGCGCGATGGAGGTGCCGGAAATCGCGCCGGCAAAATGCCCAATCAGGCTGGCGGCCTCGCGCGGGTCGAACGCCACCGGCACCGCTTGTGATTTCACCTTGCGCGGATTGAGCCGCTTGACCGTCCGCTCTCCGGCGCGCCGGCCGACTTCGGCGGCGCTTTCCAGGTCGCCCGTATGCCGGGCGGTGGCGAAATCATGGTCACGTTCCATGCCCGTATCCGCGCCCGCCAGCACCGCGACCCCGATGGAATGGCTGGTGCCGGCATAGCGGCCATAAAAACCTTCGCTGGTGGCAAGCGCCACCGCGCTGCGCGAGAAGCTGGCGCCGCCGCCTTCGGAGTTGGTGATGCCTTTGACCGCCATCGCCGCGCCTTCGACCTCGCGCGCCAGCTCGATCAGCCGGTCGGCGGATGGTTCGGCGGCGTCCTCAAGATCGAGGGCTGGGATGTTCCTCGCCAATTTTTCCTTGGGGGCCAAGCCCGCAAACTTGTCCTCCGGCGCCAGCCGGGCCATGGCGAGCGCCCGGCCGGGCAGGGCGGCAGTCGCGTCCTGCGATAAATCGGTGGAGGAGACGAACGCCACCTTCTGTCCCACGAACACCCGCAGGCCCAGATCGGCGCCTTCCGCCCGCTCCACATCCTCCAGCTTTCCAAGGCGGTAGGAGACCGAGGACGATACGCTTTCGATATAGAGCGCATCGGCGGCATCGGCACCGGCGCGCCGGGCGGCCTGGATGAGGGAACCGAGAATGTCTTGAGGATCGCGGGCCATGCCTTCCCGATGACCCGAATTGCGGCCGCGGTCAAGCGGCGTTGCCCTATCGCGCGGATGTGGCGGGCGGGGCGGCAGGCGGCCCAAACGGCGAAGGCTCATCCGGCCGGCCCGCCGCGGAGATGTAGAGGTTGTGTTCCTCCTGGGCGATGTAGACATGCAGTTGCTTCAGCACATTCATGCCCACGGTGAGTTCGGGCCGCTCGATATTGTCGTCGACGTGCTTCACAAGACTGCCGGTTTGCACGTCATTGTCCCGGTCCTTGCTGGCCATGCGATCGGGCATGATTTCGACATGGGCATGGACCACGCTCACGCCCCCGAATGAAAGACTCGAAAAGATATGGCCATATAGCGGCAAATCGTGATCGCCATTGGCATAGCCGGCCAATGTCATGCCGGGGGAATCCGGTGTAAGGCCGAAGACCCGCTTTGCGACATCCATCTCCATGAATGTGCCCGTCGCGCCTGTATCGATAATGGCCTGCAAGGTATGGCCTTCGACCGTGACCGGCACGTTGATGTGCAGGTTGCGCATCGTCATCGGCACCACAGCAAGCGCGCTCGTCTTCCAGTAGGTCACATGGCCTATACAGTGGTCGGTCGCGAAAAAGGCGAGGCGGCGCGGCCCAAAATCGATGTCGATGTCCAGATGTGGGAACAGCGAAGGCGTGATGACACCGGCGATCCGGCCCATGAAGGTACTGGAAATCTGGAGCAGAAGATCAGCGCCCTTGAGCGGACCGATCGCGAAGGAATCGACGACGGCCAGCTTGTCTGAGATGTTGCCGCTCACATCGAACAGTTTGATCGGACTGTCCCGGCGCCGCAGTTTGAGTTCGTCCGCCACGGCGGAGGAAATCTGGCTCACCGTGCCGCCGGTATCGAACAGGAATCGACGCGGCGTACCGTTGACGGTCACCGGCAGCAGCACCTGGCCGCCCGGCGTCAGTTCCATATCGACCGCGGCGACGAACTTGAGCGGCCCGCAGTCTTCGGCCTGCACGGTCATTGGAGCCAGACAGCCCAGCGCCAAACACGCCGATGCCAGAATCGTCGTAATGCGCATCCGAAAGGCCCCCGCCTTTTGGAGGACCTTAGCCGAGCGGCCTCAGCTCCGCCAGACAGGCTTGCCCGGGCCGGCGAGCTCGGGCTTATGGCGCCGGCTTGGCCGATCCGGATGCCGGGCTGGAAGCGGGCGTGATGTACATGCGGTCCTCCCCAAACGCGAAATAGATGTGGAGTTTCTGCAATATATTCATGCCGAGAATCGCCTCCGGCTCAACGATGTCATCGCGGACTTGCAATGCGCGGTCCCCGGTCTGCTGGCTCTTGTCGCCGTTACGGTTCATGGCGTCGGGAATGACCGTTACGCGGGGATTGCTGACTATGATATCGCCCAAAGCCAGTTGCTTAAAGATGTGGCCGTAAGTGGGCAGACTGGTATCGCCGTTCAGATATCCATTTTGCGAAGTACCTTCGGTGCCGGGGATTAGGCCATAGGTCCGCTTGGCGATGTCCAAACGCAAGCTCGTCATGGACGCGCCGGTATCGATAATCGCCATTATCTGATGATCGTCCAATGTGATTGGGACCGTGATATGACCATCGTGCATTGTGATCGGAAGTACCGCGACCGCGGGTGCATGCCAATAGATCACATGCCCCGGACAATGATCATGGGAAAAGAAATTTAACCTGTCTGTGCCGAAGTCGACATCGATGTCGTATGCGCGAAAGTAATCCATAGAGAGGATGCCGTCATAATCCGGGTCAGGTGCCACCGGAAAGGTCGCGTTCTTCCCTTTCATGCGGCCAATGGTGAGTTCAGGCACGGTCACCTGGTCACGTGAGATATGACCGGTAGCGTCGTACATCTCGAAGCTGCCTTGGCGAATTGGCAATTTCAGAGCCTCCGCGACCTTGCGTCCGATCTGTGTCGTTACACCGCCTGTATCCAACAGAAAATTTATCGAGGCGCCATTTATCGAAATCGGGACGGTATCAAGATGGTCGCTTTGTGCGGTCATCTGTACCGTATCGATCATCGTGAGCGGACCGCAGTCTTCGGCCTGCACGGTCATTGGAGCCAGACAGCCCAGCGCCAAACACGCCGATGCCAGAATCGTCGTAATGCCCATCCGAAAGGCCCCCGCCTTTTGGAGAACCTTAGCCGAGCAGCCTCATCTCCGCCAGACAGGCTTGCCCGAGCCAGGGAGCCCGAGACGCGGCCATTTTTCCGTGACCGTTCTGACGACCGCCTCATCCATCGCAATTTTGCGGCCCCATTCGCGGTGCGTCTCGGGCGGCAGCTTGTTGGTGGCATCCAGTCCGATCTTGGAGCCAAGGCCGCTTTCGGGCGAAGCGAAGTCCAGATAATCGATCGGCGTGTTCTCGATGACGGTGATGTCCCGCGCCGGGTCCATGCGGGTGGAGACGGCCCACATCACGTCCTTCCAATCGCGCGCGTCGATGTCGTCGTCCACCACGATCACCCATTTGGTGTACATGAATTGGCGTAGGTAGGACCACACCGCCATCATCACCCGCTTGGCATGGCCGGCGAACGCCTTCTTCATCGACACCACGGCGATGCGATAGCTGCATCCTTCCGGTGGCAGCCAGAAATCCACGATCTCTGGGAATTGCTGCTTCAGGAGCGGCACGAACACTTCGTTGAGCGCGTCGCCCAGGATGGACGGCTCGTCCGGCGGACGGCCTGTGTAAGTGGAAAGATAGATCGGGTCGCGGCGCATGGTGACGGCGGTGACAGTGAAGACGGGAAACCGCTCCACGGAATTGTAATAGCCGGTATGGTCGCCATAGGGCCCTTCGTCGCGATAATCGGTCAGCGACACTTCGCCTTCGATCACGATCTCCGCCTCGGCCGGTACTTTCAAAGGCTGGGACACGCAATCGGCCAACACCACACGCTCCCCGCGCAACAGGCCCGCGAACTGGTATTCCGACAAGGTCTCGGGCACGGGGGTCACCGCCGCCAGGATAGTGCCGGGATCGGCGCCGATCACCGCCGCGGCCGGCAGGGGCCGGGTCTTCTCTTTCCTCCAGCGCTGATGATGCTGCGCGCCGCCGCGGTGTTTCAGCCAGCGCATGATGGTCTGGTTGCGGTTCAGCACCTGCATGCGATAGATGCCGAGATTGTAATTGTCCTCGCGCGCGTCGGAAGGGCCCTTGGTCACCACCAGCGGCCAGGTGATGAGCGGCGCCGGCTCGCCCGGCCAGCAGGTCTGCACCGGCAGCTTCGCCAGATCGATATCATCGCCCCGCAGCACGATCTGCTGGCATGCGGGGCGCGTCACCGTCTTGGGCTTCATCGCCAGCACGGTCTTGACCAGCGGCAGCAATTCCGCCGCTTCCCCGAATGAGCGCGGCGGCTGAGGCTGGCGCAGTTGGGCGAGCAATTCGCCAACCTCGCGCAAATCGGGCGCGCCGGTCCGCTCCTTGCCGCCCATCGTCACGCCCATCGCCACCCGCTTGACCGTGCCGAACAGATTGACCAGCACCGGCATGTCGCTCGCCGTGCCGTCGGCCCTGATCGGCCGCTCGAACAACACCGCCGGGCCGCCTTCCGCGATCAAACGGGTCTGGATCTCGGTCATCTCCAGCACGGTGGAGACCGGCTCCATGACCCGCACCAGCTCGCCGTCCCGTTCCAGGCGGGCAAGAAAATCGCGAAGGCAGCGATAGGGCATCAAACGCTTTCAGACGTCCACGCCATAAAGGGGCGGCCGGTCCTCGGTGATTTCGACGATGCCGCGGGCGAGATGGCTATGCGCGCGTCCATAGGCGAAATAGACGATCAGTCCGACAATTCCCCAACCCGGCAGCACCAGGATCGCCGCCAGCGGCAGCTTGGCATAGAGAACCGCACAGCCGATGATGGCCAGCGGCGCCACCACGGCCACGGCGGGGGTACGGAAGGGCCGCCGCCGTCCCGGGTCGCGAACGCGCAGCACCAGGACTGCGATCGCCACCATCGCGAAGGCGAACAGGGTGCCGGAATTGCAATAGTCCGCCAGCGTTCCCACCGGAAGGAACGCCGCCATCAGGATCACCACCAGACCGGTAAAGAGGGTCACGATATGAGGGGTATGCCAACGCGGATGGACAGTGGCTAGCCGGGCGGGCAGGAGGCCGTCGCGCGCCATCACGAAGAAGACGCGGGTCTGGCCGTACATCATCATCAACACCACCGAGGGCAGCGCCAGGAACGCCGCGAGGCCGATCAGGTTGCCCAGTTGCACATCGCCCATGGTGCGCAAGACATGAGCGAGCGCTTCATGGCTGCAGGCCAGTGGCAGGTTGGCGCCGCCCGCCACGATGGCCGCGCAGCGGTCGGCCAGCGCCAGCGTGCCCGGAGCCAGGATCTCCCCGCTTCCGCCGCGCACCGGCTGTGCCCCGATCGCACCGATCGCTCCGGCCGAAACCAGCAGATAAAAGATGGTGCAGATCGTCAGGCTGCCGATCAGCCCGATCGGCACGTTGCGCTGGGGGTTGCGCGTCTCCTCGGCCGCCGTGGAGACAGCGTCGAATCCGACATAAGCGAAGAAGATCGAAGAGGCGGCGCCGAACACGCCCACCGTGCCCCATCCGTTGGGAGTGAAGGGATGGAAATTGGTGCCGCGCGCAACCGGCAGGGTGAGAATGACAAAAAGGGTGAGGGCCGAGACCTTGATCGCCACCAGAACGGCGTTGACCCGCGCGCTTTCGGTGGTGCCGATCGCCAGCAGTCCGGTCACCAGCGCTGCGATGACCACCGCCGGCAGATTGATCAGCCCGCCCTGGCTGGGGCCGACCGCCAGCCACTGGGGAATATCGACGCCAAGCGAGGCATGGAGCAGCCCCACGAAATAGCCCGACCAGCCGACCGCCACGGCGCTGGCGCCGATCGCATATTCCAGGATCAGCGCCCAGCCCACCGTCCAGGCCAGCAACTCGCCCATCACCGCATAGGTGTAGGTATAGGCGGAGCCTGCCACCGGCACCATCGCCGCCAACTCAGAATAGCACAGCGCCGCCATAGCGCAGACGAAGCCGGCGATCACGAAGGAGAGCATCATGCCGGGGCCCGCCTTTTGCGCCGCTTCCGCGGTCAGGACGAAGATGCCCGTGCCGATCACCGCCCCCACCCCCAAAAGCGTAAGCTGGAATGGGCCGAGCGAGCGCCGCAGCGACTTTTTCTCGGCGCTCGCCAGAATGGCCTCAAGCGGCTTGATGCGGCCGAACAGCATTTTCCGAAACCCTTCGCAACCATGAAGCGCCAGCGCCTCGACCGAGCGTAGCGACAATTGCCGATCCTGCAAGTCCGCTCACTTGGCCAGGCGCCAGACGCCGGTCTCGCGCAGCTCGCTGTCCTCCAGCTCGCGGCTGGTCGGGACTTTATAGAGGGCGAGCCGCTCGACAGAGGCTTGTGGAAAATAGCTGCGCCCCGGATCGCCCAGCAGCACATCGGCTTTCGATTTCGTCAACCAGGGCAGCAATGTCTCCGCCAAAGGCCGCTCATAAAAGAGATCGCCGACCAGGATCGTTTCCCAGCTGCCTGCCGCACCGATCAGGTCCTCCGACGTCACCGCGATCTCGACGGCGTTTGCCGCCGCGTTCAAGGCGATGGCGGCGCAGGCGAAAGGATCAATGTCCGCGGCCAGGACGCGGGCCGCACCCATCTTCGCCGCCGCGATGCCGACAAGGCCGCAGCCCGCGCCGAGGTCCAGTACCCGCTTGCCGCGCACGATGGCAGGATCATCCAGCACATGGCGGGCCAGCGCCTGCCCGCCCGCCCAGGCAAATGCCCAATAGGGCGGCGGCACGCCGCTCCGGGCAAGTTGGTCTTCGGTTTTGCACCAGAGCGGCACCACCTCGCTGGCGAGATACAGCCGGATTTCCGGCACCAATGGCGGGGCGGCCAATGCGGCGTTGGCGCGGATGAAATCCTCCGGCGTCATGGCGCGCGGGTCGCGGCGAACAGCCCCAGCAACAGCAGCACCGCACCGCTGATGCGCTCGCGCCAGAGGGCGTGGCGCGCGCCGGCGATCTGCCCGCCCATGGCGGCCAGCAAGCCATAGCCGGACAGGATGATGCCTTCGCCGATCGCGGTGACGGCGAACATCAAGCCATATTGCGGCAGCAATGGCGCATGCGTATCGAGAAATTGCGGCACCAGCGCGCCGAAGAACAGGATTGCCTTGGGATTGCCCATCTGGGTCAGCACGGCCTGGACGTAAGGCCGGCCCATCAGCTTCGCCCTGGGCGTCACACCCCTCCCGCGCCAGCTCTTCCACAAGGCCGATAAGCCCAGCCAGACCAGATAGGCCGCGCCGAGATAGCGGATCAGATCGAAGGCCAGGGGCGATGCCCTGACCAGTGCACCCAGTCCCGCCGCGCATAGAGCGAACCATAATGCGTTGCCGGTCTGGGTGCCGCACATGGCGGCGAATGCGTCGCGGAAGCCGCCTTTGAAGCCATAGGCGGAGATCATCATCACGGTCGGGCCTGGTGTCAGCGAGAAAACCAGCTCCGCGCCGATGAACAGCAGCAGCCGGTCCAGCGGCATGATGGCAAGCATCAGCCGAACCAGCTTGCGAGCAGGAAGGCGGCCGCAATCAGGGCTCCCGTCTCGCGATTGGCGCGGAAAACCCGAAGACAATTGTCCGGCTTGCCGATGTCCAGCCGCCGCACCTGCCACAGCAGATGCGCACCTGCCGCCAGCATGACGAAAGCGAACGGCCAGCCCATATGCTCGGTGAAGCCGGCGGCGAGGATGAGGGTGAAGCCGGCGGCATAGAAGCGCAGGATCCATTTCCCAGACTCGCCCGCGAACAGACGGGCCGTCGATCTGACCCCGATCAATGCATCATCGTCCTTGTCCTGATGGGCATATATGGTGTCATAGCCCAGGGTCCAGAAGAACAGGCCCGCATACAGCATCGCATCGGCAAGATCGAGGCGCCCCGCTTCGGCTGCGAAGCCGAGCAGCGCGCCCCAGTTGAAGGTGAGCCCCAGCCAGGCCTGGGGCCACCAGGTGATGCGCTTCATGAACGGATAGGCCGCCACCAGCAGCAGCGATGACGCGCCGAGCCAGATGGCGAACGGGTTCAACTGCGACAGGATCACAAGGCCGACCAGACATTGCACCGCCAGGAATACAAGCGCCGCCGTCACGCCGACCGCGCCGGAGGGGATCGGCCGCCCGCTTGTGCGCGCCACCTGCGCATCGATCTTGCGGTCCACAATGTCGTTGAAGGTGCAGCCCGCGCCCCGCATCACCAGGGCGCCGATGCCAAACAGAATAAGATAATAGAAGTCGCTCCATTCGGTGAAACGCCGTTCCTCCGCCGCTGTGCCCAGCAGCAGGCCGAACACACAGGGCCAATAGAGCAGCCATGTGCCGATCGGCCGATCCAGCCGCATCAACTGCGCGAACGGCTTCAGCCGCGGCGGCATATGCGCCACCCAATTGGCGGCGGCGTCGGCGGGGACTTGCGAAGTCGCGTTCATGCCGCTCAAGTGTGGCATGGCCGAGGCTGAGACAACAACCGAACTGCGCGAGGCGGGCGGCCGGACGCGGCTTTATGTGACGGTGGCGCTTTCGCCGGGGGCGTCGGTTCCGGCCAGCGAGGGACAGGCGCATTATCTCCTGCACGTGATGCGCGCCAAGGCCGGCGACCGGCTGCGTCTGTTCAATGGCCGGGATGGGGAATGGCGGGCCGGGATCGCGCAAGCGGGAAAGCGCGGGGTCACGCTGACCTGTATCGCACAGACCGCGCCGCAAATTTGTGTTCCCGACATCTGGCTCGCCTTCGCGCCGGTGAAGAAGACGCCGGCCGATTATCTGGTGCAGAAGACGACCGAGCTGGGCGCCGCCGCGTTGCTGCCGGTTTTCACTCGGCGTACCATCGTCACGCGGGTGAACATGGAACGCCTCGCCGCCAATGCGATCGAGGCCGCCGAACAATCGGGCCGTCTGTCGGTGCCCGACATCCGCGCGCCCGTTTTATTCGACAAGCTGCTGGCGGCGTGGCCGAAGGACCGCCGCATCTTTTTCTGCGACGAAGGCGGCGATGCCAAGCCGCTTGCCGAGGCGGTGACTACCGCGCCGGATGGGCCGGCCGCGATCCTCACTGGGCCGGAAGGCGGCTTCGATCCAGCCGAGCGCGAGGCGCTCCGTGCGTTGCGGTTCGTGACACCGGTGAGTTTGGGTCCGCGCATTCTGCGCGCCGACACTGCCGCCCTGGCGGCCCTGGCGGTGTGGCAATCGCTCAGGGGGGACTGGATAAGCTCTCGCCCCTCGACAAGTTCGGGTGAGAATTCACAAAGTCTCCCATGCTGACCCTGCCGAAGCGCGGGCCCGTTAAAACATGAACAAGTGTGTCAAGCGTACCGCTTCTCGTAAGCGCCGTCGGTCTTCCGCCACACGTCCCAGAAGGCAGGTGGCACTTTGCCTTCGGTCCGGTATTGCAGCACTTCGAGATGGGCATGCCACCCCCCCGATACGCCAAGCATATAGGGGCGATCCGGAATCTTGCTGTGGGTCAGGGTAAGGCGCACCTTGTCACCTTCCTTCTCCAGACGGAATTCCACTTCCGAAGGCCCTTCCGCGCGATTATCGGGGCCGAACGTGAAAACCAGCAGGTGCGGCGGTTCGCGTTTCAGCAACACATGGCTGGAAGCGTGGCCTTTCTCATGAATTTCGCGCATCCGCTCCGGCGGCGCGGCGCTGTGCGGCGACAATTCGCTGTGCTTAAAGCGCAGTTGAAAGCTTTCGCCGACTTGCGCGGGCAGGGGCCCGAAAGCAAACCATTGGCTGCGCTTGTCGCTGTCCGTCAGATACGCCCAGACCTTTTCGATCGGTCCGGGCAGCACTCTCACGAATTGTATGGTGTGCTTGTCGATCTGGGTTGCGTGATTGTCCATCGTCTCACCTTTCGATCTTGCTGATGTCCACGCCATAGAGCGCGGCGTTCTTCGAAAAATAATCCTCGCGGCACAAGCTGCCGCCTTTCAGTCCATCCGCGATCATGTCGAGGAAGGTGTGCCAGCCCATCGCGCTCTGTTTCTGGAAGCGTTCGGGCACCGGCAGATGCAGCAAGGTTAGAACGGTCTGCGGGGCCTGATCGGCCAATGACAGGCTGAGATAGGATTCCGGGTAGGCGGACACCGCGTCCTGCGGATCGGCGGGATCATGCACATTCCAGCTATAGGTCAGCCTCTCTTGCGCGCGGGCCTGGGTGACGATGCCGCGGATACGCCCGCCCATCAGTGAGACGCGCCCGCCCGGCCGCGCCTCGATCGCGCCTTCGCCATACCAGGCTTTCAATTTGTCGCTCTGCGTGAGGAAAGCCCAGGCCTTGTCAATGCCGCCGGGCAAAGTGCGGCGGAAGGTGATCTGGCCCGTCTGGCTGATTGTGCCTTTGTCGTCCGTCATTCCGCTCCCGCTTGTTTCAGAGCTTCTTCCAACGCGTTCAATTTGTGGTTCCAGAAGGCGCGGATGTGATCGACCCAGGCCCCCACTTCATCGAAACCAACTGGGTCCAGTTCATAGATGCGCTTTTGCTTCTCGGCCCGTACCGTCACCAACCGGGCGCCTTTCAAAGTCTTGAGATGTTGGGAGATGGCTGGGGGGCTGAGATCGAAGCGGCTGACGATATCCCCCGCGGACAACGCGCCGTCTGCCAGCATCTCGACGATGCGCCGGCGCGTGGGATCTGCGAGAGCGGTTAAACCTTCCATTTCTGTGTATTTCCATTTTCACTTAATTAAGTCAATACAAAAATACATGCACGCTTCGTTGCTTGCGCCATGGCCTCTCGATGCCTAAGTAGCCGCAAGCCGGCTACCGCGGCATCCAGGAGCTTTCATGTCGATACCGCAGTCCGCCGGCGGCCCCATCCAGAGCCGCGACGATCTGGTTCGGCATCTTTCCAGCGGCTGCAAACCGAAAGCGGATTGGCGCATCGGCACCGAGCACGAAAAATTCGTCTATGACTGCAGGACCCGTAAGCCCCTTGCCTATCAAGGGACGCCCGGCATTCGCCAATTGCTGGAGGGCATGAAGCGGTTTGGGTGGCAGCCTGTTTTGGAAGGGGCAAATATCATCGGCCTCACCCAGAATGGCGCCTCGTTGAGCCTCGAGCCGGGCGGGCAGTTCGAACTCTCAGGCGCCCCGGTCAAGACCGTTCACGAGACCTGCGCCGAAGTGGACACCCATCTGCACCAGACCCGCGAAGTGGCCGGGGAGTTGGGTATTGGTATCCTGGGTTTGGGCTTCGCGCCGAACTGGTCGATGGCCGAAACCCATGTCATGCCCAAGGGCCGCTACAAGATCATGCGCGAATACATGCCCAAGGTCGGCGGCTATGGCCTCGACATGATGTTCCGCACCTGCACCGTGCAGGTGAATCTGGATTTCGACTCCGAAGCCGACATGGTGAAGAAATTCCGCGTCGGCCTGGCGCTCCAGCCGGTGGCGACGGCGCTGCTGGCGAATTCGCCGTTCCGCGAGGGCCGGGCGAGCCAATTTCTTTCCTATCGTTCCCAGGTCTGGACGGACGTCGATAACGCGCGCGCCGGCATGCTGCCTTTCGTATTCGAGGATGGCATGGGCTTTGAGCGCTATGTCGATTACGCCCTCGACGTGCCGATGTATTTCGTTTACCGCGATGGAAAATACCACGATGTCGCGGGGTGCAGCTTCCGCGATTTTCTGGCCCGCAAAATTCCCGAAGTGGTGCAGTTCGAGCCCACGATGTCCGATTGGGCCGATCACCTGACGACCATTTTTCCGGAAGTGCGGCTCAAGCAGTTCCTGGAGATGCGGGGCGCCGATGCCGGGCTGTGGCGGCGCATCTGCGGCATGCCAGCGCTGTGGGTGGGCATTTTCTATGACAGCGTGGCTCTGGATGCGGCCTGGGACCTGGTAAAGGACTGGACCGCGGAGGAACGCCAGGCGATGCGCGACGCGGTGCCGCGCCAGGCGTTCAAGGTGCCGTTCCGCAACACCAACGTGCATGCGCTGGCGCACCGCATGCTGGAAATTTCCGCCGCCGGACTGAAACGCCGCGCCGCGCTGGATTCCGGCGGCATGAGCGAGGATGGTTTCCTCAATCCTCTGCGCGATCTGGTGGCGCGAGGCTATACGAGGGCGGAAGAATTGCTGAAGAACTATCACGGCGCATGGGGACGCGATTTGAGCCACCTGTTCACGGAATATAATTTCCTGTGATCTCCATTTGTCATCGCCGCCCTGAGGCGGCGATCCATGCCCGGCCTACACGGTGGATGCCGGGGTCGTGAAGCTTGTCCTCGGGTCGCGCTGCGCGCGGCCCCGGCCATGACATGAGGGCTCAGACCTTCGGGCTCGGTATCCCGCCCATCTTCACGGCCTCACCTGTCGGCACGCGCGTCGCATTGTTGCGCGCTGCCATCCAGTGGGGATAGAGCGGTCGCGACGCGCTTACCGCATTCAGCTTGGCCATTTCCGCATCGGTCAGGGTCAAGGTCACCGCTTCCAAATTGTCGTTCAACTGCTCCATTGTCTTGGCGCCGATGATGGTGGAAGTGACGAAAGGCTTCGCCCGAACCCAGGCCAGGGCGACCCGTGCCGTCGAGACGCCATGCGCTTTGGCGATCTCGCGCATCGCCAGCACGATTTCGTCGGCTTTCTCCTTGTCGATGGGCGGAAAATCGAAGCTGGCGCGGCGGCCACTATCGTTTCCAGAGGCTCCGCCTTCGCCGCCCGGCGTGTATTTGCCGGCGAGATAGCCGCCCGCCAGCGGCGACCAGACCAGACAGGCGATGGCCTGGTCCTTCATCAGCGGCACCAATTCCTGCTCCAGGTCCCGTCCGGCGATGGAGTAATAAGCCTGGCAGCTTTCCACCCGCGTCCAGCCGCGTTTGTCGGCGATGCCATTGGCCTTCATGATCTTCCAGGCTTCCCAATTCGACACGCCGACATAGCGGATCATCCGCTGCGCCACGAGATCGTCCAGCGCGCGCATGGTCTCCTCGACCGGCGTGATGCCGTCGGATTGGTGGATCTGGTAGAGATCGATGTGATCGGTCTGGAGCCGTTCCAGGCTGCGGCTCACCGAATCCATGATATGGCCCCGGGACGCGCCGATGTCGTTGGGGCCCGGCGCCATGCGGCCATAGACCTTGGTGGCGATCACGACATCGCTGCGCCTGACGCCGAGCTCCTTCAGTGCCTGGCCGGTCATCTTTTCGGACTCGCCCAGCGAATAGACATCGGCAGTGTCGATGAAGTTGACCCGTGCCTCCAGGCTGCGCGCAATCAGCGCGGTGGCTTCCTTCTGGTTCAAGGTACCGATCACGCCGTCGAAATAGCCCTGGCCGGAAAAGGTCATGGTGCCGAGACAGATTTCGGACACATAGAGGCCGGTATTGCCGAGACGGTTGTATTTCATGGTTAGACTCCGGACGATCTAAAGACGGCGCGATAGAAAAATCAGACATGCGCCCGCAAGCGCGATGGCGAGCCCGTTCCGCACCCACACGCGCTGATCGAGCATGAAGCTTTCCGGCGGCCAATGAACAAGACCTGCCCCCTGCAGTAGGAACAGCAATCCCGACGCAAGCAGGACGATGCCGATAATGCGAAAAAGACGTGCGATCACCGACGGTCCGCGGGCAGCGGGATGAATTCCTTGTCGTCGCTGGGGATTTTCCCGAAGGCACCCGATTTCCAGTCCTGCTTCGCCCGTTCGATGCGCTCGTGCGATGAGGACACGAAATTCCACCAGATATGCCGCGGCCCGTCCAGCTTCGCTCCGCCCAGCAGCATCACCTGCGCCGGCCCCGCGGCATAAAGCGTCACTTCCTCGCCCGCATCCAGCGCCAGCATCGCGCCGGGCCCGTGCACCTCCACCCCATGAAGGTCGCCGCCGATCTGCACTTCTCCTTCGATCACCAGGAAAGCGCGTTCTTCATGCTCGGTGTCGAGCGGCAGCCGGCCGCCCGCCGCGAAGCGCGCGTCGGCATAGAAGATCGGCGAAAACACCTTGACCGGCGAAGTCAGTCCGAAGGCGCTTCCGGTTATCATTCGCAGGCGGACGCCGTCGGCTTCACTCTGTGGCAGTTGCTCGCGCGCAAAATGCTGGAATTGCGGCGGCGCTTCCTCGTCGGCGGTGGGCAAGCCGATCCAGCTCTGGATGCCGTGCAGGCGATGACCCGCGGCGCGCACCTCCTCGCCGGTACGTTCGGAATGGGCGATGCCGCGGCCGGCAGTCATCCAGTTGACGTCGCCGGGCCGTATCTCCTGCATGGACCCCAGCGTATCGCGGTGCATCTGAGAGCCCTCGAACAGATAGGTGACGGTGGCAAGCCCGATATGGGGATGGGGCCGCACATCGATGCCCTTGCCCGGCGCGAAATCTACCGGGCCAAAATAATCCAGGAACACGAATGGGCCGATGCTGCGCCGCGCCGCCTGGGGCAACAGGCGGGTGACGAAGAATCCGTCGCCCAGGTCGTGCGGCTTGCCGCTGATGGAGATCATGGCGGCACAGTAGAGCGGTTCCGCCGATTTTTCCAACTCCTGGCACACGCTGGGTATTTGCGCGGCGCGCCCGTCCGGTCATGCGTCCTTGTGCGCTTGGCGGCTCTCACTTGTTTTCAAGGACGACCTTCCCGGTTTCGAGAAGAGATTTCAGGTTGGAAAGTATCCTGGGCCAGCCCCCGGACACGGCCTCGATCAGCTTCGACGGAGGCTCTCTGTCGATGACATGCCTAACGGTCAGTTTTGTGACCTTGCCGACCGCCTCGATTTCGAAGGTGCAGAGTGAATAGCCTTCGGCTTTCAATTCCGGCTTCCATTCATTGCGCCACCGGATGGCAAGGTGCTTGGGCGGATCGCTTTCGACGATCTCGCCGGAATCGGTGATATCGCCATTCGGATAGACCAGTTTCCAGGACGATCCCGGTTTGAAGTCGCTCTCGCAGCGGCAACCGAACCAGTATTGCTTCATGAATTCGGGATTGGTGATGGCGTCCCACAATTTGTCGGGTGTGGTCTGGATATAGGTGACATAGACGAATTCGGGTTTAGTCATCTTTGCTCTCCTTCAGGGCCTGTTTGAGGTTTTCCAGCGCTTGGATCCGTTCCCGTTCGAAACGGCCGATCCAGCGGCTATAGATCGCGCCGATCGGCGCGGGGTTCAGGTAATGCAGCTTCTCGCGGCCTTGGCGAATGGCGACGACAAGGTTCGCGTCTTCCAGCAGGGCGAGATGCTTGCTCACCGCTTGCCGGCTCATGTCATGGCCTTCGCAAAGCTCGCCCAGGGTGATCCCGGCATCGCGTCGCAGCCGGTCGAGCAATTCCCTGCGGCTCGCATCGGCCAGCGCCTTGAACACCTTGTCGTCATCCTCAGCAGTCATCGGATTAATATGCAACTATATGGTTGCATGTCAAGCTGTGATTTTTGTCGGCCGGAAAGCGGCTTTTGGGATCACGCCCCGTTGGGAATTATGAAGCGGCCTTGCGCATCACGCGCCAGCGGTTTGGTCCAGCGCACGGCGGAGCGGGGTAGGGGGCTAAACAGATGAGGGAAATCCTCGCCGCGCGAGGGCGCGTGCTCCCATTTCAGCGCCTCGCCCAATGCCGCGGCTTCGACCGCCACCAGCACCAGATCACCGCGGCCGGCATAATAGAGCCACAAGGTCTCAGCGAGCTGCAGTCTGGTCGAGAAATGCAGGAAGCCGTCCGCCGTGTCATGTGCCGAGCCTTGGTAGGCTTCACCGACCGCTTCCCATTCGGCGCGGGGGACAATTTTGAAGATGAGTGCCGCCATGCTTCATACTCCGGTAGGGAATTTCGCGTTGAATTGCCGAAATTGGGGGGACAATGCAGCAGATTTTTAGGCCATTGTCGCCGCGGTTCGAATTCTGGGCCGTGATCCTGCTTGCTTTCGGGCATTCGCTGCTTGTCAGCGTCCTGATCGCGACCGGCCGCTTTCCCCTATATCAGGTCACCAATATCAGTCTGTGGATGCTTGCGGCGTATGAAATTGTGGTTGGTGGCCTGCTGTACGCTTTCCTGGCGCTGCGGGGCTGGACGCCGCAAAGGATAGGACTGCGCCCCGGCTGGAAGGACACGGGCTTCGGACTGCTGTTGTTGACCGGGCAGTGGATTTGTCTCGGTATCATTTTGCTCGCGGTTTTTTATGCTGCGCCGGGACTCATGCAACAATTGATCGCGGCACGTGTGCGGCTGGTGGCCGGCCCGATTTCGCCTGTGACGGCCGTGGTCCTGTCTTGCATCAACGCGGTCTTTGAGGAGGTCTTTGTCACCGGTTATGTGATCACGGCGCTGCGGTCGACGCAGAGGCTCTGGATCGCCGTCCTGGTGAGCGCGACGATCCGGGCGAGCTATCATCTCTATCAGGGGCCGATGGCGGTCATAGGCATACTGCCCATGGGGGTACTGTTCGGCGCCTGTTACGCGCGCTTCGGGCGTTTGTGGCCCCTGATCGTGGCCCATGCCGTTCAGGATATCGGGGCACTTCTCTTAAGTCCTCATGCCTGATCATCCCCGTTCCGCCAGCGCCAGCCGCCTTCGGTCCGGGCCCGCACGATCAGGACAAACGGTATCAGCAGGAGAATGATGCCGCCGACTTGGGTCGGTGTGCGCTCACCGCCTGTGAGGTAAAGACGCGCGATGATGCTCCATGCCGTCACCGCCACCACGAAGCAGGCCAGAAGCGCCCAGCCTTGCCAACGGATCGGCAAGCTCGCGCCATAGCCATAGGTCTTGGGCGCGAACCACATTTTCTTTTCGCCGCCGCTCATCATGTCATGCGGCTGCCGCCGCACTCCCTTCGCGCGCCAGCGCAAGTTGATGTAAACTCGCTACGCTCGCTAACATCAACTAAGCGTCCCGCCCACCGTCAGCCCGTCCAGCCGCAAAGTCGGCTGGCCCACGCCGACCGGCACGCTCTGGCCATTCTTGCCGCAGGTGCCCACGCCGGTATCCAGCTTCATGTCGTTGCCGATCATGCTGACCCGCGTGAGCGCTTCCGGCCCATTGCCGATCAAGGTCGCGCCCTTGATCGGCGCACCCAGTTTTCCGTCCTCGATCAGATAGGCCTCGGTGCAGGAGAACACGAATTTGCCGTTGGTGATGTCCACCTGGCCCCCGCCGAAATTTGTCGCGTAAACACCCTTCTTCACGCTGCGGAGGATTTCATCGGGATGTTTGTCGCCGCCCAGCATATAAGTGTTGGTCATGCGTGGCATGACGGATGAGGCATAGGATTGGCGTCGTCCGTTGCCGGTGGGCGCCACGCCCATCAGCCGCGCGTTCTGCCGGTCCTGCATATAGCCCTTCAGGATTCCATCCTCGATCAACACGGTCCGGCCGGTGGGGGTGCCTTCATCGTCGATGGAAAGCGACCCGCGCCGCCCGTCGATGGTGCCGTCATCCACCACTGTGACGCCCTTCGCCGCGACGCGCTGGCCAAGAAGACCCGCGAAGGCGGAGGTCTTCTTGCGGTTGAAATCGCCTTCCAGCCCATGGCCGATCGCCTCATGCAACAGGATGCCCGGCCAGCCCGGTCCCAGAACCACCGTCATCTCGCCAGCGGGTGCCGGCACCGATTCCAGATTGACCAGCGCCTGGCGCAGCGCCTCGTCCACTCCGGCCTGCCAATAGGCGGGGTCGAGATAGGTCTCATAGCCGCTGCGTCCGCCGCCGCCATAATGGCCAGATTCCTGCCGCCCACTTTGTTCGACCACCACCGCCACATTGAGGCGCACAAGGGGACGGATATCGGAATAGAGCTGGCCATCGGCGCGCAGGATTTCGATGCGCTGCCATTCGCCCGACAGCGAGGCCGACACCTGATGCACCCTGCTGTCCTTGGCCCGCGCATAGGCGTTCATCTCTTCCAGCAGCTTCACCTTCTTCTCGAATCCTGCCGTCTGAAGGGGATCGATATCGGGATAGAGTTTGACATTGCTCCGCGCGGGGGCGCCGGCGGCGATGCCGCCATAGCCATGCGCCACCGCCCGCACGGTCGCGGCGGCCCGCTTGATCGCCTCCTCCGAAATCTCCGAGGCATGGGCATAGCCGGTCGCTTCGCCCGCGACCGCCCTCAGCCCGAAGCCATGACTGGTATCGAAGCTGGCAGCCTTCAGCCGGTTATCGTCATAGGCAAATGATTCGCTTTGGCTGTATTCCAGGAACAGTTCCCCATCGTCCGATCCGTTGAGCGCTCGGGCGACAATGTCCTGGACGCGGCCCCGGTCCATTCCGTTGCGAGAGAAAAACAGGTCCGTGTCTGACATGGCGAACTCCAAAGAAGGCGCGGCAAAAAGCCCGACAAGCCGGGAGCCAAGCGACAGATATTGGGCTCTTTCGTCCTTCCGGCAAGCGTTCCGGGCCCGTTTGAGCTTGCGGGCGGTGCCCGGCTTTGGGCCGCCGCATTGGCCGTGCCATAAGGTCGCAATGACTTTAAGGGCTTAACCACTCTAAATCCCCGCCAGAATCTGAAAGGGGCGCAGATACGCCCCTCTTGCGAGGTCGCACATGTTTTTGCGGAAAACCGGCATCGGTGCAGCTCTGGCGGGCTTGACCGCCACCCTGACCTGCTGGGCGGGCGCGGCTCTGGCGTTGCCCTATGATTACCAACTTGGGTTCCAGCCCTCCGCTTCGCCGGTGATGGACGAGGTCGAAAATTTCCATCGCGAATTGGTCTACATCATCGTCGCCGTCTGTTTGTTCGTGCTGGCACTTCTGGCGTGGATCGTGGTGCGCTATCGCGCCAGTGCCAATCCGACGCCCTCCAAGGTGCACCACAACACCCTGTTGGAGGTAGCCTGGACCATCATCCCGGTCATCATCCTGGTGGTGATCGCCATCCCTTCCTTCAAGCTGCTCTATTTCGAGGCGGAGATCCCGCCCAATCCGGCCGTCCATATCAAGGCGATCGGCAAGCAATGGTTTTGGACCTATGAATATCCCGGCGCGGGCGGCTTTACCTTCGATTCGCTGGGGCTGTCGGACGCGGACGCCAAAAAAGCCGGCGAGCCGCGGCTGCTAGGGGTGGACAACGCCGTCGTGGTTCCAATCAATAAAGTGGTGGAAATCGAGACCACCGGCGCAGACGTGATCCATAGCTGGGCGCTGCCCCAGATGGGCGTCAAGATGGACGCCATACCCGGCCGCCTCAATCACACCTGGTTCAAGGCAACCAAACTCGGGACTTTCTACGGCGAATGCTCGGAACTTTGCGGCGCCCGTCATGCTTTCATGCCCATCGAAGTGCATGTCGTGAGCGACGCGGACTATGCAAGCTGGCTCGCCGCCGCCAGGAAGAAATTCGCTGCCCTTGACCCGGGTCCCACCCGCGTCGCCGCGAAATAGGATAGAGCCATGACCGACCTGACCTTCGACCAACATCACGAAGAAGAACACCATGGCGATGCCGGCCACCATCCGACCGGCTGGCGGCGTTATGTCTATTCCACCAACCACAAGGACATCGGCACGATGTACCTTGTGTTCGCGATCTGCGCGGGCATCATCGGCGGTTTCATGTCGATGATGATGCGGGCCGAGTTGATGTATCCCGGCATGCAGGTGTTCAAGCAGCCGCATACTTTCAACGTCTTTGTCACCGGCCATGGCCTCATCATGATCTTCTTCATGATCATGCCGGCGATGATCGGCGGCTTCGGCAACTGGCTGGTGCCGCTGATGATCGGTGCGCCGGACATGGCGTTCCCGCGCATGAACAACATCTCCTTCTGGCTTCTGCCCTTCTCGTTCGCTTTCTTGATCCTTTCCATGTTTGTGGAAGGCGATTCGGGTGGGATCGGCATGGGCGGCGGCTGGACGATGTACGCGCCGCTTTCGACCACTGGGTCGCCGGGGCCCGCCATGGATTTCGTCATCTTCTCAATTCATATTGCGGGTGCCTCCTCGATCCTGGGGGCGATCAACTTCATCACCACCATCTTCAACATGCGCGCGCCGGGCATGACCTTGCACAAGATGCCGCTATTCGTGTGGTCGATCCTGGTGACCGTCTTCCTGCTGCTGCTGTCATTGCCGGTGCTGGCCGGCGCCATCACCATGCTGTTGACCGACCGGCATTTCGGCACGTCCTTCTTCAATGCCTCGGGCGGCGGCGATCCGGTCCTCTACCAGCATCTGTTCTGGTTCTTCGGCCACCCGGAAGTGTATATTCTCATCCTGCCGGGTTTCGGCATGGTCAGCCAGGTGATCGCCACTTTCTCCAAGCGGCCGGTGTTCGGCTATCTCGGCATGGCCTATGCGATGGTCGCGATCGGCTTTATCGGCTTCCTGGTTTGGGCGCACCATATGTACACGGTGGGCCTGTCGGTGGACACCAAGGCCTATTTCGTGTTCGCAACCATGGTGATCGCGGTGCCTACCGGCATTAAGGTGTTCTCCTGGATCGCCACCATGTGGGGCGGCTCGATCGAGTTCAAGACGCCGATGCTGTGGGCGACCGGCTTCATCTTCCTCTTCACGATCGGCGGGGTAACCGGCGTAGTGCTGGCCAATGCCGGCGTGGATGTGGTGCTGCAGGACACCTATTATGTCGTGGCGCACTTCCATTACGTGCTGAGCCTGGGTGCCGTGTTCGCGATCTTCGCGGGCTTCTATTTTTGGTTCCCGAAAATCACTGGCTATATGTACAATGAGATGCTGGGTAAGCTGCATTTCTGGATCACCTTCATCGGCGTGAACCTCGCCTTCTTCCCGATGCATTTCCTTGGTTTGGCCGGCATGCCGCGCCGCTATGCGGATTATCCCGATGCGTTTGCGGGCTGGAACTTCGTGTCCTCCATCGGGGCCTTCATTGCTGGCTTCGGGGTGCTGGTGTTCCTGTTCATGCTGGCCGAGGCGTTCGCGAAAAAGCGCAAGGCGGGCGACAACCCCTGGGGTGCCGGCGCCACCACGTTGGAGTGGACTTTGCCGTCTCCACCGCCCTTCCATCAGTTCAACGAACTGCCGACAGTCAAATAATGTCGCTGACCGGTACCATTGCTGCGCCGCGCGTCACCACGGTGGGCGACTTCTTCGCCTTGCTCAAGCCGCGGGTGATGTCGCTGGTGGTTTTCACCGGGCTGGCCGGAATCGTCGCGGCGCCCGGCCATGTGCATCCGCTCACCGCATTCACCGCGCTGCTTTGCATCGCGGTGGGCGCGGGCGCGAGCGGCGCTCTCAACATGGCGTATGACAGCGATATCGACAGGCTGATGACCCGCACCGCGACCCGCCCGATTCCCCTGGGCCATGTCGCGCGCGAGGAAGCGCTGGCGTTTGGCTGGGCCCTGTCGGTGGCCGCGGTCGCGACCATGTGGCTGTTCGTCGGCGTGCCTGCGGCCGCGCTGCTTGCTTTCACGATATTTTTCTACGTCGTGGTCTATACGCTGTGGCTGAAGCGGCGCACGCCGCAGAACATCGTGATCGGCGGCCTCGCCGGCGCCCTGCCACCGGCCATTGGCTGGGCGGCGGTGACGGGCTCGCTGTCGGTCGCGCCGCTGCTGCTGGTGGCGATCATCTTCATCTGGACGCCGCCGCATTTCTGGGCGCTGGCGCTATGGCGCAGTGATGACTATGCCCGCGCCGGCGTGCCCATGTTGCCGGTGGTGAAGGGCAAGGCACACACCCGCCTGCAAATCCTGCTCTACACTCTGGTGTTGGTGCCGCTCGGTCTGGTCCCCGCCTTCATTGGCGTTGGCGGGTTGTTGTACCTGGCCTGTGCCGGACTGATCGGGGCGTGGTTCCTTTGGGAAGCGGTAGCGACTTTGCGCGAGCGCGACGCGGTGAAGGAGCCCGCCGCCCATCGCCTGTTCGGAGTTTCTTTGCTGTATCTGACGGCGTTGTTCGCCTCGCTGATCGCCGAAAAGCTGATCGGCTTTTCGGCATTCCATCCGTCCTTCTTGGCTTTGTGGTCGTGAAGGATGACTGGGATCGGGCCGCGCGCGAACGCCGCAAACGCAATGTCGCTCTGGCTCTGGCGCTGGGCGCGCTCGCGCTGTTATTTTTTGTGATGTCGATCGTGCAATGGCACGAACATGCTGGCCGCTAAAGGGGGCTGAAGAGTTATGAGCAGCAATGTGAAGCACGATTATCACCTGGTCGATCCCAGCCCCTGGCCGATCGTCGGGTCGCTTGGTGCCTTCCTTATGCTGGGCGGCGCCGTGTTCTGGATGAACAAGGATTACACCGGCTTTTTCGGCCTGCCGGTGAACGGTCAGCCCTGGGTTTTCCTGATCGGCCTGGCGCTGGTGCTCTACACCATGGCGGGCTGGTGGCGGGACGTGGTGCGCGAGTCTGTTGTATTCGGCAACCACACCCCGGTCGTGAAGCTGCATCTGCGCTATGGCATGTTGCTGTTCATCGCCTCGGAGGTGATGTTCTTCGTCGCTTGGTTCTGGGCCTTCTTTAATACCGCGATCTTTCACGCGGATGTCGGCGTCGCCACTTGGCCCCCGGCCGGCGTCGTCACCCTGGACCCCTGGCATTTCCCGCTGATGAACACCCTCATCCTGCTCACTTCGGGCACTACGGTGACCTGGGCGCATCACGCCATCCAGACCGGCGACAAGAAAGGCTCGGTGGTGGGCCTGTTCATCACCATCCTGCTGGGCCTGTCCTTCACCGGCCTCCAGGCCTGGGAATATATGCACGCCCCCTTTACGTTCGGCTTCAACAATCTGGCTCTGGTGCCGTTCACCGATCCGACCCATATCTCGCTGGCGAGCGGCGCGGGCAATCTGCAAGCGATCTACGGCTCGACCTTCTTCATGGCGACCGGTTTCCACGGCTTCCATGTGATCATCGGCACCACCTTCCTGATTGTCTGCCTGTTCCGCGCCATGGCGGGCCATTTCACGCCCACGCGCCATTTCGGCTTCGAGGCGGCGGCCTGGTACTGGCATTTCGTCGACGTTGTGTGGCTGTTCCTGTTCATCTGTATTTACGTCTGGGGCCAGGGTCCAATCACGCAGGGCTAGGCCTTTTGGCCCCTGAGTTCGTCTCGCCATCGCTCATGGCCGCCTTGGCCACATCGCTCGGCGCTCCTGCTCAGGATGCCAAAATGCTACTCCCTGTAGGTTGTCAGCCGTGATCCCGTCGCCGCCCACTGCAAAAGCCATCCTGCTTTCGCTGTGTCCACGCTGCGGCGGCGGCAAACTGTTCGACGGTTATCTGGCCCTGAAGAAACAATGCCCGGCCTGCAGTCTCGATTACGCCATGTTCGATACGGGGGACGGTCCGGCGGTGTTCGGCATTCTCATCGTCGGCGCCATTGTTTGCGGCCTGGCGCTGTATGTCGAATTCACCTTCCATCCACCGCTATGGGTGCATGCGGCGTTGTGGATCCCGCTCATCTGTCTGCTGACGGCAATTTTCCTGCGGCTGTCCAAATCGGCGCTGTTGGTCCTGCAGTATAAGCACAAGGCGGGCGAAGGGCGGCTCTCCTTGTGATGCGCTTTCGTCCCTATCCCGGCTTCACGATCTTTGCCGCGATCCTGTTTGCGATCCTGTGCGGGCTCGGCGTGTGGCAGCTCCAGCGACTGCAGTGGAAGCTGGCCCTGATCGCGCAGGTGAACGGCCACATGACTGCCCCGCCGGTTTCCCTGGACCAGGCGCTCAAAATGGACGCCGATACCGTACAATATCGCCGTGTGGCGCTTGCCGGCCGCTTCGACTATGCGAACGAAGCCTATATTTTCACCACCGGCCCGGATGGGGCGCCCGTCTATCATGTTCTGACGCCATTGCGCACCGACGATGGCCGCACACTGCTGGTGGACCGGGGCGCGGTGCCGAAGCGGAAGCTCGACCCGGCAACGCGGGCGGCAGGCAATCCGCCAGGCAAAACCCGTCTGGTCGGTGTCTGGCGGGTGCCCGATCCTCCGGGCTGGTTCACCCCGCCCCCCGATCGTGCCCACCGCGTCTGGTATTCCCGTGACATGGCCGGCATTGCGGCGGCCGACCATCTCAAACTGTCCGCGCCAGCGGTGATTGAGGCCGATGCCACCCCCAATCCCGGTGGCTGGCCCAAAGGCGGCCAGACGGTGGTCACTTTCCGCAATGAACATTTGTCCTACGCCATCACCTGGTTCGGTCTTGCCCTCATGCTTTTCGGTGTCTGGATTTCCTATCACGCCTCCAGGGGCCGGCTGGCCTGGCGGTGATGCCGCCCGTATAACGCGCCTCCGAAAGGGACCCTTGTGAATTTCATTTCCACCCGCGGCCGGGCGCCTCAGGCAAGCTTTGCGGACGTGCTGCTGGCAGGGCTGGCGCCCGATGGAGGGCTCTATCTGCCGGCCGAATGGCCACAGATCTCCGCGGATGAATTCGCCACATTCAAGGGCGCCCGCTATCAGGATGCCGCGTTTGCCATCCTGTCGCGCTTCACAAAAGGCTCCTTCAGCGATGCCGAGCTCAGCGCCGACATCGAGGCCGCCTATACCGACTTCGACGCGCCCGAGATTGCGCCGCTGGTCGAGATCGGACCCGGTCAATATCTGCTGGAGTTATTCCACGGCCCCACGCTCGCCTTTAAGGACATCGCGCTCCAGTTGCTTGGCCGGTTATTCGCCCGTGCCCTCGCCAAGCGCGGCGGCCGCGCCACGGTCGTGGCGGCCACATCGGGCGACACCGGCTCCGCCGCCATTGCGGCGTTGGGCGGGCTGCCAAACATCGAAGTCTTTGTGATGCATCCCAAGGGCCGGGTCAGCGAGATTCAGCGGCTGCAGATGACCACGACGCCGCATGCCAATGTCCACAATATCGCGCTGGAAGGCAGCTTCGATGATGCCCAGACCATCGTGAAGCAATTGTTTGCCGACACCGAATTCGCGCGCGATGTCTCCCTGACCGCAGTCAACTCGATCAATTTTGCGCGCATCGCCGCGCAGGCCGTTTATTATTTCACCGCCAGCGCGGCTTTGGGACGTCCCGCGACTTTCGTCGTGCCGACGGGAAATTTTGGCGACATCTTCGCGGGCGAGGCGGCATCGCGCATGGGCCTTGAGGTGGCGCGCCTGGTCGTTGCCACCAATAGCAACGACATCTTGGCGCGTGCCCTTAACGACGGCGTTTATGCCAGCGGCACGGCTAAGCCGACCTTGAGCCCGTCGATGGACATCCAGGTGGCGTCGAATTTCGAGCGGGCACTGTTTGAAGCCTCGGACCGGGATGCGGACTGGACCGAAGCGGCGATGGCCGAGTTCGGCCGCAGCCGCCGGCTGGAACTGCCCCCCCCAGTGCTCAATGTGCTGCGCACCCGCTACAGCGCCTTCTCCAGTAACGACGCCGAAACCCGGGCCGCGATCGCCGCCCTCCGGGACCGCTCCGGCCGGGTCATTGACCCTCATACGGCTGTGGGTTTTGCCGCCCTCCAGCAAATGGGAGCCCCGCCCATTGACCGTCCCGCCGCCCCAGCCGTGGTCCTGTCCACCGCCCATCCGGCTAAGTTTCCGGACGCGGTAATCCAGGCGACCGGCGCTCCTCCAATGGTTCCCTATCGGCTTTCCGGGCTCAAAGACCGGACCGAAAAAATGGAAATTTTACCCCCCGACCCCTCTTTGATTCGCTCCTTCATCTCTTCTAGACTGCCGCGATGGCGCTAGAAATTTCCAAACTTTCCAATGGCTTAACAATCATCACCGACCCGATGCAGGGTTTGGAGAGCGCCGCTGTCGGTGTCTGGGTGAACACCGGCACGCGCAACGAAACCAAGGCCGAGATGGGCGTCTCGCACATGCTCGAACACATGGCGTTCAAAGGCACCGAGAGCCGCGATGCGCGCGCCATCGCCGAAGAGATCGAAGCGGTGGGCGGCAATCTCAACGCTTACACCAGCCGCGAACAGACCGCGTTTCATGCGCGCGTGCTGAAGGCCGATGTGCCGTTGGCTCTGGATATCGTCGCCGACATTCTTACCCGTCCAACCTTCGAACATGCCGAGATCGAGCGCGAGCGCCAAGTGGTGCTGCAGGAACTTGGCCAGGCGCGGGATACACCCGACGACATCATCTTCGATCATTTACAGGCTGCGATCTATCCGGGCCAGCCGATGGGCTGGCCGATCCTGGGCGAGGAAGCGAGCGTCGCGGCCTTCGACAGGGAAATGTTGCGCTCCTACATGGCGTCCCAATATCGCGCGGAAGGGATGATGCTGGTCTGTTCCGGCGCGGTGGCGCATGAGGAGATCGTGCGGATTGCGGAGCGGAAATTCTCCGACCTCAATCTGGGCACCGTGCCGCCGATGTCGCCGGCGCGCTATATCGGCAGTGAGATGCGGCTGATGGAGGATCTGGAGCAGGCGCACATCGCCTATGCCTTTCCGGGCCTGTCCAACGCCGATCCCGATTATTATGTGGCGCAGATTTACGCCACCGCCTTGGGCGGGGGCATGTCTTCGCGCCTGTTCCAGGAGGCGCGCGAAAAACGCGGTCTCTGCTATTCGATCTACGCCTTCTCCAACGGTTTCCAGGACGGCGGTTTTATCGGCATCTATGTCGGAACCGGCGAGGCGCAGGCGGGCGAGATCTCCGCCGTGGTGGCGGGCGAGATGGCCGCCATCGCTACCGATCTCGACGAAGCCGAAGTGGCGCGCGCCCGTGCCCAGATCAAGGCCGGGCTTCTGATGGGCCTGGAAAGCCCCAGTGCCCGGGCTGAAATGATCGCCGGCCAGATGTTCGCCTTGGGCCGGATCCAGAGTGTCGGCGAGATTGTCGCCCAGATCGATGCGATCGACGCCGGCACGGTCAAACGTTATGCCGCCGATCTGATGCTGAGTACCGCGCCCGCCATCGCCGCAATCGGCCCGGTGTCGCGGCTCGAATCCCATGACAATTTCGCGCGCCGCTTCGGCGCCCTGGCGAACGCGGCGGAATAGTGAAGGCGCAATTGAAGGCCCAATTCATAAAGACGGGCCCGATTGCCTTCATGCGCGGCCTCACTTTTCCCGGCGGCCAGCAACCGGTGCTGCGCGGCAACGCCTGCTATCTGCGCTATCCGCGCATCGCCGATTTCCCTGCCTGGGCGCGGCTCCGAAGCGAAAGCCGCCAGTTCCTCACGCCCTGGGAGCCGGTCTGGGCCGAGGACGAATTGACCAAGGGGGCTTTCCGCCGGCGCATCAAGCGCTACAACAAAGAGACCCGCCAGGACTCCGCCTATGTGTTCTTCGTGCTGCGCGAGAGCGACAATGCCTTGATGGGCGGCTGCACGCTTTCCAATGTGCGACGCGGCGTCACGCAATGCTGCACCCTGGGCTATTGGATCGGCGAGCGCTTCGCGCGCCAGGGCTATATGACCGCCGCGGTAAAGGCGCTCATCCCTTTCGTATTCCGCACATTGGGCCTGCACCGCATCGAGGCGGCATGCCTGACAGGGAACGAGGCGTCGAAAAGCCTGCTCGCTCGCTGCGGATTCCGCCAGGAAGGCGTGGCGCGGCGCTATCTCCTGATCAATGGCGTCTGGGCCGATCATCTTCTGTTCGCGCTGCTCGAAGACGAGGCACGCCTCGCCTGAAGCATGCGGTTGCGGGAGACCGCACTGCGACGCTATACACATGACGATCCGCATACCGGCGGCCGATCCGCGGGCTGCGTGAACAATGAAGAAAATCGATCCAGGAATTAATGAAGTTTTCCCGCCTCATCGCCTCGGCCCTGTTCGCATTCGCAGCGTTATCGCTGGCCTATGCCGCCCCCCGGCCGGGCAGCGAGCCGCAGGTCGATTTCGGCAAGCCGGATAATGTGATCGACCTGACCCCGGCGCTGTCCTCCTATCATGCGCCGGGCGGCCATGAGGCCGACAATTCGGTCTGGTACATTCTGAATGTCGCCAATTCGAGCCAGCACGCCGCCAGCCGGGTGCTGCTCGCCGGCCAGCCGCCGCGCGCCGCCTTGCATGTCCTGCCGCTGCGGATGCGGCCCGCCATCATGGCGGTGGTGGCGGATTCCGGCGCGACGGTGGAGACTGCCAGCGGCTATGGCCGACGCGCCTGGCGGGTCATCGTTCCGCCGGTGACCTCGGTCAGCCTGGCGCTCAGGGTCGCCACGGCGCAAACCCCCGCCGCCCTCTATGCCTGGACCGAGCCTGCGCTCGCCTCCCACAATCGCCAGCTTGCCATCTTCATCACGGCGGTCGGAACCCTGATCGCGGGTGCGGCGCTCATCACCGGCGGCCTTGCCGTGCTGATCGGCCATGCCGCCCCGCGATGGGTGGCGATCACTCTGTTTTTTCTTTTATGGGCATGGCTTGCCGGCACCGGCATGTTCGATGCCAGCCTCGCCACCCGTATCGGCGGCCCCTATGGCTTGTCGGCTTTCCTCACCGCCCTGGCATTGGCGGCGGGGGCACGGCTGGCCGACGCGATCATCCCGATCCGCGAAATCTGGCCGACGCGCGAAAAGCTGTTCCATCGCTGCTTGTATGGGTTGATCTTTCTGGGGCTCGCGGCCTATCTCGGTTTGCCGGGCGCGACGGTTGTCACCGACATATTGATCGTCCTGGGCAGCCTGGTCGTAGCGGCATACCTTGTCTATTGCGGCCGGCGTGGCGTGAAAGCGGCGCAAGTGGTGGCGCCCAGCGCCGCAGCCTTCGCACTGGTCGCGCTGGCGGCCGCGGTCACCGCTCTGGGCGGCTTGGGCGAGAATCTCACCGGACCGGCGGCGACGGGAGGCTTCGCGGCGGCGGGGGCGATCCTTTTGGCGCTGGCGGTGATCGCCAGCGAGGAGATCGCGGTGCTTCCCTTCCTGCACGGCTCCAATGCCGCGCGCCTGCTGGAAGCGCGTGCCCCTGGCGCGATCGATCATACCGCGCCGATCGCCAATCTGGCGCTTGCGGCCATCGGCGCCTCACATCAGGGCGTGTTCGACCTGGATTTTCGCGCCGATCTACTCACCTTGTCGCCGGAAGGGACCCAGATGGCGGGGTTCGGCACACGGACCACCATTGCCCATGGCGATTGGGTCGCCCAGATCCATCCCGAGGACCGCGACATCTATGTTCAGGCGTTGGAGCAGTATCGCGATCAGCCGGGCTTCGCCTTCCGGCTCGAATTCCGCTGCCGGGCGCCGGGAGGCGCTTTTCGCTGGCTGGAATTGCGTGCCACCATCGTCACCGAACAGAATGTGCCATCCGACTGCCTCGGTCTCTTATCTGACATCGACCAGCGCAAGCAGGCGGAGATCGCGGCCAGCCTGCCGCACGATCCTCTGACGGGTCTGGGCAACCGGGTTGCGCTGATGGAGCAACTGGACACGCTGGGCAATGATTTTGCCGGCGCGCTGTTTGTGTTGCTCGATATAGACCGATTCAAGGCAATTCATGCCAGCCTGGGCGATGCCGGCGCAGACCTGGTGCTGCAGCAGATGGCGCGCCGCCTGGAGGTCTTCGGGCAGGCCGAAGGCGGGCGCCTGTTCCGGGTCGGCGGCGATTCCTTTGCGCTGCTGTTTGCCGTGCCGCGCCGCGCCACACCGGCCTATGGCGAGGCCCTGCTGGAAATTTCAAGCCAACCCTTTGTGCTGGAGGGACGCGAAGTGTTCGCGCCGACCAGCATCGGTCTGTCCGGCGGCGCGGAAAGCGGCGAGCCGATTGCCCTGATCGCCAATGCCGAACTGGCGATGAATGCGGCCAAGCGGCTGGGTGGCGCCGCGGCGCGGGTCTATTCGCCTGAATTGCAGAACACCGCGCCCGCCGATTCCGTCGCCTTGGAGAGCGAGTTGCGCCATGCCTTGCGCGCCGGACATCTGGATGTCTGGTACCAGCCCATCGTGCGCCTCGCCGACCGCAGTATCGCCGGTTTCGAGGCGCTGCTGCGCTGGAACCATCCCGAGAAAGGCGTCATCGAACCGGCGGAGTTCATCGGTCATTCCGAAGAGACGGGGCTGATCCTTCAGCTCGGGCATTTCGCGCTGGAGCGGGCGGCGGAAGATCTGGCCCGCTGGCAGCGCTATTTTCCCCTGCGGCCGCCCTTGTTCGTCAGCGTCAATCTCTCCCGCCGGCAGTTGCGCGATTTCCGTTTTGAAAGCGCGCTGAAGCAGGTCTTGGCGACCAACGAGTTGGTGCCGGGTACTCTCAATCTGGAGATCACGGAAAGCGCCGTCGCATCCAGCGGGGATCTGCCGCGGATGCTCGAACGGCTGCGCGCCGCCGGAGCGGGACTCTCGATCGATGATTTCGGCACCGGAACCTCCAGTCTCAGCCAGTTCCGTCAACTGCCTTTCGACACGGTGAAGATCGACCGCAGCTTTCTCGCCCGTCATGGCGGCACCGATATCGACGCCGATGGCGAAGTCGTGCTGACCTCCATCATCGGACTGGCGCACGACCTCAAGCGCAGCGTCGTGGTGGAAGGTGTGGAAAACGAGGCGGACGCAAAGTGGCTGGCCGAATTGGGCTGCGAGTTCGGCCAGGGCTTCCATTTTGCTTCCGCCATGAACGCCGCTCAGGCAATGGATTACATCGCGCGCTATTATGATCTTGAAGCCGCGCCGCGCGACGGAACCGGCTAGACCGGGCCACTGGCGGCCGGGGCGCCTCTTGGTTAGAGTCCGTCACCTCAAGAGCGGAGACGACGAATGACGATCAAGGTCGGCGACAAGGTTCCGTCCGCCACATTCATGGAAATGCAGGACGGCAAGCCCACGCCGGTCTCCAGCGACAGCTTGTTCGCCGGCAAAAAAGTGGCGCTGTTCGCGCTACCCGGTGCCTTCACCCCGACCTGCTCGGCCAAGCATGTGCCGGGATTCGTTCAGAATGAGGCGGCGCTGAAGGCCAAGGGCGTCGATACCATCGCCTGCGTCTCGGTCAACGACGCCTTCGTGATGGGCGCCTGGGGCAAGGACCAGAAATCCGAAGGCAAGGTGCGCATGCTGGCCGATGGCAATGGCGATTTCACCCGCGCCGTGGGCCTTGAGATGGACGGCACCAAATTCGGCATGGGCAAGCGCAGCCAGCGCTATTCGATGGTCGTCGATAACGGGGTGGTGAAATCGCTCAATGTCGAGCAGCCCGCAGCGTTCGAAGTTTCCAGCGCGGAATATATGCTGGCGGACCTGCCCTGACGCGAGACCTCGCCCTCGGGCACGCTCACCCTCCGACAAGCTCGGGGCGAGGTCGATTACGGTCCCGGAATGGCACCGCGCGCCAGAACATCGGCGCGCTCATTCTCCACATGGCCGGAATGGCCCCGCACCCAACGCCACTCCATCCTGTGGCCCGCCATCGCCGCCTCCAGTGCGCGCCACAAATCCTCGTTCTTGACCGGCTTTTTGTCGGCGGTCTTCCAGCCATTCTTCTTCCAGCCTGCAAGCCATTTCGACGCGCCGTCCATCACATAGCGTGAATCTGTATGCAGGATGACGGCGGAGGCACGTTTCAGCGCCTTCAGCCCCTCGATCGCGGCCATCAGTTCCATGCGATTGTTGGTGGTGGCGCGTTCGCCGCCCGCCAGCTCCAGCTCGTGTGCGCCGCTCCTGAGGATTGCGGCCCAACCGCCAGGTCCAGGATTTCCCGAACAGGCGCCATCGGTGAATATCTCCACTTTCGTTTCGGTCGCGCGGCGGATGCGCGGAGTCGGCGTCATGTGAACTCATATTCTCCCGCATGCTTCACCTGGCGGTGGAAGCGCAGCTTCTTGGAATATTCCCGCGGGTCCTTGGGCCGTACCAAGGCGTTCGGGTCCGGATTGAGCCAGTCATATAGCCGCGTCAGCAGGAAGCGCAGCGCCGAGCCACGCATTAGGACGGGCAGGGCCTCGGTTTCGTCAACGCTGAACGGCCGGATGGTGCGATAGCCCGACAGCAGCGCCCGGCCTTTGGTGATATTGTAGGAGCCGTCCATCTCGAAGCACCAACTGTTCAGCATCACCGACAGGTCATAGGCGAACATGTCGTTGCAGGCGAAATAGAAATCGATCACGCCGGAGACCTGATCGTGCATGAACAGCACATTGTCGGGAAAGTAATCGGCATGGATGACGCCGGTGGGAAGGCCGCTCGGCCAGTCGCGCTCCAGATCGGCCAGCGCCGTGTCGATCAGCCTGCGCATCCCGTCCTCGACAGTGTCGGCGCGGCTGTCGATGGCCTTAGACAGCGGACGCCATCCCTTGGGGCCCAACGCATTCTCTCGCGTGATGGCGAAACCCTCGCCGGCCCGGTGCAGCCGGGCCAGCACCGCTCCGGCCGCGGCACAGTGCTCGACATGGGGCCGGCGCAGCGAAATGCCGGTGAGAAAGGTGACGATCGCCGCAGCCCGGCCGTTGAGGGTGACCGACTGCCGTCCGTTACGGGTCGGCACCGCCTGTGGGCAGACGATGCCTTGCGCAGCCAGGTGATTCATCAATCCCAGATAGAAGGGCAGATCGCCCATCGCCACCCGCTTTTCATAGAGGGTGAGGATGAAAGCGCCGCGATCGGTCTGGAGATAGAAATTGGAGTTTTCCACCCCCTCGGCGATGCCCTTGAAGGACAGCGGCGTGCCGATGTCATACTGGGTGAGAAGCCCTTCCAGGTCCTCGAAGGTTACTTCGGTGTATACCGCCATGGATGCTCAGTTCAGGCCTTACAAAAGCAGAAGCGTTGAAAACCTTGGACGGTTTCAGCCGCTTTTGCTTCCCATTCCAAATCCGCTTGGCTAAAGTCCCTTGCCCGGTTAAAGGCCGTCGCAGAAGTCCGATTAAGGCCGCCGAAAGTCAAGCGCTCCCGTGCTGGAAAAACCTGAACACGTCCCCCGTTTTCTATTGCGCAGCATTGCGGCAATGGGCGCCCTTGCCTTGCTGGCGGGCTGCTCCACGCCCAATCCCAATGCTTGTCCCTATTCCGCGATCCTGGCCGATACCGATCACGCGACGGTGATGCGCCCCGGGGCTCCGGCCGATCCTTCGGGGGAGCTTTATCGAGTCGCGCTGTTCAATGCGACCACAGAGTGCACTCTCGACCGGCGCAAGGGCGAAACCGATTCGTCCCTGAATCTTACTTTTCGGGCCGAGCGGGCACCCAGCGCCGACGGCGCGACTTATTCGGTGCCCTATTTCGTGGCCGTGACCATGGCGGCGCGGGTGGTCAACAAGCGGCTCTACACCGCCCGCTTTTCCTTTGCCCCCGGCGCGTCCGTCGCAACTTTCACTCTTTCCCCCGACGATGTGCAGATCCATCTCGGCAATGGCCATCTGCCCTGGGATTATCAGTTGACCGCGGGATTGCAGCTGACTTCCGCCCAGATCGCCTATAACCAGAAGATGGGCCGTTACGCCCCATGACCGCGCAGGCCGGTTCCTTGGCGACGGCGCTGTCGCGCCTCGCCGGCGCGGCTTTCGCCGCCGAGGGCTTGCCGGAATCTTTCGGCCAGGTGCAAGTGTCGGACCGGCCCGACCTGGCGCAATTCCAGTGCAACGGTGCGCTGGCGGCGGCAAAACAGGTAAAAGCCAATCCGCGCGCCATTGCCGAGAAGATCGCGGCCCGGCTGAAGGTCCATCCCCTATTCGCCCGAATCGAGATCGCCGGGCCCGGCTTCATCAATCTCGATGTTGCCGACGAGACGCTTGCCGGGCGTGTGGAGACGATGGCGCGGGATGCGCGCCTGGGCGCGCCCGCCACCGGAACGGGCAAGACGGTGGTGATCGATTTCGGCGGACCCAACATCGCCAAGCCGATGCATGTGGGGCACCTGCGCTCCTCGATCATCGGCGACTGCTTGCAACGGCTATTGCGCGCCAACGACTGGCGGGTGGTGAGCGATGTGCATCTGGGCGATTGGGGCCTGCAGATGGGCCAGCTCATTTCCGAGATCGAGGCGGAGGGCCTGGCCCCGATCTATTTCGACATGAATTACGTCGGTCCCTATCCGCAAGAATCGCCGGTCACGATGGACGAGCTGGAAACGCTTTATCCGCGAGCCGCCGCGGCGTGCAAGACCGATCCGGAAAGGTTGGAGGCGGCGCGCCGCGCGACGGTCGATTTGCAGGCGGGCCGTCCCGGCTATCGCGCGCTGTGGCGGCATTTCGTGCAAGTGTCAGAAGCCGGCCTCAGCCGCGAATTTGCCAGTCTTGGCGTGGCATTCGATCTGTGGAAGGGCGAATCCAGCGTCGATGTGCTGATCCCACCGATGATCGAAGACCTCAAGCGGCGCGGCCTGGCGGAATTGAGCGAGGGCGCGCTGGTGGTGCGGGTGGCGCGCGACGACGACAAGAAACCCATGCCGCCGCTGATCCTGGTGAAATCCGAAGGGGGAGTGCTGTACGGCACCACCGACCTCGCCACTATCATCGAGCGGGTTCGCGAGCAGAACCCCGATTTGATCCTCTATGTGGTCGATCACCGCCAGCATGGCCATTTCGAGCAGGTATTCCGCGCCGCGCAGCTGGCCGATCTCGCCGGGAAAGCCGCGCTGGAACACGTCGGCTATGGCACGATGAACGGAGCGGATGGCAAGCCGTTCAAGACCCGCGCGGGCGGGGTGATGAAGCTGCACGACCTGATCGGGATGGCAACGGCAGAAGCCGAGAAGCGGCTTGGCGAACAGGGACTGGATGAGACCATCGGCGCGGAGGAACGCGCTGCCATCGCGCGCAAGGTCGGCATCGCCACTATCAAATTCGCCGATCTCTCCAATCATCGCACCACCGATTATATTTTCGATCTGGAGCGTTTCTCCCGCTTCGAAGGCAAGACTGGCCCCTATCTGCAATATGCCGCGGTGCGCATTCGTTCGATCCTGCGCAAGCTGAAACCGGAAGACCTTCACTCGGAACGCGCCATCATGCGCTCGCCGGAAGAGCGGGCCGTGATCCTGCAATTGCTGGCGCTGCCCGAGGCGATGGCGGGGACGGAGGACAAGCGCGCCCCCAACATGCTGTGCGACTATGCCTTCGACCTGGCCCAGAAGTTCAGCCGCTTCTATGCCGAGCATCATGTGCTGAACGAGACAAATCCGGCCCTGCGCGCCGCCCGCCTGCATCTGTGCGAGCTGGTGCTGGCGGTCCTGACCAAGCTTCTCGATCTGCTCGGCATCGAGGTGCCGGAAAGAATGTGAGTAGTTTCAGGGCCATGCCGCGGCCGCGTTGACTCCCCCCGTGCCGCCCCTACAATGCCCCTAACGGGTTCGCCCGCCGGGAGGCGCGCGGGCCTGGCCAGCACAAGATCCCTCGCGGGAGAGCGCTCGCAAGAGTCGCCGAAGGAGCAACCACCCCGGAAACTCTCAGGCAAAAGGACCGCGAAGGAGATGATCTTCTGGAAAGCGGAACGGCGCACTTTGCCGTTTCCACCGAAGGGGTAATCCGCAACGCTTTTGCAACGAAGGCGGGACGGGGAAATCTCTCAGGTCCAATGACAGACGGGGCCGCGCTTTTCCTGCGTGGGACCCCGTATTTGTCAGGACCGTTATGACCGTATCGACCGAAACTCTGCGCCGCACCCCCCTTCACGATCTGCATGTCGCGCTGGGCGGCAAGATGGTGCCTTTCGCCGGCTATGAGATGCCGGTGCAGTACCCGGCGGGGATCTTGCGCGAACATCTGCATGCCCGCGCCAAGGCGGGGTTGTTCGATGTTTCGCATATGGGGCAGGCATTCCTGTCCGGACCCGACCCGGCGCGCGCTCTGGAGCGGCTGACACCCGCCGACCTGACCGGCCTTCGCGAGGGCGCCCAGCGCTACGGCCTGCTGCTCAACGGCACGGGCGGCATCAAAGACGATTTCATGACCACCCGCCTGGCCGGGGAAGCGGCGCTTTATCTGGTGGTCAATGCCGCGACCAAGGATGCCGATTTCGCCTATATGGCCGAGCGTCTGGCGGGTCAGGCGCGATTGTCGCCCTGCCCGGACCGCGCCTTGCTGGCGTTGCAGGGGCCGCTGGCGGAAGACGTGTTGGAGCGCCATTCGCCCGGCATTGGCAAGCTGAACTTCATGCGTGCCACCCGCGCGACCGTCGCGGGCGCCCCCGCCATCGTTAGCCGCACAGGCTATACCGGCGAAGACGGGTTCGAGATTTCGCTCGATGCGGCAGATGCCGAGCGCGTCGCACGCGCGTTGCTATCGGAACACGAAGTTCTTCCCATCGGCCTGGGCGCGCGGGATTCGCTGCGGCTGGAAGCCGGGCTTTGCCTATACGGCCATGACATCGACGAGACCACCGATCCGGTGGAGGCCAATCTTGTGTGGGCCATCGGCAAGCGCCGCAAGCTGGACAGGGATTTTCTTGCGGCCGACAAGATCATGAACGCGCTGTTCAACGGCACACCCCGCAAGCGCGTGGGCATCCTTCCGCAAGGTCGGGCGCCGGCGCGCGAGGGCGCGGATATCGTTGCCGACGGCCGCGTGATCGGCCGGATCACGTCGGGCGGTTTCGGCCCCAGCCTCAACGCGCCGGTCGCGATGGGCTATGTCGAGACCGCTTACTCCGCCGACGGCACCAAGCTCGATCTGATGGTGCGCGGCAACGCGCTGCCAGCAGCCGTCGCACCCATGCCGTTCGTTCCCCATCATTATCGCCGTGCCATCTAGGAGATTTTCATGAGCGAAGTCCGTTACACCGATCAGCACGAATGGGTTCGTCTGGACGGCGATGTCGCCACCATCGGCATCACCAAATTCGCCGCCGAACAGTTGGGCGATGTCGTCTATGTCGAACTGCCGCCGCCGGGAAAGAAGGTCGCGGCGGGCGGCGAGGCGGCGGTGGTGGAGAGTGTCAAGGCAGCGAGCGAGGTCTATGCGCCTGCAGGCGGAGAGGTGACAGCGGCGAACGAAGCGCTGGCGGCCGATCCCTCGAAGGTGAATGCCGACCCCGAAGGCGAGGGCTGGTTCTTCCGAATGAAGCTTTCCGACAAGGCCGAATTCGCCAAGCTGATGGACAGGAACGCCTATGACGCCTTCGTGAAAGGCCTTTGATCCATGCGTTATCTGCCTCTTACGCCGGACGATCGTCGCGCCATGCTGGCAAGGATCGGCGTCCCCGATATCGATGCGTTGTACCGCGACGTACCGAAACCGGCCCGGGCCGGTCTTTCGGTTTTCGATCTGCCGGACACGCAGGGCGAGCTGGAGGTGGAACGTGCCCTGACGCGGCTCGCGGCGAAGAATATCGCGGCGGGGGCGGCGCCTTTCTTCTGCGGCGCGGGTGCCTACAAGCATCATGTGCCTGCGGCGGTGGATCATCTGATCCAGCGTTCGGAATTCCTCACTTCCTATACGCCCTATCAGCCCGAGATCGCACAAGGCACGCTGCAATATCTGTTCGAATTCCAGACCCAGGTCGCGCTCCTGACCGGAATGGAGGTGGCGAACGCCTCGCTTTATGACGGATCGACCGCAACGGCCGAAGCGGTGCTGATGGCCCAGCGCCTGACGAAACGCGGCAAGGCGGTTTTGTCGGGCGGATTGCATCCACACTATGCCGAAACGGTGGAAACCGTCGCAGGATTGTCGGGACAGGTGAGGCGCGCGCCTGTCGCGCCCGGCAAGGCGGAGGATATCGTCGCGCTGATCGACGAGGAAACCGCCTGTGTCGTGGTGCAGAGTCCGGATGTGTTCGGGCTGATCCGCGATCTAAAGCCACTCGCCGAAGCGGCTCACGCCAAGGGCGCGCTGCTGATCGCCGTGGTGACCGAGATCGTGTCGCTGGGGTTGCTCGAGCCGCCCGGTGCCCAGGGCGCCGACATCGTGGCCGCGGAAGGCCAAAGCATCGGTAACGGCCTTAATTTTGGCGGTCCCTATGTCGGCCTGTTCGCCACGCGCAAGAAATTTGTCCGCCAGATGCCCGGCCGGCTGACCGGCGAGACGGTGGATGCGGAAGGACGGCGTGGCTTTGTGCTGACGCTTTCCACCCGCGAGCAGCATATCCGCCGGGAAAAGGCGACCAGCAACATCTGCACCAATTCCGGCCTGTGCACTCTGGCTTTCACCATCCATCTGTCGCTCTTGGGCGAGGAGGGCTTGGTGCGGCTGGCGCGGCTCAATCACGCCAAGGCGTCGGCGCTGGCGGACCGGCTGGCGAAGCTTGCCGGCGTCGAACTGATGACGCCTTCTTTCTTCAACGAGTTCACCGTGAAACTGCCCGGGCCGGCTGCGCCGGTCGTGGATGTATTGGCGGCGCGCGGCATCCTGGCCGGCGTGCCCGCCTCGCGCCTGATGCCCCGGGAAAAGGCAGCGGAGAATTTGCTGATTCTGGCTGCGACCGAAACCAGCAGCGACGAAGATTTCGCCGCCCTGGCTTCGGCGCTCGAGGAGGTCCTGTCGTGACCATGAACAACCAGGGCCGCCCCACCGCCGCGGGCGCGCAAGGACTGGGCGCCATCGCCACCATTTCCGGCGATCATGGTCTCGACCATGATGAGAAGCTGATCTTCGAACTGGATCACGGGGCGGTCGGGGTCGATCTCCCCGAGACGCAGATTTCCGATACACGGCTGGGCGGACAACGCCGCCGGGGCGCCATCGGCCTGCCAGGTCTCAGCGAGCCGGAAGTGATCCGCCATTATGTGCGGCTGTCGCGGATGAATTATGCGATCGATGCCGGCCTTTATCCGCTCGGCTCCTGCACCATGAAGCACAATCCGCGCCTCAACGAGAAGATGGCGCGGCTGCCGGGCTTCGGCGACCTTCATCCGCTGGCGCCGCAAGCTGCCGTCCAGGGCGCGCTGGAGCTGATCGCGCAACTGATGACATGGCTGACGCGCCTGACCGGGATGCCGGCAGTGGCGATGTCGCCCAAGGCCGGCGCACATGGCGAATTATGCGGGCTGCTTGCCATCCGCGCCGCCATCGCGGCACGGGGCGAAACGCGGCCGCGTGTCCTGGTGCCGGCTTCGGCGCATGGCACCAATCCCGCCACCGCCGCCTTTGCCGGCTTCACGGTGGACGAAGTGCCCGCCAAGGGCAACGGCCATGTCGATGCCGACGCATTGAAGGCGAAGCTCGGTCCCGATGTCGCGGCGATCATGCTGACCAATCCCAACACTTGCGGCCTGTTCGAAGGCGAGGTGATCGGGATCGCCAAAGCGGTGCATGACGCGGGCGCCTATTTCTATTGCGACGGCGCCAATTTCAACGCCATTGCGGGGCGGGTGCGGCCGGGCGATCTGGGCGTCGATGCGATGCATATCAATTTGCACAAGACGTTTTCCACCCCGCATGGCGGGGGCGGCCCGGGTGCCGGGCCTGTGGTGCTCTCGGCTGCGCTGGCGCCCTTCGCGCCGCTGCCGCTGCTGGTGCAAGACACGGACGGCCTGCGGCTGGTCGAGGATCGCGACGGCTTGCCGCAAAATGCCCGGCCCTTCGGCCGGATGTGCGCGTTCCATGGCCAGATGGGCATGTTCGTGCGCGCGCTGGCCTATATGCTGAGCCATGGCC
>DATATP010000188.1:0-11585 GCA_036268715.1 Rhizomicrobium sp. | reverse complement strand
GGGATTATCTCAATTCCATTCCGCTGCCTGCGATTCTGGCCGTGTTTCGCGCCGAAGAGCTGGACAATTACGGTCTCTTCACCGTCGATTCCAACCTGATCTACTCGATCGTGGATGTGCTGCTGGGCGGGCGGCGCGGTTCTTCGGCCATGCGCATCGAGGGCCGGCCCTACACCACCATCGAACGCACCCTGGTACAGCGCATGATCGAAGTGATCCTGCAGGACATGTGCGCCGCCTTCGAGCCGCTGGCGCCGGTCAAGTTCACCCTGGACCGGCTGGAAACCAATCCGCGCTTCGCCGCCATCGCGCGGCCGGCCAATGCCGCCATCCTGGTCAAGCTGCGCATCGACATGGAGGACCGTGGCGGCCGCACCGAATTGCTGCTGCCTTACGCCACCCTGGAACCGATCCGCAAATTGCTGCTGCAGCAATTCATGGGTGAGAAGTTCGGCCGCGATTCGATCTGGGAGAGCCATCTCGCCACCGAGCTTTGGTCCACCAAGGTCGATATCGAGGCGATTCTGGACGAGCAGATCATGCCGCTGGGGCGGATCATGAATTTGACCGTGGGTGAAACGGTGATGCTGAACGCCGGGCCCGATTCCAAGATCGAATTGCGTTGCCGTGGCGTGCCGTTGCTGGCCGGGCGGATGGGCCGGGTCGGCAATTCGGTCGCGGTCCGGGTCGAGGACGCCATCGAGCGTACCGACGCGTCCAGGGCACTTTAGGAGATTGCCATGAGTCTCACCTTTGCCATCGAAATCGCGCTGGAAGTCCTGCTGGCCGCCACGCTCGGCTATTGCATCGTGCTGGAACGCCGCCTTGCCGCGGTGCGCAGAGGCCAAGAGGGCCTCTCGCGCATCGTGGGCGAGCTCAACATGGCGATCTCCGGGGCGGGGGCATCGTTGCGCGCGCTCAAATCCGCCGCCAACGAAGCCGCCCATACTCTGGACGAGCGCCTCAAGCGCGCCCGGCTGCATGTCGACGAATTGTCGGTGCTGGTGGGTTCGGCCGAACGCATCGCGGACCGGATCGAGCAGGGCGTCGGCGTGGCGCGGGAAAGCCAGCCCGTGACCCAGCCGCTGCCATCCACCAGCATCATGAGCCGTCTGGAAATGACGAGGATGCGGCAATGAAACATCCGCGCGTGCTGCGCTTGCTGCCCGGCGTGGTGGTGCTGAGCGCGGCGCTTCTGGTGCTGAAAACCTCCGGCCTGGTGCATGGCGCCTATGCCCAGGACAGCAAACCCGCCGCCGCTTCGGCCGCTTCGGCCGCGCCGGCTTTGACACCCGAGCCCACCCCTGCCAATCCCGATTTCGCCGGCGGCGACGAGGCGATCGCCAGCGCCGCCGAGGTCGATGTGCTGACCAGCCTGTCCAAGCGCAGAGCCGAATTGGATGCGCGCCAGCGCCAGCTCGATCTGCAGGCCAACATCCTGGCCGCGGCCGAGAACCGCGTCGATGCCAAGATCGGCCAGCTCAAACAATTGCAAGACCAGATGACCAAATTGCTGGGCCAGCGCGACAGCGCGCAGGAGAAACAAGTCGCTTCGCTGGTGAAGACTTATTCTGCGATGAAGCCCAAGGACGCGGCGCGTATCTTCAACAGTCTCAGCGACGATGTGCTGGTGCCCGTGGCGCAGGAGATGAAGTCGGACGTGCTGGCTCCGGTGCTGGCCAGTATGGAATCCGCCGCCGCCGAGAAGCTGACCATCAAGCTGGCAAACCGCCTGGCGGTGCCGGACGTGGCGCTGCCGCCGGTGCCGGCGGGCCCACAAGCGCCCCTGGCGGCGCCCGCAACCTCGGCCGCTTCGGCTCCCGGGGCTGCGCCGGCCGCAGCCGCGCCGGCGGCTCAAGCCGCCGCACCGGCCGCCAAGCCCAAGCCGGGCGGCTGACATGTTGAATTGCCCGTCCGCGGGCGCATCCGGTTTGTTTGATTGGCCGTCCGCGGGCACGGCCGGCAGGCACGGTTTACGAAGGGTTAACGCAAGCCCGCGATCATTGCCCCGGGAAGGACCACCGTGACGACCACCGCCCGCCTCTGGCAATCGGCCTTTGCCGCGGCGCTGCTGCTTGCGGCGTTGCCGGCGCGCGCCGATTCGGTGAGTGGCACCGTCCGGAACGGCTATGCGCGGCTGGCCTTTTCTCTTGATTCCGGCGCGCATGTCTCCGCCCGCACCACGGGTGGCGTTCTGGCGATCGCTTTCGACCGCAAGACCGACATTGCGCCTGCCGCCGTCGCTGGCGCCTTGCCGCGGCTGATCGCCGGCGGCCGCACCGATCCCGACGGCAAGACCTTGCGTTTCACCCTGGGCCAGCCGGTCAAACTGCATGTCAGCCAGGCGGGCATCAAGGCGGTGGTCGATCTCGCCGACCCGAGCTTCGCGGGCACGATGCCCGATTTGGTGCTGCCCAAGCCGCCGCCACCGAAGCCGGTCGATGTCGCCGCCTTGCCGCTGATCAAGCTGCGGGCCGGATCTTACACGCACTTCACACGGCTGGTGTTCGACTGGCCGAAAACCGTTCCGTATACGGTCTTTCCCGGCGCCGGCCGGATGACGGTGCGTTTCGGCGTGCCTTCGCGGCTCGATGTGTCGGTGATTGCGCGTTTTCCGCCGCCCTGGGTGAAGAACGCAACCTGGCACCTTGAGGGCAACAGCGTCATCGCAGAATTCGAGACGGATTCCGATTCCGGCTATCATGATTTCCGCGACGGCACGCATGTGGTGCTCGACATCCTCGCGCCCAAGACCGATGCCGCCGCCTATGCGCCCCCCGGCACGGAAAAGCCGCAGATCACGCCAGTCGCCGGCGTGAGCAATGCCCAGGCCGCGGCCATCGCCCGAACCGTGGCGCAGTTGAATCCCCAGCAGCCAGAGCCGGCGAAGCCTGCCGATGCCAAGGCGCCGACGCCTCCGGCAACCACCGCAGAAGTCAAAACCGCAGGCGCAAAAACTGCGGATAACAAAACCGCTTCGTCGCCGGTGGCGGGCGCCCCGCCTTCCGAGCCCGAAATGACTGCCGACGGTCAGCGCACACGCAATGGCGCCGTGCTGAATTTCAAGGGCGCGGGCGGGCATGGCGCGGCGGTGTTCATTCGCGGCCTGACCGCCTGGATCGTGGTGGAGAACGCCCCGGCCTTCGATGCCAAGGCGCTTGAAGCGTCGCTGAAGGATTTTTCGGCCGGGCTGGAAGCGGTGACCACCGGCGGTCTTTCCATCCTGCGCATCAACCTCAAAGCGCCTGCCGAGATTGCAGCGCGCGGCCGCGGATCGGTTCTGCAAGTGGTGATCGCGACCAAGCTGCCGGACCGGCCCATTCCCATCGGCTTCGCCCGCAACCAGCTCGATCCCAAACGCGCATCGCTGAGCACCCTGCTTCCGGCGGCCGACAAAAGTTTCGTGCTGCTCGATCCCGGCAGCGGCGATCTTCTCACCATCATTCCCGCCGCGCCTGGCCGCGCCATGCCGCAGGAGCGCGATTATGCCGATTTCACCGCCCTGCCCACCGCATCGGGGCTGGTGATTTCGCCCTATGTGGATGATCTATCCATTACCGTGGCGGATGCGCGCGTCACCATCGGCCGGCCCGGCGGGCTTGGCCTGACGCCGCCCCAGATGCCGGTAGCGCAGTCGCCCGCCGCACTTGCCCATCCCGGCGAAGGGCCGTCCTTTCTCGACTTTCCGGCCTGGGCGCAATTGCGCGGCGGAAGCTTTCTCGCCACCGAGCGCAACATGATGCAGGCGATCGCGCGGCTGACGCCGGCCCGTGCCGGGCAGGCGCAGATGACCCTAGCGCGCTTCTATCTCGCCAACGGCTTTGCGGCAGAGGCGCTCGGGATGATCGACCTAGTGCAGACGCAGGATCCGAGCCTGAAAGGCGACGCACAACTCACCACCATGCGCGCGGCAGCGGATTATCTGATGGGCCGCTACCAGGACGCTCACAATGAACTGGCGGGTCCGCAATTCGACGCCGACCGGCATGCCGCGCTGTGGCGCGGCTTGATCGATGCGGCGACGGAGAATTGGAAGGACGCGCACACCCATCTGGAGCAGGCCTATCCGGTCCTGGACCGGTATGGGCTTGACTGGCAGGCGCGCGCCGACCTCGCCGACACCGAAGCAGCCCTGGGGCTGGGGCGGCTCGACATCGCCGACGCGGCGCTGCGCCGGATGCCCAAGACGCTTGCGCCCCGCTTTGCGTTGGAAAAGGAACTCTCCGAGGCACGGATGATGGCCGCGGAAAGCCGTTATCGCGCCGCCGCGCCGCTTTTCGTGGCGCTGGAGAATAGCGGCCAGGAAGATCTGGCGGCCAAGGCGATCTTCTACCACACCGGCGCTGCGTTGAATGCGGGAGCGATCACGCCCGATCAGGCGATCGAAACCCTGGAGAGGCTGCGCTTCCGCTGGCGGGGCGACAGCCTGGAAATGAAGACCCTGCGCAAGCTCGCCTCGCTTTATTTCCGCCGGCGCCGCTGGCGCGAGGGCCTCAAGTCCCTGCGCGTAGCGCAGCAGAATTTTTCCGGCGACGCCTCGCGCCTGGCGCTGGACGATATGCGCGCCGCCTTCGTCAATCTCTATCTGAAAGGCGCGGCCGACAAAATGAAGCCGGTAGAGGCGCTGGCGATGTTTTACGACAATATCGATCTCACCCCGATCGGAGCGGATGGCGACGAGATGATCCGCCGCATGGCCGACCGGCTGGTGGCGGTCGATCTGCTCGACCCCGCCGCGAGTCTTTTGGCCTATCAGGTGAACAAGCGCCTGGATGGTATCGCCAAGGCCCAGGTCTCCACCCGCCTGGCCGCGGTCTATCTGATGGACCACAAACCCGATCTCGCGGTGAAGGCGATCCGCGATTCGGAGATCACCGGCCTGCCCGACAGCGACATGCATGACCGGCTGCTGCTGGAGGCGCGCGCGTTCGCCGGCCTCAAGCAATGGGACAATGCGCTGGACCTGATCGCGGTGGACAATGCGCCCGATACGAGGCGGCTGCGTGCCGACATTTATTGGGAAAGCGGCAATTGGGAGCTTGCCGGCCAGAAGAGCGAGGAATTGCTCGACGCTGCCTGGAGCGATCCCGCATCCCTGACCACTGCCCAGCGGGCGGAGGCGCTGCGCTGCGCCGTCGCCTATTCCCTGGCCAATGACGAGGCGAGCCTTGACCGCATCCGCGAGCATTATGGGCCGAAGATGAAGGCCACGGCCGACGCGAGCCTGTTCGCGGTGCTGGCGGCGGACATCGACGCCCATGGCCTGGCCTTCCGCAACGCCGCCGCCCAGATCGCCCAGGTGGACACTTTGCAAAGCTTCATGAAGGATTTCAGCAAGCGACACGAGATGGTGGCGACGAATTGAGGGCGCCACCGCCCTGTTCTCTTTCGCTTACTCCTTCAAGCCGTCTGCCCAGGCAACCGCTCGGGCGGCGACCTTTTCCCAACCCGGCTCGCCGATCAGCCAATGGCCCATGCCGGGAAAGATTTCGTGGCGGGCGCGATCCTTGTAGAGCGCGGCGGTGCGCGCCACCGTGCCCGGCGGGTTGATGCGGTCCTCGCCGCCGGAGAGCAGCAGCAGCGGGCAGGTTATCTTGCCGCAATCGACCTCGCTGGCGCGCTTCATGTCCAGGCCCCAATGAAGCGTCTCGAAAGTGGCGCGGCCCGATTCCGGCACCAGGCGCGAAAATACTGCATCGCGTTCCTCGCGCGGCAGCTGATGCAGGGATGCGGCCAGCGCGACGTCGCGGTTGGGCTCCAGAATCCGGTTCCAGAAGCCGGTACTGAGCAACATCGCCTGGGCGCTGCCGATCTCGAACAGGGTGGAGGGCGGCACCCCCCAAGGCGAACAGGTCGCCAGCAGGATCAGCGCGCGCATTGCGCGCCGCGTTGCGAGCAATTGCGCGAGCAGACCCCCCATCGAGTAGCCGAGCAGGATCGGGGCTTCGTCCAGGGCGGCGATCTCTCGTTCCAGATCGGCGACGAAATCGGCGAGCCCGGTGGTGGCGAGCGCGTCGGGCGGCGTGGCGCGGTCATGAAAGCGCAAGGCCGGCACCTTCACCCTGTAACCGGCCTTCTCGAACGCGCGCTTGAATCCGTCCATCGACCAGGGACCGCAGAACGCGCCATGGATCATCAGGACTGTCGGTCGTGACGTCTTGCGCGCCATCACGGTGCTTTCGCATATTTGCGCAAGGCGGCGAGCACCGCCGCATACGTGTCGCGTTTGAACGGCACGATCACCGCAGCAAGTTCATCCAGCGCCAGCCATTTCCAGTCGCAGAATTCCGGCTCATGCGTCTTCAGATCGATATCCGCGTCTTTGCCGGTGAAGCGCAGCGCGAACCATTTCTGGCGCTGGCCCCGGAACTTGCCGTGGAAAGCAATGCCGACCAGATGCGGGGGAAGGTCATAGCTCACCCAGTCCTCCATCTCGCCGACGATCTCGGCCGTGTCGGTGCCGATCTCTTCCTTCAATTCGCGCAGCACCGCCTGGCGCGGCGTTTCGCCCTTGTCGATCCCGCCTTGCGGCATCTGCCAGCCTTCCACCGTCTGGTCGATGCGCTTGCCGACAAACACTTTGCCGTCGCGGTTGAACAGCATGATACCGACACAGGGCCGGTAGGGCAGATTGGAATGGGAAGACATGGTATGCAGATTATTGCTTTGGAGCCGACACTATCGCCGATAGCGGCACCAGAACAAAGCCCCGTGCCGGAAGTCCCTTCGCCCATGCAGCAATCCGCGCCAGCGAGACGGGATAGAGATAGGCCGAACCGATGGCACTGCCCGTCCGGCGTGCTTGCGCTTCCAGCCCCGATAACTGACGGTCGATCTCCAAGGCAGAACCGATCGTATCCAAGCTGCCGGAGGCGCGCGCAAAGGCGATGCCGGTCTGGGCGGCCACGGTCGGAGCGACGGACTGGGACGCGGCGCCATTGTCATAAAAGTAAAGCCCGCGCCGCGCGAGGAATGTGAGGGTGGGCGCGAGCGCATCGCTATCCGACAGGAAACGCTGGCCGAGCAGATTGGTCACGCCGGCATAGCCGGTGAAGCGGGTCATCGCCCAGGTGAGGCGCTGGCGGTTGGCATCCTCGTCCTGGCCGGCGCGCAAAGTATGCGGACCGGGATCGCTCTCGGGAAAATCGAACGGCTCCATCGGGACCTCGAGCAGCACTTCATGGCCTTTCGTCCGCGCCGACGCGACCCAATGCGCAACATCGCCCGCATAGGGCAGAAAACCCAAAGTGACGGCGGCGGGAAGAGTGTTCAGGGCGGCCTCGGTCGCATGCGCGGAAAGGCCCAGTCCGTCCACCACGATTGCGATCTTCAGCTTGCCGGGAGCGGCGGGCACGGCATAGGCGATCATCGGCTTGCGGCCGTCATCGGCAATGCGCGGCATCGGCCCTTCGGCGGTTTTTTCGATCAGCGCGGGATCCGCGAGCAAGGCGGCGCCCACGCGGATGGGCTTGGTGACGGGCGCGCCGGGCGATGGCGCCAGTTCGGTGCCGGCAGGGCGCGGCGCCGCAGTTTTTTCTTGAGTGTGTGGCGGCCGGCTCAGATCCAAAGTCACGGCGGGTCCGCGATTGTCGCCGAACAAGGTGATCGCCAGGGATCCCGCAGCCAATGCGCAGGCGACAAAGGCGCTGGCGAAAGCCAGCACACTGCGCGCGCGCGATGGGGCGGCCCTGGACGTTTCGGCGGATTCCGCAACAGTCATAGGCGAAATATTAACGCCTATAGTTACGCGACCGTTAACGGGTCGTGTTGGCGTCTGCACCCGGCTTTTCGGCCGGTGTGGCGGCGGCCTGCTGGTTGGCCGAAGCGACCGTCATCTTGCCGTGCAGCAAATCCTCCGCATAGGAGAGCTGGAAATCGTCGTATTTCTTGCCCGGCGCGGGATGGACGACAGGTGCGTTCAAACGGCTGGCAGGCAGCGGCTCGCCTTGCAGATGGCCCCGCAGATCGGCTTCGGAAGGCCGCAGCAATTTGGGGATGGCGCTTTCATCGCCCTGCGCCACCTGGATGTCGGGGATGATGCCCTGGGCCTGGATGGAATGGCCGGACGGGGTGTAGTAGCGCGCCGTGGTCAGGCGCAGCGCCCCGCCGCCTTCCAGCGGCAGGATGGTCTGCACCGAGCCTTTGCCGAAGCTGGTCATGCCGATGATGGTGGCGCGCTTGTGATCCTGCAGGGCTCCGGAGACGATTTCCGAAGCGCTCGCCGTACCGGCATTGATCAGCACCACCACCGGCTTGCCGTCGGTGATATCGCCGGGCTTGGCGTCATAGCGCAACGTATCCTCGGGATGGCGGCCGCGGGTGGAAACGATCTCGCCCGAAGGCAGGAAATCGTCCGACACCTGGACGGCCTGGTCGAGCAGCCCGCCCGGATTGTTGCGCAGGTCGAGGATATAGCCCTTGACCCCCGGGCCGATCTGCTTCTTCAGCTCGCGCACCGCCTTTTCGAGACCATCGGCGGTCTGCTCGTTGAAGCCGGGCAGCCGGATATAACCGATGTCGCCTTCGCGCCGCCAGGTCGCGGCATCCACCTGCACCACGGCGCGGGTAAGCGTGACATCGAACGGCTTTTTCTCGCCTTCGCGCAGGATGGTGAGGGTGATCTTGGTGCCGGCGGGGCCGCGCATCTTGTTGATGGCGTCGTCCTGCGACATGCCGGCGATGGGCTGTCCGTCCACTGCGGCGATGTGATCGCCCGGCTTGATGCCGGCCTTGGCGGCGGGAGTCCCGTCAATCGGAGAGATCACTTTCACCAACCCATCATCCATCTGGATCTCGACGCCGACGCCCCCGAACTGACCCTTGGTCTGGATCGCGAAATCGCCGTTGAAGGATTTGGCATCCATATAGGCGGAATGGGGATCGAGGCTGGACACCATGCCTTGGATCGCGGCCGTCATCAGCTCGCTGTCGGAGACGGGCCGGACGTAATCCTCGCGGACCCGCTGGAACGCTTGGGAGAATACGTCGAACTGGCGGAAGGTGCTGGTATTGTCGTTCGCGCCTTGCGCCACGCCCAGCACACCCAGCGCGAGCGCGAAGCCCGCGACACCGCCCAAAGCCACCAACGCAATTCTCTTCATGTCCTGCTCGCTTTCCGTAATTCCACGCTGAGCCAGGGCGCCGGGTTGAGGCCGTGGCCGTTTTTCCGTAACTCGAAGTAAAGCCGATTGCCGGTCGCTGTCCTGTCCGCCGCTGCTCCGCTGCCGCCGGGCATGTTTCCTATCGGTTCGCCGGCCAGCACTTCGTCGTTCGGCTTTACTGTCACCCGCCCCAGTCCCGCCAGGACCAGATCGTAACCAGTGGTTATCTCCAGGATCAAGACCTCTCCGGATTTATGGTAAGGCCCCGCGAACAAAACCTTGCTGTCGGCAGGGGCGATGACCTGCGCGTCGGACCGGGTCGCGAAGGTCAGGCCCGGGCTTTGTCCGCCGGCCACGGCGGTTCCCACCACCGGAACCAGTAAGGAATTGCGGGCCAGGCCGCCCTCGCCCCCGGCATTGCCGGCCGTAACGGTCACGATGCTTTGTTCCGCCGGACTGCCCCCCGCCCGGCGCAATGCGGCGATGCGTACGAGCAAAGCCTGGAAATCCGCGGCCTTGCGCGCCACTGTTTCCAGCCTCGTCCTTAAGGTTCCGTAATCGCTGGCGGCGCCTTGGGCTTCCTGCACCTTCTCGGCAAGCAAGCCATCGAGCTCGCTGCGCGCGTCAGCCAATTTGGCGGCGGTGAGGCGGGCCTGGGCATGGCGCTGGGCGAGGGCCTGTCTTGTGTGGCGCAGCGCGTCGATACGCCGCGAAAGTGAAGCCGCCCGGGCATAAAGCGGCGGCAAGGAGGCGCCGACCAGCATGGCGCCTCGCGCCGCAGCCAGGGCATCGTCCGGCCGCAGGACAAGCGCCGGCGGCATATCGTGCTGCAACCGTTCCAGCGCGGCCAGCAGGCGCGTCACCGACACCCGGTCATGGGCGAAGCCGGCGCTCAGCCGGTCGTCTTCGGCGGTGAGGCGGGTGATCTCGACCGCATCGGCGGCGGCCTGACGCTCCAATTGTTCGATGTGCGCGGCCGTGTCGATCAGTTTCTTCCTCAGCGCCGCCGCCTCCGCCGCCAGGCTCTCGCTTTTCTCTTTGGCGGCGCCAAGCCGCGGCACGCCTTGGTTAAGGGCCGCGGTGAGGCTCTTCAACTGCTGGGCGCTGGAAGGAAGCTTCGCGACGGTCTTTTCGGGCAGCGCATGGCTGAGATCGATCGCCGGTTCGCTGGGCTCGGTGGCTTCAAGACGTGGCCGCGGCGTGGGCACGATCATCTCGATCTTGTCGCCGCGGCGGGCAAATTGCGGCAGGACCAGCCGCGAACTGCGAGCCGCCAGCGGGGAAGCCGCGAGCAGGAAGGCCAGAAGAAGGCCTGCGCCGCGTGTCACGCCTTTCTCACCACCAACGAGTGGCCGGTCATCAGATCGGGTTTGGACAGTCCCATAAGGTCGAGCATGGTTGGCGCGACGTCGGCGAGGCGGCCATCGTGGAGCCCCATATCTTCTCCTGCATTGACCGCCACCACCGGCACATCGAACGTTGTGTGGGCGGTATAGGGCTCGTGGGTCTGGGGGTCCTTCATCATTTCGACATTGCCGTGATCGGCGGTCAGCAGCATCACCCCGCCCGCCTTCTCAATCGCCGCGCGCAGCCGGCCGAGACATTCATCGATCGCGTCCACCGCCGCCACCGCCGCCTTCATCACCCCGGTATGACCGACCATGTCGGGATTGGCATAGTTGCACACGATCAGGTCGTATGTGCCGCCGAGGATGGCCTGCTCCAGTTTATCGGTCACTTGATAGGCGCTCATCTCCGGTTTCTGGTCATAGGTCGCCACTTTCGGGCTGGGCACCAGGATGCGGTCCTCGCCTTCGAACTGCGCTTCGCGCCCGCCATTGAAAAAAAACGTGACATGGGCGTATTTCTCGGTCTCCGCGATACGCAGTTGCTTCAGGTCGTGCGCAGCGATCACCTCGCCCAAGGTTTCACGCACATCTTCCGGGGGGAAGATCGCCGCCATCAGCGGCTTGAGCGCGTCGGAATATTCGGTAAGGCCCGCCGCCGCGCAGAAGGCCGGAAGGCGGGGACGGGGGAAACCTTCGAAGCCCTTGTCGAGCAGGGCGGTGGAAATCTCCCGTGCCCGGTCGGCGCGGAAATTGGCGAATAGCAGCGCGTCGCCATCCTCGACCCCGGCATAATCGCCCAGCACGCAGGGAAGGACAAATTCATCGCTCACATCCGCGCCATAGGACTCGTCCAGCGCGGCCGCCCAATCGTCGAAGCGGCGGCCCTCCGCGTCGACGATCGCGGCAAACGCCTTGGCGACACGATCCCAGCGCTTGTCGCGGTCCATCGCATAATAGCGTCCCGCCAGGGTGGCGAGGCGCACGCCCGCCACGCCGTCGATGTCGCGCAGGAATTTTTCAATGAACCCTTTGGCGCTTTTCGGCGGCGTGTCGCGGCCATCCAGGAACGCATGCACGAACACCGGCAGGCCCGCCCCGGACAGGATTTTCACCAGCGCCACCATGTGATCCTGAT
>DATATP010000187.1:0-4255 GCA_036268715.1 Rhizomicrobium sp. | reverse complement strand
GTGCCGGGCGGTCCAGACGAAAGGGGTCGGGTTCGGCTGCCATGAGGATCAAGACTCGTTGCCAGGACAAAGGTTGCACCCGGACGGGGGGCTGGCAAGCTTTCCCGTTAACCACGGTTTACAGCTTTGCCCTGTATAGGCTTTTATAAAGGACCGGGCGGGCAGGCAGGCATGGCGCATATCCTTTTGGCGGAAGACGACGAATCCCTGCGCAAGTTCCTCGCGGCGGCGCTGGTCAAGGCCGGCCATGTGGTCACCGACTTCGGCGATGGCGGCGAAGCCTGGGAATGCATCCAGGGTTTCACCTTCGACCTTCTGCTGACCGATATCGTGATGCCAGGCATGGACGGGATCGAACTGGCCAAGCGGGCGGCCGAACGCAACCAGACCCTGAAGATCATGTTCATTACCGGCTTTGCCGCCGTGGCGTTGCATCCGGCTTCCGGCGCGCCCAAGCAGGCCAAGGTTCTTTCCAAGCCGTTCCACCTGCGCGAGATCGTGTCGGAAGTGGACCGCATGCTGAAGGCGGCCTGATCCTTCGGACATAAGCGCGCCTTGCGAAATCGCACAAAGCACAGCGCGGACGCGCGGCTGCGCACGCCCACAATTCCGGCTGAACACAAAACCGACATCTGCGGCGCGACGCTGTTTTCACAGCGGGTGTGACCCACATTTTATCCATATAAATCGGGCGAAAACAAGCGTAACATTTCACATTCCGGCATCCGCGCCGGCGCAAAAAGGAGGAAGTATGGAGCGTCCTTCACACACCATTTTCGACCGGCATCAATCTTTCTCACGCCGCGCATCCCTGTTCGCCATGGCGATCGGTCTGCAGCTCGCGGGCTTCTGGCTGTTCACCCATGGGCTGGCGAGCCATGTGCCCGGGATCATTCATGTGATCAATTTTGTTGACGTGCATGACAAGCAAACGCCGCGTGTCAAACCGCCCGAGCCGGTGCTCAAGAAGGTGGACGTGCCGGTGGTTCCAAAGCCTGTCTACGACGTCGAAAAGACTGCGCGCGACAATGCCATCACGGGATCGATCGTCCTTCATCAAACAGACAGGAGCGATGCCACGCACACGGACAATGTTGTCCATGCCCCGGTCGGCATTCTGTCCACCCATACCGTGCCGCCCTATCCGCCGGTCGCCCGGCGCATCGGCGCGGAAGGCCAGGTGACGTTGCGGCTGACGGTGTCGGCCGAGGGCCGGGTCACCCAGGCGGAGATCGTGACCACCAGCGGGTGCGACGAACTGGACCAGACGGCGCAACAATGGATCGTGGCGCACTGGGCCTACAGGCCCGCCCTGGAGAACGGGGTTCCGGCGGTCAGCCATGTCCTGGCCACGGTGGCCTTCAGCCTCTCCGCCGGGCGCTGAAACCGGGCCGCCCGTCCGGAGCCGGTGGGGGCCGGTTCCGGCGGGTGGCGCCCCCGGATGGCCCAAGGCTTTTGCTTGCCCCGGCATATCCTCAAGGTTATAGAAGCGCCCTTCCGGACGGTGGGGCGGTTAGCTCAGCGGGAGAGCACTACCTTGACATGCCTTGGGTCAAGGTAGTGATCACAATAGGTTAGACAGGTGGTTGGCACGCATTTGATATGACCCCTTCTCTGTGAGGTTAGGGGTCACTGGACTAAAAAGGGCAATTAGCTCAGCGGGAGAGCGTCCCCTTGACATGGGGAAGGTCAGAGGTTCAATCCCTCTATTGCCCACCATTTTCAAACACTTAGGGCAATAATTTTCCAGCCAAGTCCTGCGTGGACTTTGACTGATGCTAGGGCGTTGGCGTGACCCCTCCGCTGCCTAGTTAAGGCTCCCTCCTTCAGTTTCGCCGGAATTCTCCGAGTGCGTGTCGGGTTATGGAACGCAGTAGTGGGTTCGGTCCGTCCTGCATGTGATCCGCTACATGGGCATGGCTATTGCCCATCCAGAATATTCCGCCGACAGGGCTCGGGGCGGCGTAACTATCTTGCGTCAACTTGGCAGAAGGTCGTCGTCATGGGGGGTCTGTTTGGCGCTGTGTTGTTGCTGCTGATTGGCGCCATCTTCTGGCGCTGACGGATCACCGCGCCCGAACCTGACGTGCGGCGGCTCTATTCGAGATGATCCGAACTCGGCTCCGCGGGAGCCCGTAAAGTTGAGGCGCCGCCGACAAGAGTGCCAGCCGCCGCCCCGCTTTGCTGACTCTTACAGCACAATATCGAGCGTACAGACCACACCCTGTGGATCATAATCGATCTGGGCTGTGCTGCTTTGATGGGCAAGTGCACGGCCGATCAGAGTGGACCCGAAACCCTTGCGGGTGGGCGGTGTTACCGGCGGGCCATCGCTTTCACGCCAGGTTAGACGCAGTGCCCGCTGTTCGCTGTCGGCGAAGTCCCAGGTGACGGCGATGTGGCCCGCATCATTGGACAACGCGCCATACTTAACGGCATTGGTCCCCAACTCATGCAATACCATTGCGAGCAACAAAGCTTTGTTGGCGTTGAGCGCAGCCTGTGGGCCTCTGCAATGAAACCGCTCATGCCCTCGCTCCCGGAAGGGCGAGATGGCCCGATTGATCACGTCGGTGATCTGAGCTTGGTCCCAGTTCTGGTCGGAGAGCAGGTCATGGGCGCCGGCAAGGGCCTGAATGCGCGCGCTGAAGGCCTCGCGTTCCGGGGCAGGGGCGGTCTTGAAGGTTTGCCCCACCATCGCTTGGACCACACCGAGTGTGTTCTTCACCCGGTGCTGGATTTCCCGGAGAATCAGTTCCTTGGCTTCCTCCGCCAGGCGGCGCTGGGCGATTTCGTCCTGCGCTGCTTTAAGCAATCGGGCATTGTTGATCGCGATGGCGGCATGAGCGGCGACGCTGATGACATTGTCTTCCGATTCCTGGGTGAAGCGGCCAGGTTCGTCATGGCCGAAGAATAGTCCCCCCAGCACTTCGCCGTCGTGGCCCGCGACAGGAACTGCCAAATAGCTCACCACCGGCAGATGGCCTTGGGCATGCCATGATGTGGGGCGTTGTGGCCGTAGCGAGGATCGGCGCGAATGTCGTCCGATCGCACCACTGCGATTCCCTGGAAGGTAGGGTCGAACACGGCCGTGTTCCGCGGCATGCCGAAGCGCTCGAAGGCGCTGCGCGGCGCTCCCGAAAGGGTATAGAGCATGTAACTCTCGCCCTTCTCATCTAGGACGTTGTAGAAGAGCGCCCCGAATTTGGCGCCCGCGAGTTCGGTGGCGATGTCGGTGACGGTTTGGACCACGCGGTTCAGGTCAAGATCGCGGGAAATCAGCCTTGAAACATGATCGAGGAGTTCCAGCCGACGCTTCTGCTGTTCCAGCTGCCGTTCGGCGCGCTTACGCTCGGTGATGTCGCGGGCGATCTTGGAAGCCCCCACCACCGCGCCATCTGCGTTCTTAAGAGGCGAAACACTCAAAGAGATGTCAAGCAGCTGACCATCCTTGCGCTGGCGTACCGTCTCGTAGTGCGAAATCCGTTCGCCGCGCCGAATCCGAGCGAGGATCTCTGGTTCTTCATCCAGATGGTCCTCAGGAATAAGCACGGTCACGGGCCGGCCGATGATCTCGGCAGCGCTATAGCCAAACAGGCGTTCGGCCGCCGCATTCCAGCTGGTGATGATACCGTCGAGATCCTTGCTAATGATGGCGTCTTCCGAGGATTCGACGATCGCCGCCAGCCATTCCAATGGATCATCGTGGACGGGGGACAGGCGGGTGAATTCGCTCATGGCCGGGCCATCCGAAAGTGTAATCCGTGCCCGGAAGGGCACGATACCGGGGCATTTGCGACGAACGCGGAACGGCGCCCGAAGGGCCGCGTTGTTGCCATGAAGCCCCTTGCATTGAAGACGTGGTGAATATCCACACGCCCCCGCCGCTGGTTCTGGTCGTCGAAGACGAATGGCTTCTGCGCCTGGAGTTGGCCACTGCTCTGGAAGAGGCGGGCTTCCGGGTGCTGGAGGCCGACAGCGGCGAACAGGCTCTGGCGTTGTTGGTGGAAGTGCCCAGTCTGGCGTTGTTGGTGACGGATATTCGGCTCGGCGGCGCGGTTTGCGGTTGGGACGTGGCCGATGCCTGTCGTGCCCGCGAACCCTTCATGCCAGTGGTCTATGTCTCCGCCAGCGCGCCGGATGCGGCCCGGCAGCTGACACTGAGCAAATTTTTTACCAAACCCATTCGGCTGAATGAGGTGCTGCCAGTCTGTGCCGCATTGGTGGCGTTCTGACATCATCGGTTCCTTGGGAA
>DATATP010000186.1:0-5291 GCA_036268715.1 Rhizomicrobium sp. | reverse complement strand
CAGGTCCACGATTCCCGTATCGGGGTGATAAACGCCCCGGCTGGCCGTCAGCAGCCTGCCATCCAGAGTCACATCGAAATTCTTCATATGGATCGCCGTGCCTTGCCGGTGAAGGCCGCTGCCATGCATGGTGGCGTCGGCGGCAAGTGCCCAATGCGATGCAAAAAACAGGGCCGCGGCAAACAGCCCGGCAATCATCCTGGTCATGAAGCCCTCCACTCCAAAACCAAGAAGTGGGACACTCGACGCCGCGATCAAGACGCCCGCCGGTTGGAAGCCCATTGGTTTGTCGCGCGATCTGTCGGAAAACCGGTTTCTCCGGGTCCGGGCTCAATTGCGGTCAATTGAATAAAACAATTGTCATGGCCCACCGGAGTGTGGGCCATCCAGATGAATGCACTCAATTTCCACAGAAACAGCTCTGTCACCTGGATGGCCCGGATTCCCGGGCCATGACACTCTGATTTTGCTTTCCTGATTGAGGCTTTAATAAATATCTCTTCGATACGCCCCGCTCTGGGTCATCTCTTCCAGCTTTTCCGCGCCCAAAATCACCGCCAGCGCCTCTTCGACACCCGCCGCCATTTCCATGCCCCCGCACACCAGAATGAAAGCGGCCCGCTCCATCACCCAGGCGCGGATATCGTGTCCGCGCTCGGCGGCCACATGCTGCACATAGCGCTTGGGTGCCGCATCGCGTGAAAAACTCAAATCCAGCCGCGCCAGGGTGCCGTCCTTCTGCCAGGCTGCGATATCGGAGGCGTAGAACAGGTCATGCGCCCCGGAGCGTTCGCCGAACAGCAGCCAGGCATCGCGCAAGCCATTCTTCTGGCGATGCTTCAAATGGGCGCGCAAGCCTGCCATGCCGGTGCCGGCACCGATCAGGATCGCCGGCCCCCTGCCCATCTCGCCGCCGGGCGGATGGAAATTCGGATTGGGCCTCAGCCTGAGCGGCACGAGGCCGCCCACGGCCGCATAATGGCAGAGCCAGCCCGAACCGATGCCGAGCTTGCCGTCGTGCTGCACCGCCTTGCGCACCAGCAATTCCATCACCCCGCCGTCGGGCAACGAGGCGATGGAATATTCCCGGTGCGGAAACGCCTGAAGCTGGGCGACCATCAATTGCGGTACGAGCCCCGCCGCTTCATGCGCCCCCGGCAAGCGGCTATGGGCGAGGATGTCGCGCAAGGTCATGTCGCGATCCTGCCAGCGGAAGATCGCCGCATCATCCAGCTTGCGCGCGAAAAGAAATTCTTCCACCGCGCTTTCCGGATTGCGCGGCCATATCTCTGCGATATCGCCTGCCGTCCAGTTCAGCAGCGCGGAGTCCTTGGGCGTCAGGCCGACATGCCAGGCTTCGCCGCCGGGGCTGCCGGGATTGAGCAAGGCCCGTCGCGCCAACATCCAGTCCTGGGGCGGCGCCGGCATCAGCGCCTCGACACCGGCATGGGCGCCCAACCGGGCGAGGTTCTCGCACCATTGCCGCATGGCGGCGAAGTCCTCGTCGCCATCGACCAGCACCGGATCGAACAGCCGCCGGGCCCGGCTGGCCGCCAGCCATTTGTCGAGCATGCGGCCGAAGCCACAGAAATCGGCATGGGCCCGGTCGCCCAAGGCCAGGACGGCGAATTGGACGCCCTTCAACGCGGCAGGCCGGACCATGTGCTTGCGCATGAAGCCGCGCGCCGAATCGGGCGGCTCGCCGGAACCATAGGTGCTGGCCACCACCAGCAGCGTGCCCGCTTGCGCCAGCTCGGCGGTGGTGAGACCGCCCAGCAGCGCCACCCGCACGAAATCGCCCCTCGCATTGAGGGCATCCGCGCTCTTCCAGGCGATCTGCTCGGCGGCGCCGGTCTGGCTTGCGAAAGCAACCAACACCTTGCCGGGCGCGGAAACCCGCCTGGCCGCGAGACCGCGCAACAAAGATCCTATGGCCACCCGCAAGGACCGTCCTGAATCGCGGGCGGAGAAAACCACAAACGCCTTCTGGGGCAAACCGCGATATCGCCGCGGCCGCCTCTCAAATCCCGGCCGGCATTGGATTTTCTTCGCCGGACCTGTTTGTTGACACCACAAGCCGCTCTCACGCGTTACCAGCGCTATTGGAACAATCTATGGGTGGGAGATTTTCATGCATATCGAGGTCGAATCGGTCACCGCGCTTACCCCCGTCCTGGCGCTGATTTTCGGCATCCTGATCCTGATCCTGCCGAAATTCCTCAATTACTTCGTTGCCATTTATCTGATCCTGGTCGGCCTGTTTGGGCTGTTTCCGCATCTGTTCACCGCCGCCACCACCACTTGAGGATCAAATGACCCAGGCCCGGCCACCGAAGCACACCGAGCACCCGGAACGTCTTTCGACCGACAAGCCGGCGACGACACGGGAAGAGAAGATCGACCGTCAGATGGAGGATTCTTTTCCGGCGAGCGACCCGCCTTCCTACTCCGGCGGCAATCATGTTGTCGGCGCGCCGGCCGAACGGGCCAGCCCCTCGCCCAAAGCGGATTCGCCTATCGCGAGCAACGCCAGGAAGACAAACAAAGACGGCAAAGCCGCCCGAATCAAAAAATAGTGAATTCAAAAACGGAAATCCGCAGCCCGGCACAAGCTGAGAGGCTTTTTGTCCTGTTGCGCGCACGGATCGAAGGTCTTTATCTGTCCCTCTAAAAAACGAGGGATCGATCGTGCGCGCTTTATATTGTGCCTTGTTTCTGTCAGCGGTTTTTGTCGCGCCTGCCCTTGCCGCTAGTGTGCAGGTTGTCTCTCCGCCCCTGGTGCGCGCGGGATTGACCCAGCTTGCCGCCGATTACACCAAACAGACGGGTATCGTCGTCACGGTGCGGGCGGACGTGATGGGCAAAATCATGAACGACATCAAGGCCGGCCCCACCGATGTGGTGCTGCTGCCGCCGAACCTGATGGACGTGCTGTCGAAAGACGATGGCATCAAGCCCGGCACCCGCCAGACCGCGGGCCGGGTGGAGATCGCGCTGGCTGTGCGTCCGGGCGCGCCTCATCCCGACATTTCGACGGTGGAAAAGCTTCGCGCCACGCTGCTGAGCGCCAAGACGGTCGCCTATAGCCAGCCCGGGCCGCCCCGCAACAGTATGGAGGCGGGGATCATCGACCGCATTCTGCACCGGCCGGAATTTGCCGGGGTCCACACCCTGACCGTAAATCCCGGCTCGGGCATTTCGGCCCTGGCCAAGGGCGATGCCGACATGGCGCTGCAAGTGGTGCCGGAAATCACGCCGGTGAAGGGCGTCGAACTGGTGGGACCGCTGCCGTCCGAACTCGGCGCGCATATCGACGTCGACACGGCGATCTCGGCGAGCTCCGCCGACCCCGCGGCGGCTGAGGCCTTCATCCGCTACATCATCCGGCCGGACGCGGCGGCGGAATGGAAGAAATTCGGGCTCGACCGCTAGAGCATGATCGCGCTTCTTTGAATCGCAATCATGCTCTAAGTTATTGATTGTCGCGCGATCTTACGGAAAACCGGTTTCCACTTTTCCGGATCGCGCTCTAACCGCCGATTGTCTGCAACACGCCACTTTCGGTCAGCACTTGCGGCATTATCACGGGCTTTGTCGCGCCCGGCGCATAGTACAGGTACATCGGCACGCCGGAGCGGCCGTTTTCCTTCAACAGTTGCGTGATTTCGTCATTGCGGTTGGTCCAGTCGGCGACCAGATAGGCGACATGCCTGGCCGCAAAAGCGTCCTTGACGGCGGAACGCGAAAGCACGGCGTCTTCGTTCACCAGGCAGGTGATGCACCAGGCGGCCGTGGCATCCACGAACACCGGCCGGCCCGCGCCGCGCAAGGAAGCGAGCTTCGCGGCCGTGTAGGGCTCGCCCGCTGTTTGATGGCTGGTCGGGGATGGCGCGCTCTCGCCGCGCAGAAATACAAGGCCGTAAAGCCCACCCGCGAAAATTAACAGGGCCGCCAGCGCGCCGATGCCGCGCCCGCGCGGCGCCAGATCGCGTGTGACATGCCAAAGCCAGACCGCGAGCGCCAGCGCCACCATCGCCGCCAGGACGACTGCCACGCCGGTCGGACCGCTCTCTTGCGCCAGCACCCAGACCAGCCAGGTGGCGGCGGCATACATGGGAAAGGCGAGGAACTGTTTCAGCCGCAGCATCCAGGGTCCCGGCTTTGGCAGAAAGCCAAGCGCGCCCGGCCACACGCCCAAAAGCAGGAATGGCAAAGCGAAGCCGACGCCCAGCGCCGCGAATATCGCCAAAGCGTGCATCGCATCTTGTGTCAGCGCGAAGCCCAGCGCCGCCGCCATAAAGGGCGCGGTGCACGGCGCTGCCACCGCCACCGCCAGCACGCCGGTAAAGAACGCACCTAAGATGCCGCCACGCCGGGTCAGGCTGTCGCCGGCGGTGACCGAGCCGACCTCGAACATCCCCGACAGGTTCAGTCCCACCGCGAAAATCAGCAGCGCGAAGCCCGCGACTGCCAAGGGCTCCTGCAACTGGAAGCCCCAGCCCACCGTCGTTCCGGTCTCGCGCAACAGCACAATGGCGAAGCCGAAGACCAGGAACGTGACGATGGCGCCCAGCGCATAGGCGAAGCTTTCCGCCCGCGCGCCGCCGTCATGATGCCGGGACAGCGCCAGCGCTTTCATCGCCAGGATGGGCAGCACACAGGGCATCACATTGAGAATGATCCCCCCGAGGAACGCGAACAGCAGCGAAAGCGCGAGCGTCAGGTCGCCGCCTTCGGGGCTTGCGAAATCGGCCTGCGGCACCGGCCCGGGCGGGGCACTGACATCGAGCGCCTGAACCGAGCCGTCGGACGAGGTCAGGACCAGCAGCCCTTGCAGCAGTCCCCCGGCCTTTGTGCCCGAGGTCATGCGCAGCACCAGCCCGTCTTTGCTGTAGCCGACGATCTGGGGTGCGACATTGACGATCTGGCCCGGTTTCGCGGGAAAGAAATCGGCGGACACGGGATGCGCCTGTGCCAATGCGGGCGCCGCCGCATAGAGATCGAGACACGGTTCGGACTGGCGTTTTCCGGTCGCGGGATCGATCACACTTTGGCATTGCTGCGGCTGAACCGCATAATCGAGTTTCCACGGCGAAGCCACCGGCAACCGCGCGCGCGCCGCCGCGAAATCCGTCGTCACCGCGGGATTTGGCGCGCCCGTGCCGATGGTGACGGGCAAAGTGAGCTTGGTGTCTTCCGGGATGCAAATGTTCTGGCATACCAGCCAACTCACCGCCGCGTTCAAGGTCACGGTGTCGCCGGGCTTGGCATCGGCGGGCGCGCTGATCTGG
>DATATP010000185.1:0-7739 GCA_036268715.1 Rhizomicrobium sp. | reverse complement strand
GCAGGGATCGAACGGTGGCTATGGCTATGATTCCTATGTCAGCAATCCGATCGGCCGCATCATAGAGGTCGGGCTGGACGCGAAGTTTTAGTCTGCGTCATCCATCATGGTGCCGCTTCCATCCGGGGGGCGGCACTTTTTTTGATTCTGGCCATGCTTGGACTGGGATTACCCGATGTCTAGAATGGCCCGATGAAACCGCGTGCCTTCCATCCGATCGACGCCGTTCTGCGCCAAGCTATCGCCCACCACCAGGCGGGCCAACTGATGCAAGCCGAAGAACTCTATCGGCAGGTTCTTGCGCAGCGACCCGATTTTGCCGAAGTGCATATAAATCTCGGCGCGGTGCATATGTTTCAGGGGCGGTTCGATGCCGCCATGGCGGCCTGCCAGCGAGGGATCGCCCTCAAGCCGGATTATGCAAAAGGGCATTATCACCTCGGCGATGTTTTCGCCGTGCAGGGCCGGCTGGACGAGGCGGAAAAGGCCTATCGCGCAGCGCTCGTCTTGCGGCACAACTATGCCGAGGCGCACAACAATCTCGGCAATGTGTTGATGCGGCAGGGCAGGCTGGAAGACGCGCTCGCGTCCCTGCGCCGCGCCCTGGTAATCAGGCCCGATTTCGTTGAGGCTTATAGCAGTATCGGTCATATCCTGCTGCAACAGAACGAACCGGCCGAGGCGGAAGCCGCATTCCGCCGCGCCTTGGCCGCCAAGCCGAATTCCGCCGATATTCTCAGCAGTCTCGGGGCGGCCCTGGGCAATCAAGGCCGGTTGGCGGAAGCGGAAGAAGTTTGCAACAGGGCGATCGCTGCACGGCCGGACTATGCCAGCGCTCATCACAATCTGGGCAATGTGCTGAAGGAAAAGGGCGACCTGGCCGCAGCCGAAACTTGTTATCGCAAGGCGCTTTCCCTGAAAGCCGATTTTGCGGAGGCCCATCGGCAGCTTGGCACCGTTCTATGTCAGACCGGCCGTGTCGCGGAGGGCTTCGCCGCATTCGGCCGCCACGCTGCCCTTGCCTATGGAGCGGGAACCACTCTGCGCCCCGGCCCAACTGTCACGCACAAGCTGGAGCATGACCGCGAGCAGCGGGCCTATCTGGGTGTGGCGGAAGATGCGGCGCTGGAAAATCTTCGTCTGGCGGATGGCGGCCGGCTTACCGGCGCGGCGGTCAATCCACACAACAAGGTGGCGGAGATCGAGCGGCAATGGCAGGAAAGCCGTCCCCAGATCGTGACGATCGATGAGCTGCTTACCTTTGAGGCGCTCGAAAAGCTCAGGCGATTCTGCTGGGGATCGACCATCTGGCGCGCGGTCTACGAAGGCGGCTATCTGGGCGCGATGCCGGAACATGGCTTCGCCTCGCCGCTCCTGGCCCAGATCGCGGAAGAATTGCGCGAACGATATCCGGCGATTTTCGCCGACCATCCGCTGCTGCATTGCTGGGCGTTCAAATATGACAGCGGCCTGAACGGCATCAAGCTGCACGCCGATTTCGCGGCGGTGAATGTCAATTTCTGGATCACACCCGACGAGGCCAACCTCGACCCCGCAAGCGGCGGCCTGATCGTGTGGGACAGGGCCGCCCCGCTTGATTGGGACTTCATGAAGTACAACACCGCGGAAAAGGAAATTCGCGATTTCCTCGCGCGGGAGGGTGCCAAACCTGTCACCATTCCCTATCGTGCCAACCGGGCCGTGATTTTCGATTCGGATCTGTTCCACCAGACGGACGCGATCCACTTCAAGCCCGGTTACGAAAACCGCCGCATCAACGTGACCTTGCTTTATGGCCGGCGCGAAAGAGCTTAATAGCCGCTACGGCCGTAATAGGGTTGAGGCACCACCTCCGGCAGGAATTCAGGCTTGACCTGCAGCAGGCGGAAGACCCGCTCGGCGGCAGGCGTGATCTGCGCGGGCTCCAACGCCAGCAGCACATACTCCACGCGGCGGCCTTCCTCCATGCGGGAATAACTTGCCAGGGCTTCGAGCTGACGAAACAGATCCTGAAGCGCCTGGTTGAAGTTCGCATCGGCCGCCGCCGGATTTTCAGCTGCTGTCGGCATGACGACCTTCATCAAAAATCGAATCGCTTTAGTCATAGGGCCGGTTGAGAAAGTCGCGCGCCAGCGCATCCAGTTCTTGCGGGTCGGACAGCAGATCGCGAAGCTCGCCGGTAAGCTCGGCAAGGATGTTGCCCCGCATGGCCGGGCCGCCTCCAATTCCCGTCACGCTCCCGCGCCAGCGCTCGGAGCGGCCAAGTCGCCGCCGCAAGGCGATCCTCACCAAGTCCAGCCACATCGAGGGACTGTAGGAAAGATTGAGCGACCAGCTTATCTCCCCCGCCTCCGTGGCGTGGACGGTGCCGCGCGGGACATAGAGCAAGGTGCCGGGCCGCAGTTCGACCTGGCGCCGCGGCGGCTCCTCCTTTGGCAACAAACCGATCAGAGACTCCGGAATTTTCTGGCCATAGATATAGCCGTCTGCCGGGGCGGAAACGACGGGGGTTTCCCCGACCTTCCAGCGTTTGGCGCCGCTGAGCTGAACCGTGAAATTCTCGTTCTTATCGAAATGCGGCGAGGCGCCACCATTGGCGGGAGTCAGGAACAGACTGGCAATCACTTTTTCGCGGGGCGCCCCGAGAAAATCCGCAAATGCGTCGGTCAGCCGCGGCAACGGTACATTGAGGAAATAGAGCGTCGCCCCGATCTCGAAAAATTGCGAGGCATTGGATGCATCCACCGGCACGACACTATGCGCGACATAGTCATTGGCGATCCAGGCCCGCGTTCCTTCCCGCGCGGTCTGCGCGAAACGAACGATATCCAGCGGCCCGATCTCGTCCCTCAGGCGGGCAAAATCCTCCGCCGCGAGTTGCAATGTCACCGCGCGCCGCTGCCAGTAATCGGCAAAAAACTGTTCCACTCCGACGCCCGAAAGCAGGCGGCCCGGATCGAGCGGCGCGGAAGCGAGCCCAGACATGAGCTACCCGTCCGAGCGCTGAGGGCCGCTCTGGCGGCGGCCATAGAGCAGGGTCACATTGATGCGGCGGTTTTCGTAACCCGGCTTGAACCGGATCACATCGGTTTCATGAAACAGGTCGGAATCAAAAATCACCGCTCGGTTGGCGCGATAGGGCACGACAATCGGATTTGCTTGATGGCGGGCGAGATAGGCGCAAATGTCATCGTCTGCCGCATTGTATTTCGCGAAGTCCCAATCCAGCGGCGCTGCCGCATCCCACACCACCAGGCCGCCATGTTCGGGATCGAGGTTGGCCTCGTCCGGCGTGATCCAAAAATTGACATTCACCGCGGCGAAATCGGCATGTTTTTTGATGCCGTTCAGGCCGCTGTCATATTTGAACGCCCAGAAATGCAGCAAAGGATGATCGCCTATGATGGCAGGGTAGACGCCGCGCAGCTCCTCGGCGATCTGGGCGATCAGGGGCGCGGCGAAGCCATGTTCGGGAAATGCGCCGAGATAGCCGCCATCATAAACCTTTCGCCAGATTGTCGATTCCAGGCAGAAGCCGCGTAACTGTGCCAGCGCCTCTACCGTCAGCAGATTGTCCACCACCGCAATCTGCGGTTTTGTATCGCGCCATCGCGCGCTGATCCCGGCGACATCGTTCTGCGGATTGACCGCGGGCCCGGAAAGCCGCGGCGCGGGGGCGATGAAAAAAGGCGCGGCGCGAGGGCCCAGCCAGGCCCGCTGCTCGGCATCGTGACGTTGCTTGTGAGGCGGCTCAGCGGCCGAAGATACCGGTTTGCCATAGACGAGTTCGGCATGGCGGCGGAACAGGGCGAAAGCATCGTCGAGTCGGCCATACTCTTCCAACACCATCGCGAGGTGCTTGATGCCGTCCGTATAATCGGGCTTGAGCCGGAGCGCCTCGCGATAGCAGCGTTCTGCGTCCGTCAGCCGCCCCTGCTCGCGCAACGCATTGCCCCATGCATTGTGTGCTTCCGGGATTGCCGGTGCCAGGTGCACGGCATTGGCAGCCTCGGCTTCAGCCTCAGTTGTTCGACCCGTTTCGAACAGGCTTGCGGAAAGGTTGATGTGAGCGTCCGCATGGTTCGGCGCCAAGCCGATCGCCGTACGGAAGGCGGCCTGTGCTTCTTCGCCGCGGCCGAGTTGATGCAAGGCATTGCCCAGATTGACATGCGCCTCGGCATAATTCGGCGCCAGGGCGATGGCGCGCGCGAAGTGAGCGCGGGCATCCTCGAAGCCACCCTGTCTTAGCCGGACATGACCAAGGTTGTTGTGGGCTTGTGCAAAATCCGGCCGCAGCGCGATGGCCTTTTGGTAGACCTGCGCGGCCTCGCCGATCTCGTCCAACAGCACAAGGGCGTTGCCGAGATTGTTGAGGGCCTGGAGATAATCCGGCTTGAGCTGCACCGCCCGGCGATAGCTCGCTGCCGCCTCGCGATAGCGTTCCTGCGAACTCAGCACGTCACCCAGATGGCAATGCGCCTTGGCGAAGTCGGGCTTGACCGCAAGTGCCCGGCGCAGGCTGCCTTCAGCCTCCGCCCGCTTGCCCTGGCCGAGCTGCGCCAGGGCGCAATTGACATGCACTTCGGCGAAATCCGGCCGAACCGCCAGCACCTGGCGGTAAAGCGTTTCCGCCTCTGCAAGGCGCTGTGCCTGATGCAGACCAAGCGCTTGACGCAACTGGCCATCGACGAATCCCGCTAGCACCGTGGTCACGCCTCCTTTGCGGGGAACCTTAACGACAGTAAGGCCACCGGGCCAGTCTCGCCGGCGCTCGATATTTCTCTTCTTCCACTGCATCAAACGGACCTCTTTGCAGTCCGTCACACCCGGTTATAGTGTGCCGACGATAAAAAAACGCGATGCGGACAGGGGAGATCACGCCGATGAATCTGAAGACTGTAGCGATTTGTACCACGCTGGCCTGTGCAATGGCCTGCGGGACCAGCTGGGCGCAGTCCGGCCGACCCGCCCCGCTACATGCCTGGGCGCCGCAACCTGTGGAGTTGGCACCCTATATGCCTCCCAACAAACCGATCAGAAGGATCGCAGATATCCTGGGGCGGCATGCCGGCAAGGCCGACTGGGCCGAGACCGAGGTTCTGACCCGCGATTATATCGGCCAATATATTTCGATGGGGCCCGGCAAGAAGACCAAGACCCAGTTCTGGGCCGACGACAGGGTATTCTGGTGGGTCTATAGCGGCGCGATGAAGGTAACGATCGAGGGCCAGGAGCCATTCATCGCCATCAAGGGTTTCCTGGTCCAGGTTCCCTACCGCGTCCCCTACAGCATGGAAACGGTGGGTGACACGCCGTCGATCCGCTTCGAGGTTCGCGCCGCCGGTGAGATACCGAGCTATCCGATCAGCGAAACGCCGACGCCGGTCAAGGGCTGGAAATTCACCGACGCCACCTATTCGGGCCGCGGGAAATATGACGACGTCAACAAACCCTATCTCGATTTCGAGAAGGACATCGTGCAAGGCGGCGGCAAGGGTGGCGGCTTCGTCCGCGACGACCATACCTGGGCCAATGTGATCCGCGCGGCCGGCGTTCCCACTCCGCCGCCGACAAGCTGGGGCCATTTCCATGAGAATTTCGCCGAGTTCTGGGTGGTGATGGAAGGCAAGCTGGAATTTCTCATCCAGGGCGAGCCGCTCATCAAGTCAGATGTGGGCGACATCGTGTTTGCGCCGGAAGAACGCTGGCACCGCGCCCTTTCCGCCGGCACCGGCATGGGCACGCGCCTGGCGATCACGCCGCGGCCGCCCAGCCTCCATTACTTCCAGCCGGGTGCGAGGGGCGGCGACTGAACGCCGCCCGTCCACAATATTACAGCTTGGCCTTCAACCCGATTTCTACCACGCGTCCGAACGGGTTGGCGACCCAACCGTCATAGCCGTTGGTCGAATTGTAGAATGGCGGGTCCCGATCGAACAGATTGCGGACGTTGAGGGTCACGACATCTTCGCCCGTCATTTCGGTGGAGAAAGTATAGCCAAGGCTGATATCGAAGGTGACATTCGCATCGACATGATCCCCGCCGCCATTGGGGTTCTTGCCGGCATCAAGCGTGATGGGATTGACCGGCGTGCCCCAGTTCCGGTAGGCGCCGGTATAGTTCATAAACAAAGCCGCATCCAGGCCGTCGAAAGTCCAGCCGACATTGCTGCGCATGGCGGTCTGCACCGAGGGGAAGGCCGTGTTCGCGCCGGTGGTGCCCAGAACGCTGTAATAGACTCCCTGCGCATTGATGCCGAACGCCTCGTCGAATTTGAGGAACTCGGTCAGGCTGGTGCCGACCCGGAAGCTGCCCATATCACCCATGTCCCATTGATATTGGGCCGAGGCGTCGATGCCCTGGATCTTCACATTGAGATAGTTGGAGTTTGGATCCCTGAACAGATAGGACGCGCATGCGGGCAACGCACCGGTCAAAGGGATATTGCCCTGCAGGGCCGCGATCTGAGCCGAGGTGGCGCAAGTAGGCGGCGGCGTAAAGGTCAAGAGCGAATTGAGTGAGGCGGCATAGATCACATTGTTCAGGTTCGGCCCGGTGATGCCGCCAAATTCTTCGGTATTCCACAACGTGAACTGGGATGTGAATCCAGGCAGGAAATCCGGCGTGAAGTCCAGGCCCACCGACCAGCTTCGGCCCTTGATCGGCTTGACGTTCGGATCGCCGGAGCGGTTCTGGATTCCCTGCAGGGTGGAAATATTACAAGTGACCGACGCACTGGTGCAGCCCGGGATTCCCAGTTGTGTCACCAGCGGATAGGAAGCCACCGGCACATCGACATTGTTCGTGACCCCGGCAAAGGTGTTGCCGACATAATAGCCGGGATACTGGGCATTGCCCGCCACGTCCAGCGACGGGGCGACAAAGGATGTCGACATGTTGCCCCGCAGACGCAGGCCGTCGATCACATCCCAGTTGAACGAACCTTTGGGATTGGCCGTGTTGCCGACATCGTTATAGCTGTCATAGCGACCGGAAAGATCGATCTCGAACTTCTGCACCAGCGGTATGCCCATGTCGGGAGAGATGACCGGCACGTCGAATTCGACAAAGGCCGCGCTGTTGCGACGATGCTCGCCCAAAAGATTGGTGTTGTGCGACGAGACGCTGGCCGGGCCGATACCGGTCGCGTTGACCGCCTGCTGATAAAGCTGGGTATCGATTTGCTCAAAGCCCACTGCGACTTTGAGCGGCCCGGCCGGCATGTCCATAAGTGTGCCGTTGGTCGAAAGACGGAATTGCTGCACCCCGAACACCTTCCGCAGCACATTGGCGTTGTCGCGCAACGCCGTGATCACAGAAGCTGGTGTCTTGTTGCTGGATGCCGGATCCCATACATCCAGCGCATTGCCGGGGGTGAGGCTCTGGGTGATGATGCCCGGCTGGCCTGGGATGGAAGCGGTGGCGGCGTTGCCGGCCGTGTTGGTGGTGCCGTTCAGCGCCAGGGTTGCGACGCTCTGGTTGAGCGTGTTGTAGGTTCCGGATTGGCTGTCGTCGCGCGCCGCCAGGGCGAGGAGATTGAACACGAAATTGTCGCCCAGCCGATATTCCGCCTGTAGGTCGCCATAGGCTGTGTCCGCCGAGGCGAAAGCCGTTCCCGGTCCCAACAAATCCGTCGCGTCCCAACGTATTTCCTCCTTGGTGAGGCCCGCGACTGGTGTCTGGTAGAAAGGATTGACCTGGGTGCCGGACCCGAACGCGGTCGCTGTCAGGGTATTGC
>DATATP010000184.1:0-2425 GCA_036268715.1 Rhizomicrobium sp. | reverse complement strand
TCTTTATCAAATCCCCCTAGCCCCCCTGAACGCGTAGAGGTCCCCCGCGTGCGGGTCCCGGTCAAGCGATTGCTGAACCTGCAATGCAAGGCCATTCATGCCGAAGCAAACGACACCTTTTTTAACAATATCGGCGCGTAGCTGACTCTCGGCCCTGCCAGAAAATGTCGGCTTCCGGGGTTGGGTGAACCGCCCGGGATTTTCCTCAACTCCAATTCCCAAGTAGGATGGAGCCCTTATGAGCAAGATGCCGAACAAATTCAGCACGGAAGTCCGCGAGCGGGCGGTGCCGAGGCTACTGGACCAGGAGAAGGAATATCCCGTCGTCGACTCAAAACCTGCGCCCGGGCAACAGCAGTTGACGCCGAAGGCGGCGGCTGAGACGGTTCAGGGTACCGGCCTTGGCGAGATCTTGTCGGAAACCGAGGGCCGTGCGCGCCTTAAGGCTTTCACGACACTGGTGACAGCGGAAGCGTGGGCAGGCCCATTGGCCGAGCCCACCGAGTTGGAGCGTGAGTTCGGCATCGCCCGTTCGACACTGCACACTTGGCAACAGCAAGGCTCGATCATCACCGTGCTGGTCGGGATGCTCAAGCATGCGTTCCCGATAGCGCAATTTATCGACGGACGTCCGGTGGCGGGCTTGGCACCGCTCGTTGAAACCGTCGGCGACGCCCGCACAGCCTGGCGCTGGTTGCGCGAGCCTAATCCGGGACTATCGGGCGCCACGCCCCTGTCGCGTCTGAAAGCGGGTGCCATCGAGCCTGTCCTAGCGATCGCGCGATCGAATTTCGGTCGGCAGTGAAGCTGGCCCCGACCGGTGGTGTTCAATGATGCTGCAAACTGCGGCGCGGATAGAATCTAGCGCTTCAGACGGTTTCATAGAACATCCGCACGCCCATCCGCCGTCGCAGTAAAGCTGGGCTCGAACCAGCTTGGCCGGTGGCTGGGAAAGGACATTAGGTCGCATGGCCGCGCCGTTCGTATCCCTGCGGTGTGAACCGCCTAGTCTGCCGGGTGTAATCGTCTGAAGCTGTACTCTTAAGTATGAACTTACGAGTGGAGCTAATTGTAGAGCATGTCGCAGGTCACAGTGATAACCGGTCGGGATCGGCGGCGGAAGTGGGGGTCTGAGGAGCGGCAGCGGATTTTGGCGGCGGCGTTTGCGCCGGGTGCCGTGATTTCTAATGTGGCCCGGCAGTTCGATATTGCGAGCAGCATGATCTACAAGTGGCGGCGTCAGGCTCGTGTGGCCAGTCGTCCGTTGGCATTTGTGCCGGCGATCGTCATAGAGGATGTCGCGGCTTCGCCTCTGACGGCCCAGGCGCCCATACCACCAGCACCATCGGTCGCGATTACGGTGGCATTTTCTGCCGGGGTGCGGGTGACGATTGATTCGGCGGCGCCCGCCGAATTGGTGACGGCGACACTACGGGCGTTGCAATGATCCCGATCGCCGCAAGTGTGCGGATATGGATCGCGACCGGCCATAGCGACATGCGCCGTGGCATGCGCGGCCTGGCGTTGCAGGTGCAGGAGAGTCTTGGCAGGGACCCATTCCAGGGGGATGTTTATGTCTTCCGCGGCCGCAGCGGTTCGCTGATCAAAGCGATTTGGCATGACGGCGTCGGGCTGTCGCTTTATGCCAAACGGCTGGACCGTGGAAAATTTGTCTGGCCGCAGACGGTGGACGGGGTTGTGTCGTTGACGGCTGCGCAGATGAGTTATTTATTGGAGGCGATTGACTGGCGAAATCCGCAACATACCTGGCGGCCGCAATCGGCGGGATAGGTCACAGAAAATCATCGCTGGAACGCAGAGAATTGTAGCCAAAACCATCGGTTTTATGATTCTATCTTGGTCATGGCAATTGATATTTCTACGCTGCCCGATGACGTAGACTCGCTGAAGGCGGCCTTGCTCGCCAGCGTCGCCAGAGCCGATATTGTTGCCGCCGAGCTCGCCAATGAACAGGCCAAACGCGCCGATGATCACGCCCTCATCGCGCATCTGAAACTACAAATCGAGAAGCTGAAGCGTGATAAATTCGGCCCCAGTGCGGAGCGCACATCGCGCCTGCTCGACCAGATGGAATTCACGCTTGAAGAGCTCGAAAGTGCCGCGACCGAGGACGAGCTGGCGGCTGAGATGGCGGCCGCGAAGACAACCAATGTCACGGCGTTCAAGCGCAATCGCCCATCCCGCAAGCCGTTCCCGGAATACCTGCCGCGCGAGCGTGTCGTGGTGCCGGGCCCCACCGCCTGCACCTGCTGCGGCGGCGCGCGCCTGGCCAAACTTGGCGAGACCATCACCGAGACCTTGGAGACAATTCCCCGGACCTGGAAAGTGATCCAGCATGTGCGTGAAAAATTCACCTGCCGCGATTGCGAAAAAATAAGCCAGGCGCCGGCACCGTTCCATGTCA
>DATATP010000183.1:0-4869 GCA_036268715.1 Rhizomicrobium sp. | reverse complement strand
TCACGCGGCCTTTGAAGCGCGCATTGGCCGGATACTTGAGTTCGACGCCTTCCCACGGATCGGCTTCGAGCTGCTTCATGCCGAGCGAGATGCGCTGCGTCTCCGCATTGAAGCGGATGACCTGCACCTTGACGTTCTGGCCGATGGTGAGCGCTTCGGACGGGTGGTTGATGCGGCGCCACGCGATGTCGGTGACGTGCAGCAGACCGTCGACGCCGCCCAGATCGACGAAGGCGCCATAATCGGTGATGTTCTTGACGACGCCGGCGAGGATCTGGCCCTCCTTGAGGCTGGCCACCAGCTCGGAGCGCTGCTCGGCGCGACTCTCCTCGAGCACGGCGCGACGCGACACCACGATATTGCCGCGGCGGCGGTCCATCTTGAGAATCTGGAAAAGCTGCGGCTGGTTCATCAAGGGACCCACATCGCGCATCGGGCGCACATCGACCTGGCTGCCCGGCAGGAAGGCCACCGCGCCGTCCAGATCGACGGTGAAGCCGCCCTTGACCCGGCCGAAGATCACGCCGGTGACCCGGGTCTGGTCGTTGAAGGCCTTCTCCAGCTTGATCCAGCTCTCCTCGCGGCGGGCCTTGTCGCGGCTCAGCACCGCTTCGCCCAGCGCGTTCTCCACCCGCTCGAGATAGACTTCCACCTCGTCGCCAACCTTCACTTCGGCCGGCACACCCGGCATGGCGAATTCCTTCAGGCTGACGCGGCCCTCGGTCTTCAGGCCGACATCGACCATCGCGAAGTCATTCTCGATGGCGACAATGATGCCCTTGATGACCTGGCCCTCCTGGGGCGATTGGGTCACGAAGCTCTGTTCGAGCATCGCGGCGAAATCCTCTCGCGAGGGAGCAGCGATGGAATTGTCGGTATTGATCTTGAGGGCGGTGTTGGCGCGGGCCATTCAGGTTCCAGTACGGATCGTGCCAGCCGGCGGGCGCCGGCGGACTTCCCCAACAGTTCGCGAGAACCGCCGGGGCGGGTTGGTTTTCGGATCGGGTAGCGCGGTTGCTACGAAGGACGCCGGGCCTCCTTAAAGCCCCTGGGACGGTCCCTGAGCGCGCCCCTTCAAGATGGGAAGAACCTTCGGTTCCACCAAGGCCAGGGCGGCCGCGAACGCGGCGTCTATATCCAAATTGCTGGTGTCGAGCAAGTCGGCGTCTTCGGCGCGGCGCAAGGGGGAGATAGCGCGGGTTCTGTCGGCATGGTCGCGGGCGCGGATTTCGCCTAGCAAGATCTCCAAATCCTTGTCGACGCCCAACGCTTTCAGCTCCAGCCAGCGGCGGCGGGCGCGGATTTCGGGATTTGCCTCGATATAGAGCTTGGCGGCGGCGGCAGGAGCGATCACGGTCCCGATATCCCGGCCGTCCATCACCGCGCCCAGGCTGCCGCCGGGCGGATGGGCCAGAAAGCTGGTCTGGAAGTCATGCAACGCCGCGCGCACGGCGGGGATGGCCGAAACCCGGCTGGCGGCGATGCCGATCACGTCTGTGCGGATGGCGGGATCGCCGGCGCGGGACAGGTCGATGCTGCGGGCGCCCCAGATGGCGTCGGATTCACGGGTTGGGTCCCCCCCAGACTCCAGCACGGAAAGAGCGGTCAGCCGGTAGAGCGCGCCGGAATCCATATGGGCGAAATTGAAATGCCGCGCGAGACGGCGGGCCAAGGTGCCCTTGCCGGACGCGGCGGGGCCGTCGACGGCTATGACGATAGAGTGGCTCATAGGGCCTTCTCCCCCCTCCCCTTGCCGGGGGGCAGCCTCCTAAACACAATAAAAACGTCTACAATCGCGCTCAAAATATCATGGGGGATTTGAAGGCCCGACATCTACGCAGTCCGCGCGTTGTCGAAATTGGCCCCTAAGGTACGCATCAAGTCTTGATATTCCGGGAAGCTGGTGGCGATCATGGTGACGTCATCGACGGTGACGGGCTTTTGCGACGCCATGCCCATGGTCAGAAAGCTCATGGCGATACGATGGTCCATGTGAGTGGTGACCGTGCCGCCACCGGGCACGCCCTCCGGGCCCATGCCTTCGACCGTCAGATCGTCTCCCTCGATGGAAATCGAGACGCCGTTCGCTTCCAGGCCTCGCGCCACCGCGGCAAGCCGGTCGCTTTCCTTCACCCGCAATTCCTCCAGACCGAGCATCATGGTATTGCCGCGGGCGAAGCTGGCGGCGACCGAAAGCACGGGATACTCGTCGATCATCGCCGGAGCGCGTGAGGCGGGCACGGTGACGCCCTTCAGTTCGGAATGGCGCACGGTAAGATCGCCGATCTCCTCGCCCCCGCTGGTCCGGCGATTCTCGATGGCGATGTTCGCGCCCATCTCCAACAAAGTCTCGATCAACCCGATGCGGCGGGGATTGAGCAGGATCGCCGGCAGCGAGATTTCCGAGCCGGGAACGATCAGCGCCGCCACCAGCGGAAAGGCCGCCGACGAGGGATCGCGGGGCACTTCGACTTCGCAACCGTGCAGGCCGAGCGCGGTTCGGGTGTGGATGCGCTCGCCACCGCCGGGCAGCGGCTCGACCATGATGTCCGCGCCGAACGCCTTCAGCATCTTTTCCGTGTGATCGCGGGTGAGTGTGTCCTGCGTGATGGAGCATTTCCCGCTCGCATTCAGCGCCGCCAGCAACATTGCCGACTTCACCTGGGCGGAAGCGACCTTCACATGATAGTCGACATCGCGTGCCGAACCCGAACCGCGCAGAGTGAGCGGCATCAGCGCCTTGGGCCCTTGCCCTTCGTAGGTCGCGCCGAATGCCCGGAGCGGATCGACCACCCGCGCCATCGGGCGGGACCGCAAAGAGGCGTCGCCCGTGAATATTGCGGTGATCGGGGTGGTCGCCATAGCCCCCATCACCAGCCGTGAGCCCGTGCCGGAGTTGCCGAAATCCAGCGGCGCGGGCGGCGGGCGCCAGTTGCCGACCCCGGTTCCCTTCATCCGGCAGACGCCGGTTCCCTCACGGGAGAATTGGGCGCCGAAGCCGGTCAGCGCCCGGCCGGTGTTTTTCACGTCTTCGGATTCCAGAAGGCCGGAAACCTTTGTTTCGCCGGCCGCCAAGGCCCCCAAAATAAGGGCCCGCTGGGAAATCGACTTGTCTCCCGGAACCGCCGCCACGCCCTTTAACGGGCCGGCGCGGCGGGCGCGGAGAGGCTGCGTTTCGGCACTATGCATCGAGCCTCGCGAAAGACCTTTACAGGCGGGGCAACCCGTGGCAAACGCGCCCCTTCGACAACCCCTTCTTCACGGGAAGCATATCTTGGTCAAGGCTGATCTTGGAACAAAACGGGCCTGTCCGAGCTGCACTGCGCGGTTCTACGATCTGGACAAGCGTCCGATCGAATGCCCCAAATGCGGCTTCAGCTATGAGCCGGAATCGCTGTTCAAGCAGCGCCGCAGCCGCCAGCCAGAGCCCGCCGCGGCACCTATCGTCCACGCTGAGGAAAGCGAGGACGAGGAGGAGGAAGGCGAGACTGCGGACAGTGAATCCGAAGACGAGGAAGAGGAAGAAGTTGTCGTGGAGGCGCCGCTGAGCGTAGCCCCCACCGGCGAGGACGAAGAGGAAGAGGCCGAGGAGGAGCCCGAAACCGCCGAAGGCATGTCGGTGGTGGAAGGCGACGAGGATGTCGCACTGGAAGACATCGAGGTCGAGGACGACGAGGACGAGGAAGACAACGACCTTCTGGGCGAGGTCGAGGACGAGCAAGACGATGTCTCCGGCATCATCGATCCGGACATCGCCAAGGACGAGCGGTAGAGTATTTCCATGCTTCGTCGAAATATGAGAATGCTCAATTTCTTTGTTTTATCGCGGTTCCGGACGGAAAACCGGTATCCACTTTTCCTGGAACCGCTTTAGTATTTACCCGTCCGGTTCCCACGCCGGACATGGTTCGGGGCCATAGCTCAGCTGGGAGAGCGCCTGCATGGCATGCAGGAGGTCAGCGGTTCGATCCCGCTTGGCTCCACCATCTTTTCCCTAATAAAATCAAAGCCTAAACCCAAAGTTTTCGCGGTCTTTTTCCGGGCGATTGTCGCCACGGGTCGCCACGAATTGCCACGTTTTGCCGTGTTGCGCACCCCGCTGCGTACCCATAGCGTGACCAGTAGGAATCACGGGGATTGGCATGGCGACGCGGCTGCTGGACGATAAGTTCCTAAGAAATCTGAAAACAAAGCTCGCTCGCGAAGATTTCTTCGACACGTATTGCCCCGGCCTTGTGATCCGGGTGACAGCACCGGGAAGACGGGCTTGGAACCTCGTTTTCACGATCCCGGGGACCCGGAACCGGGCGCGGATGACGCTTGGGACCTACCCCGCCACACCGCTAAAGGAGGCGCGCGACCTCGCTCAAGAAGCCAAGGGTAAGCTGGAACGCGGCAAGGACCCTCGCAAGGAGGAGGCGGCCGATAACAAAGCGATGACGGTTGCCGAGTTGATCGAAGAACGGATGCGGCTTGAGGTGCGGGATATAATTGATCCCAAATCAGGCGTCGTGCGCCGGGTGGGCCTCAAGTCGGCGAAGGAAATCGAACGGCGTCATAACCAGAACATCGTCCCCGTAGTCGGGGATGTGGCCTTGAGGGATTTCAAGATCACCCATTTGAATAAGGTGATCGATCCCATCCTTGAGCGCGGCCATGAACGCTCCGCTGGTATGGCGTATAGCGATCTACAAACCCTGTTCAACTTCGCGGTCCAGCGCGGGGAACTGGAATACAACCCGATAGCGAAGGCCAGGAAGCGGGGAAGCACCGGGAAAGAGCGCGAGCGCGCCCTGACACTCGCCGAAATCAAAAAGGTTTGGACTTCCCTCCCCCACGTCATGGCTCAGTCGCACCATGTCCCGCAAA
>DATATP010000182.1:0-23502 GCA_036268715.1 Rhizomicrobium sp. | reverse complement strand
CGGCTTCCGACTTCTCCCTGGGCGGCTTGGCCCAGTGCTCCAGATCTTTGCGATGCATATCCGGGCGGATGACCCCGTCCTTTAGGGCGGCGTCGAGCTTGATGTCAGAGAGCCGGCAGACAAGATATAAGGTCGAATAATCGGGCGGGAGGTGAATTTGTAGGTCTTCCCGATACATTCGCGCGTCTGCACCGATCTTAGCAAGCTTCGAAAACATGCTTGCGCTAAATCTGAGCTTGCCAAACAGAAGCCGCAAACCGGACACGCCGAGGGTGTGGCGAGCATCGGCACAAATCGCGCAGGTCTTGAGGATCGTGTCCAAGGACGCGTTCCAACGCAGGCCGATGAGTCGAGCATAGTGCTCAGCCGTACCGGGCACGGGGGAAATGGGGGCATCAGCGGTGGGAGCACCTGCGAAGGTACTCTCGCCGCCGCTTCCCCAAATTGCTGGAGGCACCGGTACAACCGTGTGATTCGAATTTAAGCTAGACATTTTAGTTCCTTTTCACCGGGGAAACGCCCCCCCGGCTGGGGCCTGCCAGCGGTTTGCTGGCACGCCTAGGATCGCTCAAAAACTGTCTTACCCAGATGTTTTTAAAATGTTTTTTGTCTTTGATTTTATTGGATTTTTTGGCGTTCTTCGAAAGCCCACCCTTGGCCGGCCAAAGCCGCCCGCTATCCGGCATGCGCGATCTGCTGGGGATTTCGGCCCGGGGGGATAGGCTGTAGCAATAGCCGTTAGCAGAGCGCGCCATGGATGTTACCGTCATTGTGGTCGTTACCGGCTTCACGCTGCTTTGTGTTTGGGTCCCCCCAACGGCTGGCCGTAACCCGGGGACGTAAGCCAAGGCCTTGGATGCTGCGGCTGCATTCCTTGGCCCGTTGCCGTTGATCCCCCTGGCCTTGCTGCACAACCCTCAGGCCTAACGGGACGGCGACTGCAGAAGCGCAAGCGGGAGCGAATGCTCTCGAGCTTTGAAGAGGAAGATCGCCAGTTAGGCTGATCCTGTTTTGGCCTAGCTTCCAATCCATCGGTGCAATTCAGCCGCGACGGCGTCAGCTACTAGAATTCAAAGCTGTCGTGTTTGGCATGCCGCGATGTAAATATTGCTGACGGGATCCGGCCCGCCGGCCAATTCGAAATCGGGTAGTCTTCGGGTAGTGGTGCGATTCCGCCTAAGTGATTCAAAGTGAAAAGGATTTGTTGTAGAACCGGTATTTTAAGTCCGTTGCGTCTACCATTCCGCCACGCCCGCGGACGCGACCCGGTCTTGTAGCGATAGTCGGCGCGACTTTTAAGTCCTCCGGTGCATCTGGATTGCGCTGTGCGGGAGGGATAGGCTTTCCCAAAACCGGAGGGACTGTCCATGAAGAGACTTGCCGCGCTTGTGGGCGCGTCCTTGCTGCTTGCCATGCCTGTGCAGGCCAAGATCATCAAAACCGCCTGGGGCGAAACGCCGGACCATCAGAAGGTCGATCTCTACACTCTCACCAATGCCAATGGCATGACGGTGAAACTGTCCACCTATGGTGCGGTGATCCAGTCCCTGGAAGTCCCCGACCGCCAGGGCAAGATGGCCGACATCGTACGCGGGTTCGACAGCGTGGCCGGCTATCTGGTTCCCGGCAACAGCCATATTGGGGCGGTGATCGGCCGCTATGCCAACCGCATCAAAGGCGCGCAGTTCACCCTGGAAGGCGTCACCTATCATCTCACCCCCAACAGCGCCGGCGGCAACACTATTCATGGCGGGTTGATCGGCTTCGACAAGAAAGTGTGGCAAGCGGCGCCGCATGACGGCGCTTCGCCCAGCCTGACCCTCAACTACACCAGCCCGGACGGGGAGGAGCATTTTCCCGGCACCTTGAAAGTGACCGTGACCTATACTTTGGAAGCGGACAATGGGCTGCGGCTCGACTATCGGGCCAGCACCGACAAGCCGACGGTGCTGAACCTCACCAATCACGCCTATTTCAATCTCAAGGGGCACGACCAGGGTGATGTGCTGGACCATCGCATGCAGATCATGTCCGATACCATCACGCTTTCTGACGAGAATCGGCTGGCGACGGGCCAGACCGAACCGGTTGCCGGCACCGCCTTCGATTTCAGGAAGCCGATGGCCTTGGGCCGGCATATCAATGATACCGACATGCAGATCGCCAGCGGCCGTGGCTATGACCAGAATTTCATCGTCCGGGGCAAACCCGGCAGCTTGCGGCTGGCGGCGCGGGTGACAGAGCCGCAATCGGGCCGGATCATGGAAGTCCTGACCACCCAGCCGGGCATCCAGCTTTATACCGCCAATGCGGCCAAGCCCCTGGCTGGCAAGGAGGGCGCGACCTATATCCAGCACGGCGCCTTTTGCCTGGAGACCCAGCATTATGCCGATGCGCCCAATCATCCGAATTTTCCCTCGACCGAGCTGAAGCCGGGCGAGACTTTTCACGAAGTGACCTTGTTCCGTTTCCCAAAGCCGGTCTGATGATGCGCTTTCAAATTTTTGCGGTCCTGGGCCTGGCGCTTCTGGGTCAGCCCGCCGCCGCCGCCATCACCCATCAGCCTTGGGGCGTGACGCCCGACGGCGCCAAGGCGGATCTCTATACCCTGACAAATGCGCATGGCATGCAGGTGCAGATCGCCACCTATGCCGGCACCCTCATTTCCATCCGCGTGCCGGACCGAAACGGCCGCATGGCCGATGTGCTGATGAGCCATCCGACCCTGGATGAATATACCAAGGTCGATTTCGCAGGTGGCGGCGGCCATTATGGCGAGCTGATCGGCCGCTTCGCCAACCGCATCAAGAACGCCACCTTCACGCTGGATGGCAAGACCTATCATCTGGCCACCGTCCATGGCGCGAAGGACTATATTCACGGCGGCCCGCGCGGCCTTTTCACCAAGGTCTGGCGGGCGGCGGCCAAGGACGGGCCGGAGCCGCGGCTGGCGCTGACGATCAGGAGCCCGGATGGCGACCAGGGCTTTCCCGGCAACATCACCGTCGAGGTGACCTACACCCTCACCCGCGACAACCGCATCCGCATCAACTACCGCGCCAGCACCGATCGCGACACCATCATCAATCTCACCAATCATTCGTATTTCAACCTCAAGGGCGAAGGCGATGTGGACGGCACAGTAATGGAGTTGTTCGCCCATCGTTATACGCCGTTCGCGGCGGGCGAAATTCCCACGGGGGAAATCCGCGACGTGGCGGGCACGGCCTATGACCTGACCGCGCCCAAGCCCTTGGGTTCGCAAATCCAAGACGTGATCGCCACCATGCCGGGCACCCGCGGCTTCGACACCTATTATCTGGCCGATGGCACAGCCGGGCATCTGCGCATCGCCGCCAGGGCGGTCGAGCCGTCGAGCGGGCGTATGCTGGAAGTGTGGACCACCCAGCCGGGCTTTGTGTTCTACACCCCCGCCATGCCGCGCGACGAGAATTTCCGCCAGCGCGGCTTTGAAGGCCATCCCGCCTTTTGCGTCGAAACCCAGCATGCGCCCGATGCGCCGAATCATCCCAATTTCGCGTCAACCGTCATCACGCCGGACAAGCCGCTGCATGAAGTGACGGAATTCCGCTTCTCGGTACAAAAGTAATCGCGCCCGGCGGTCCGGCCTCCGGCCGTTGACAATCATCAATAAGTAATACAATGTATGTCATATGAGAGCCAGCGCATGGGCGTATGCGGTAATCGCCGCGACAGCGTTGCTGGGGGCAGCTTGTGCTGCGGCACAGTCGTGGACTGCCACACCTGTCGGTATTCATGACGGATCAGTATCGGGGATGCGCGAAGACGGCCTCACCGTCTATCGCGGCATACCCTTTGCCGCACCGCCAGTGGGAAATTTGCGCTGGCGTGCGCCGCAGCCTGTAAAGCCGTGGCCGAATATCATACAGGCGACCGCGTTCAAACCCGCCTGCATGCAGGAAGGCCCGACCTTACCGGGCATGATGGAAACCTACAGCGAGGATTGTCTTTATCTGAACGTCTGGACCCCTGCGAAAACCTCCACCGACAAGCTGGCGGTGATGGTCTATCTGTATGGCGGCGGCAACACCTCCGGCTCCGGCTCAGCGCGGCTTTACTGGGGCGACCGGCTCGCCAGAAAAGGCGTCATCATTGTCACATTCAATTACCGTCTCGGCGCGCTGGGCCTTTTGGCGCATCCTGAACTTTCCCAAGAGTCGAGTTATCACACCTCCGGTAACTACAGTTTTCTCGACGTCATCGCGGCGCTCAAATGGGTGCGCGACAATATAGGGGCGTTCGGCGGCGATCCCGGCAACGTAACGCTGTTCGGCCAGTCGGCGGGCGCGTATCTGGGATCGACGCTAATGGTCTCGCCGCTGGCGCGCGGACTGTTCCAGCGGGTCATCGGTTCCAGCGGCGGCGCGCTGGGCAAATCCGATAACCCCACATTAGCCCAGGCCGAACAGATCGGCATCGCCTATGTGGCGCAGTTTGGCGTTCACTCGATGCGAGAGATGCGCCAGGTCTCCGCCGATAAGATCATTGCAATGGATTCCCGGACCAAATCTCCGGACGGCGTAAACGGCACTAACCGAGCGAGTATCGACGGTCACGCGATTCCCGCATCAGTACGCGCGCTCTATGTCGCCGGCAAACAGGCGCACGTCGATCTTCTTATCGGGTCCAATGCAGACGAAGGCGTCAACACATTAGGTCCACCAATGGACGCGGCTCGTTATGCCGCAGACACTCGGGCGCGTTATAGGGATTTCGCTGACCGCTTCCTGGCGCTGTATCCGGCGCGTTCGGACACCGAAGCGGCGGCGTCCCAATTGCGCCGTCAATCCGACGATACGGCGTGGCGTGCCTATAGCTGGGCACAGTTGCAGGCCAGGGCGGATGTGCGACAGGTCTATCTTTATCGCTTCTCGACGATCCCGCCCTTCGGGCGATGGCCCAAATTGCATGCGGCGGGCCATGGTGCAGAACTGCCTTATGTGTTTGGCTTTCCGCCGATCGAACTGCTGCCCAAATACGAATCGGCGGAAAAGGCGGCGCTGCACGCCCGCATAGAGGATCGCATCCAGACCTATTGGACGAACTTCGCCAAAACCGGAGATCCAAACGGGCCCGGCTTGCCGCAATGGCCGGCCTTCCGTAGCTCTGCGCCGAAACTCCTCAACATGGGAGATGAGTTCGCGGCGGAGGATTTGCCCAATCGTCCTGCGCTAGAACTGTTGGACGCTTACAACCGCCCCAAATAAAAGCGCCGCGCCTTGTGCCGCGGCGCTTTATAGCGGAACCAATCGGTTACGGAATCGGCCGGCGCGCGCCGCCGCCATTGCCGCCGCCGTCGAGCAGGCTGGCAATGCCGCCGGGAGCCCAAGGGCCGACTTGCGGCTTTCCTTGCGTGTCGGCCAGCGCGCCCAACTCATCATGCGCGCCCTTGGCCAGATCGCCGGTTTCGCTGCCGCCCTGGAAACAGGTGAAATCGGGCCGGTCGCGCCAGACGAGCGGACCGCACAGTCTTACGCCAGCCTTCATTGCCGCATCATGCACGATGTTAATCTCGCGCTCATAGTCGGGATCGCCCTGCTTGTAGCCGGCGAAATTTCCGAGATCGCCGGACGCCGCGAAGATCGCCGTCACGCCCGGAATCTTGGCGATGCGGTCGGCATCCTTGAGGCCGTCCAGGGTCTCGATCATCAGGACCAGCACCAGATTGTTGTTGATGGTGGCGCGATAGCCGCCGGGCACATCCTTGTAAAGCTCGAAGGCCTGGCCGCCGCCATTGCTGCGCTTGCCGAGCGGCGGAAAATAGGCCCAATCGCGCGCCTTAATCGCTTCCTCATAGGAGCGCACCGTCGGCACCACCAGCACCAGTGCGCCGGCATCCAGCGCATGCTGCTCCTCCCGCTCGTCGGTATAAGCGACCCGCACCCCCGGCACCGCCTTGGCATAGGGACAGGTGCGCCACATCTTCTGCACATCGCCCCAGCTGCGGGCATTGTGCTGCATCTCGGTCCAGATGAAGTCATAGCCCGCGTTGGCCATCGCGCAATAGGTGGAAGCATCGGTGGCGGCGAACAGCGTGCCGCCTACGACCTTCTTGCCTTCCATCATCTTCAGCTTGACGGGATTCCAGATCTTGGCGCCCGGCGGGGCGTCCCAGGCATGGCCGTATTTCCACTTGTCCATGTCATACTTGCCCTGGTTGACGGCGCCCGGGGGCGCCTTGTCGAGCGCGTGGCTGTCCGCGCCGGCCGGCGCGGCGAGGGGAAAGGCGCCCCCGGTCGCGACGGTATCCTCGTTCGCCTGGCCGAACGCGGCGGCGGCAAATCCCACGGCAAACACGCCCGCAAGCAAAGCCGGAATCGGTTTCAATCTCATGAAATAGTCTCTCCCAGCGGTCTTCCGTTCTGTATACAACATCGCCGCGATGGCGACGATTTGTCAAATCTTGCTAGGCTGGAATCGGGAGGGTGTCGGAATGAAAATGGCAAAGCGAATTGCCGCACTTGCGGTCTTCGCATTCGCAGCACCCGCCCAGGCTGGAATAGCCAGCCATCCCTGGGGCGCGACAGCAGACGACGGCCGCAAGGCCGATCTCTTCACCCTGACCAACCCAGCCGGGATGGAGGCGAAGATCACAAATTACGGCGGCGTCATCGTTTCCCTGAAAGTGCCGGGCCGCGACGGCACGATGGCCAATGTCGTGCAGGGTTTCGACCGTCTGGCCGACTATACCAGCGCAGATTACATCAAGACCCACGGCCATTACGGCGCGATCATCGGCCGCTACGCCAATCGCATCAGAGGCGCCAAGATCACGCTGGCCGGCAAGACCTATGCGCTCGATCCCGACGGCAATGGCGATGCCGATCATGGCGGTGAGATGGCCTATTTCCGTCAGGTGTTCGATGCATCGATGAAGGATGGGCCCGAGCTGAGCCTGGTCCTGACCCGCACCGATCCCGACGGATTCATGGGTTTTCCCGGTACGGTGAAAGTGACGGTGATCTATACCTTGCTCAAATCCGACACGCTGCGGATCGATTATCGCGCCACGACCGACAAGCCGACCGTCATCAACCTGACCAACCATTCCTATTTCGCGCTGCAGGGCGAACATGGGCCCGCCACGGTGGACGATCAGGTGATGACATTGTTCGCCAGCCATTATCTGCCGGTCACTACCAGCGGAGGCGCGGTCCCCACCGGAGAAATCCGCAGCGTGGCCGGATCGCCATTCGACTTCACCCATCCCTCAGTGATCGGACCGCATCTCGCCGCGCCTCAGATGGGCAAGGGCCTGGACAACACTTATGTGATCGACGGGCCGCCGGGCATCTTGCGCATCGCGGCGCGGCTTGACGACCCACACTCGGGACGGCGGCTGGAAGTGTGGACGACCCAGCCCGGGATGCAGGTTTACTCCGCCAATGGCGTCAGGCCGAAAGTCGCGCTTGCAAGAGGGTATGTGCCGCATGGAGCGATGTCGTTCCAGACTCAGCATTATCCCGACTCCCCGAACCATGCGAATTTCCCCTCCACTGAATTGCAGCCGGGACAGGTGTTTTACCAAGTCACCGAATTCCGCTTTTCCGTCCTGCCGAAGGAGGCTGTGCGTGTGGTTCCTTAAATCCGGTCTATTCCTGTTGGCCCTGAGCGCTCCAGCCCAGGCGGGAATCACGTCTCAGGACTGGGGCACGGCGCCGGACGGCGGCAAGGCGCGGCTTTATACCCTGACCAATGCCAAGGGCATGGAGGTGCGCATCAGCAATTATGGCGGCATCATCAACGCGATCAGAGTCCCGGACCGCGACGGCGCTTTCGCCAGTGTGGTGCAGGGCTTCGACAGCATCGCGGGCTATGTGAGAGCGGCCGGGCGTTACGGGGCAACCATCGGCCGTTTCGCCAATCGCATTGCGAAACAGAGCTATGTGCTGGACGGCGTGACCTATCATATCACCCGCGACGGCAAGCCCTATGATCAGCGGACATGGAACGCAACAGCGGTAAATGGCGCCGAGCCCGAGCTGATCCTGAAGCTGGACGATCCGGACGGCGCGATGGGCTTTCCCGGCGATGCGAAGGTGACGGTCAGCTTCACGCTCACCAACCGCAATGTCCTGCGAATCGATTATCGCGCCACCACCGACAAGGACACGGTGATGAGCCTGACCAATCATTCTTATTTCAACATGGCCGGTGCTGACGCGCCGACCGTGCTGGACCAGCTTTTAACCATCAATGCCGACAACATCACACCGGGCGATGCCACCAATACGCCAACCGGCGAACTGGGCCCCGTGACAGGCACTGCCTTCGACTTCCGTCAGCCCCATCCCATCGGCACGCATATCGGCGATCCCAATCCGGCGCTGGTGCGCGCCAAAGGCTATGACCAGAATTACGCGATCGACGGCACGCCAGGAACCCTCAGGCTCGCGGCGCGGTTGGAAGACCCCAAGTCGGGACGGGTGCTGGAGGAATGGACCACGCAGGCGGGCGTGCAGGTCTATACCGCCAATTACGCTACGGCGGAAAAAGGCTTTCCCCAGCACAGCGCGGTGGCCCTGGAGGCGCAGGCCTTTCCCAACGCGCCGAACATTCCGAGCTTTCCAAGTTCGGAAGTGACGCCCAAAAAGCCGCTGCACGAAGTGACCGAATTCCGCTTCCTGGTCGAGAAGTAGTTATTGCGCGTCGGCGACGGCGGGGTCGCCGCTTCCGAACAGGGCGACGCATTGCTGGAAATTGTGCTGGAACAGCCGCGCCTGGGTCGCCGCGTCAAAGTCGTTGCCCGAAGCATCCTGTTTTGCCACCTGCTGGCAGAAGCCGGTATCGGGCTGCGGCGCCGGGGTCTGCACTTGCGCTTGCGCAGTCCGCGCGCCCGGTGCCGGCTCGGCCTGAGCGGCCTGCCCGTCACCGACCCCGGTGAATTTCATGGCGTGATCCCAATCGGCGTCGGTGCAACCGGCCAGTAACAGACCGGACAACAGGGCGGCGAGCCGCAACGGTTTCATTCGTCGAATGCTCCACTGCCCCAAACGGACAGCGAAACTAGGCCCCGGCACCGGCGCTGGCAACCGCGCGAGCAAAGGCCACGCGCTAAATTTTGTGTTAGCGAAGCACGGAACAAGCCATCGGGCGCGGCTATCCAACCCGTTTCGGGGGCGGCTGGCCGGAGAGCACTTCCTTCACCTTCGCCGCCAATTGCTTGAGGCCGAACGGCTTGGGCAGAAAATGCAGGTCCTCGGCCTTCTCGTCATTGCGGCGGAACGCCTCTTCGGCATAGCCGGACATGAAAATCACCGCCATTTCGGGCTTCAGCCCCCGGACATGGCGCACCAGCGTCGGGCCGTCCATGTTGGGCATCACGACATCGGTGATGAGCAGATGGATTGGGGCCTGGGCGCTGCGCACAATGTCCAGCGCCTCTTCCCCGCCGCCCGCTTCCATCACATTGTAACCGCGCATGCGCAACGCCCGCGCCGCGAAGCTGCGCACCGCTTCCTCATCCTCCACCAGCAGGATCGTGTCCTGACCGGTCACGTCGCGCTGGGCGGGGGCGGCAGACTCCGGAATGGCAGCCACGGCTTCGGCCTTGTGGCGCGGCAAATAGATGTTGAAGCTCGTGCCGCGGCCCACTTCCGAATTCACCGTGATGAAGCCGCCGGTCTGCTTGACGATGCCATAAACCGTAGCAAGGCCGAGGCCCGTGCCCTGACCGACCGGCTTGGTGGTGAAGAAGGGATCGAAGATTTTGCTTTGAATTTCCTTGGACATGCCGATGCCGGTATCGGCCACTTCCAGCCGCACATAATCGCCCGCCGGCATGATGGCGGTGCCCAGCGCGCTGGCATGTTCCACCGTCTGGTTGGCGGTGCGGATCGTCACCGTGCCGCCGCCCGGCATGGCATCGCGGGCATTGACCACCAGATTGATGACGGCATTGGAAAATTGCGCTTCGTCGGCATGGACGTGCCAGAGATCGGGGGCCTTCTCGACCTTCAAGGTCACGCCTTCGCGCAGCAGCCGCCGCAGCATCTGCGCCAGCTCGCCCACCACATCGGACAGCGCCAGTACCTTGGGCTGCATCGTCTGCTTGCGGCTGAAGGCGAGCAACTGACCCACCAGGGTCGCGGCGCGCAGCGCATTCTGGTGAACTTCGTTGATCTCCTTGAAGGAGGGATCGCCAGCCTGGTGGCGCATCAGGAGAAATTCGCAATTGCCGATAATGACGGTGAGCAGATTGTTGAAATCATGCGCCACTCCGCCCGCCAGCTGGCCGACGGCCTGCATCTTCTGGGACTGGGCGAATTTCGTCTCCAGTGCCTTCTGCTCGGAGACATCGACCAGATAGAGCACGATGCGGCCGTCATGGGCCGGGCTTGCGGACAATTCGCCCATCCGCTCGATGCCCCGCTGCGGGTCGGTCCGCAACAAGGTGGCGCCGCTGGCATTCTCACCCGCGGCCGCCTTGGCGATCAACGCGCGGACCGCGGCGCGGTCGGCCTCTTCCACCAGATCCAGCGCGCTGCGGCCGGCAAGGGCTTGCTTCGCTCCAAAAAAATGGGCGAAGGCGCTGTTGGCCTCCACGATCGCACCCATCGCGTCGGCAAAGGCGACTCCCATAGGGGCATCGCGCAGCAGGTCGTTCACCTCGACCGCCGAAGAGGGCGCGGGGGCCGGAGTCGGGGCCGGGGGCGCGGCGGCAGCCGCCGGGACCCTTTTCAGCACCGGCTGAGGCTCGGTCGAAGGCGCAAGACGCGGGATGAACCACCAGCAGGCCATCCGGGCCTGGCCGCCGTTTCCCATCGGCCGCACCGCGGCGACGATCTCCAATCCCGGCACGACAGGGAAGCTCTCCTCGCGCGGCTTGCCTTCGGCGGCGTCGCGGGCGAGGCGATAAAGCACGGCGGCCGAACTTTCGCCCGCCAGAGCTAGCTCCGGCGGCGGGGCGCTTTCACCTTCCCGAGCCCCGGCCATGCGGCGATAGACAGGATTGCAATCGATCACCGCGCCCTCCGGCCCGGTGATCGCCCAGGCGACATTGGCTTTTGCCGCGGCTTCCGCCACCCGGCGCGCATCGGAGGAAAACAGCAGCGGCCTGGGCCAGGCGGCGTAGAAGAAAATTGCCGCCATCGCGGCGATGCCGCCCAGCAACACATAGCCCGCCCAGCCCGCCAGCACCGGCGAGGCCAGCGTCATTCCAGCAGAGCCCAGCGCCACCACAACAAAGCCCAGCGCCGCCCAGCGCCAGGCCCCGGGAGGCACACCAAAGGAAACGCCGGAAAGGATGCGAGTCGCGTCCATCCCGCGCACTGTACAGGATTCCGTTAACGAATAGTTTCCACGCAAATTTACGCGGCGGATCAATGCGTTCTGCGCTTCGCCCTGCGGCCCAAATGGGGCGCAGGGTGCGATGGCGGGAATCAGCGCGGCTTCGCGTTCAGCCGCATGACATAGCCGATCACCTGGGCCACCGCCTTGTAATGCTCCGGCGGCACCACGTCATCGATCTCCACCGAGGCGTGCAAGGCGCGGGCGAGCGGCGGATTCTCCACCACCGGTACATTGTTCTGCTCGGCCACCTCGCGGATTTTGAGCGCGAGTGCATCCACGCCCTTGGCGACGCAGATAGGCGCCGGCGTCTTGCCGGATTGATAAAGCAGCGCGACGGCATAGTGGGTCGGGTTCATGATGACCACCGTCGCCTCGGGCACCCGCGCCATCATGCGTTTGCGGGCGCGTTCCTGCCGCAACTGGCGGATCTTGGCCTTGATGGCGGGATCGCCTTCATTCTGGCGGTATTCTTCCTTCAATTCCTGCTTGGACATGCGATTGCGCGCCAGAAAGCGCATGCGCTGCAGGAAATAATCGGCGCCCGCGATCACTCCCAGCGCCGCCAGCGCCGCAATCAGCACCTTGAACAAAAGATGGCTCATATCCTCCAGCACCGCGCTGGGCGACTGGGTCATGATCGCTTCCAGCATGCCCCTCTCGGGCCAGAGCTGGGTCCAGATCGCGGCGCCCACGATGGCGATCTTGAGAAGTCCCTTGAGCAGGTTGATCCAGCCTTCGGGGCCAAACATGCGCTTGAGACCGGCGAGTGGGGAAATCTTGGAAAAATCGGGCTGGATCTTGGCGAGATTGAAACTGGGGCGATTTTGCAGCACATGCCCCGCCAGCGCCGCGGCGGCCATCACGCCGAAAAACGGTCCCAAGGTGAGGGCAAGATGCGACAGCAATCCCCTCGCAATCGACGCAAGCCCCGCGCCATCCACGCTCATCGCTTCGGGCTGCTCCAGAAACATCGCCAGCAACTTCGCCACCCCGATCAGGGTCTGCTTGCCGAACATCGCGATGGCAAGCGTGCCGCCCGCCAGCATGATGAAAGTGGAAAGCTCGGAGGACTTGATAGTATCGCCAGCTTCGCGCGCCTGTTCCAACCGCTTGGATGTCGGCTCTTCGGTCTGCTGGGATTTATCCTGGTCGTCTGCCATCGATTATGCCGCTTGCGCCGCGCTCACAGAAAGATTGCCATCTGGGCGGCATAGTAGTTGAGGAACAGGGTCATCAGCGTCCCGATCACCGCAAGCAGGATCAGGAATCCGCACATGATGTTGATCGGCACCGCGACGAAGAACACTTGGAGCTGGGGCATCAGCCGCGCCAGCACGCCCAGCCCGGCATAGACGGCGAAGCTGAACACCAGAAAGGGCGCGGCGAGCTGAAAGCCCAACGCGAAGGAGGAACTGGTCAGGCTGATCACCAGCTGCGCCATGTCGGACATCGGAAGATGCGCGCCCGGAGCGATCATCTTGTAGCTGCCCGCAATCGCGCCGATGGCGAGATGATGCAGGTTGGTGATGAAGATCATGGTGGTGCCGAGCAAGGTCATGAAATTGCCCAGCACAGCCCCTTGGGTATTCTGGGTCGGATCGATCGTCTGGGCATAGGCCAGGCCGGTCTGGTTGGCGACCAGAAAACCGGCGACCGACAGCGCGCTCATGATGATCCGGGCCATCGCGCCGACCAGGACGCCGGCGGTCACTTCCTGCAGCACCAGGATGGCGAGCTGCAGGAACGTCGCCGGCACTTGGGCGGGATAATAGCCCTGAACCTGGGGGGTGAGGGCGAGCGCGATTGCCAGCGCCAGCACCAGGCGAACCTGGGACGGCACGCCGACCTCGCCGATCGCCGGCAGCAGCATCACCATGCTGCCGACCCGGGCGAACACCAGCAGATAGGTGAGGATGAGACCGGAAAGAGCGGGAAGATGGATCGTCACGCTAATAAGCGGCGATGCGCGCCGCGATGTCGGTCATCAAGCCGCTGATCGCCGCGCCCGCGAAAGGCAGGGAGATCAGCAGCACGACGAAGACCGCGACGATCTTGGGAATGAAGACCAAAGTCTGTTCCTGGATTTGAGTCAGCGCCTGGAGCAGGCCGATGCCCAGGCCGACGACCAGGGCGGTCAGCATGGAAGGCGCGATGATCTCCATCAGCACCAGCATGGCGGAACGGGCGAAATCGATGGCTTCGGCGGGCGACATATTGTTCCTTTGGCCTTATCCTTCGGCGGGCTCGGGCTGCGAAGATTGCAAAATCCTCATGCTGAGCTTGTCGAAGCATGAGAAGGCGATGCTCAGATCGGCATGTTCATGATGCTCTGATAGGCCGCGACCACCTTGTCACGCACCGCGACCACGGTATCGAGGGTAAGCTCGGCGGCATTCACCTGACTGACCACATCGACGATGTTGGCCTTGCCCTGAACCTGCGCGGTGGCGGCCTGCTCGCCCTGGCGGATCGTGTTGATGGAGTCTTTCACCGCGCCGGAGAGAAAATCGGAGAAATTGCCTCCCGGTTGAACGGCGGGGGCCGCGCCGGCGGCTGGCGCCGCGGTCTGGGCGGCGGCGCGATAGGCGGCCAGCGCGGCGGCCGGAATGGTCATGGCCTAGCTCCTTTTCTTCGAAGCGCACACGGATTTTCTTCCCCCACTGCGCGCAAGCGCATGGCGGGGGAAGATGGCGCAGCGAGATGTCGGCGGAGCCAACTCGAGCTGCGACAGAGGGGGGAAACAAAAAAAGAGAAGACTGTCATTTGTTCAACAAATCGACGGTCTTGGCGAGCATCTGCTTGCTCGCATCCATCACCGACAGGTCGGCTTCGTAGGAACGCTGGGTCTCGCGCATGTCCATGATCTCGACCAGGCTGTCGACATTGGGCAGCTTCACATAACCGCGGTTGTCGGCGTTGGGGTTGCCGGGATCGTACTGGCTGCGGAAATCGCTTTTGTCGATGACGGGCTTGCCGGTCTCCACCACGGTCGCGCCCAGTTCGCGGTCGAACACCGCCTTGATGGTGGTGACCTTGCGGCGATAGGGATCGCCCCCCGGGACGGGCGAGGTGGAATTGGCGTTGGCGATATTCTCCGCGATAGTCTTCATGCGCTCGGTCTGGGCGCGCATGCCGGACGCGGCGACGGTCATGGATTTGGAAAAGTCCATCTCTATCTCCTAGGGTCAATGGCCGATCGCCGTGCGCATCATGCTCATGGTCTTGGCATAGATGTTGGCGGCGGCTTGGAACTGGGCCTGGGTGTCCGACACTTTGATCATCTCGGTCTCCAGCGACACGGCGTTGCCGTCCGGCGTGGATTCCTGGTCGGGCGTCTGATAATCCTCGAACGCGCCCGTTTGGCTGGGCGCAACAGCGATATGGCGCGCATTGGTAATGGTCAGCCTGCCGCCGCTGGTCTCGCCCTTGAGTGCCTTGTCGAAATCGAGCGCGCGCAGATCGCGCGCGACATAGGCGGGTGTGTCGGAATTGGCGACATTCTGCGCCAGCACATTCTGGCGCTGGTCGAGCCAGCTCATGCGCGTGCGCAGCATGGCGAACAAGGGCAGGTCGGGCAGGTTCATTCTCTAAACCTTTTATTAGGCTTAACGGCCTGCGCGAGCATGATCCGGTGCCGCTTAAGCATCGCTTAACAGAAGCGGAAATTTTTGCTGGGCAAAACGCGCCCGCCTTTAACGCCCGATTAAGCCTAACGGGGATTAATCGTGTGGAGCGCGATCACGAAACGCGCTGATGGCAAAGGGCCATATCGGCATCGCATTTTTCAAGCGCGGGAAGAAACGGGATTTATGGAATTGCTCGACATCGCCCGCTATCTGGGCGCGCTTTTCGTGGTCCTCGCGCTGCTCGGCGGCGCCGGGCTTGCGGCGCGGAAATTCGGCGTGCCTGGCATCACCAAAAGCTTTTCCGAAAAACGCCTTGCCATTGTCGAGACCCTGATGGTCGGTCCGCGCCAGCGCCTTTTCATCGTCCGCCGCGACGCGGTCCAGCATCTGGTCCTGTCGGGGCCGGAGGGTGCGACGGTAATCGAAAGCGGTTTCGCGGGGCCGTTGGTGCCGAAGCTGGACGGCTTTTTCCCGCAGGATCGTTCGACCTTGGGCGGAGACGCGCCGTGAAATTTTTGCGCTATCTCCTGCCCCTGTTGCTGCTGATCGCGTTCATCGCGCCCGACGCGGCGATGGCCGCAGCCTTGCAGCCTGCCGCTGCCAATGCTTCCCCAGCGGCCGCGGCGTCCGCTCAGGGCCTTTCGATCAATTTGTCCGGCAGCGGCCTGTTCACCGATCGCATGGTGCAGATCATCGCCCTTGTCACGGTGCTGTCGATCGCGCCTTCGATTCTCATCATGATGACGAGTTTCGTGCGCATGGTGGTGGTGCTGTCTTTGTTGCGCACGGCACTTGGCCTTCAGCAAAGCCCTCCCAACAGCGTGATGGTATCGCTTGCGATGTTTCTCACCCTGTTCGTGATGGGGCCGACCTTGAGCGATGCCTATCATCAAGGCATCGAGCCGATGATGAACAACCAGGTCACCGCCGAGCAGGGCATCACCCAGGCGCTGGTGCCGATGAAGAAATTTATGCTCGCTCATGTGCGAGACAGCGATCTCAAGCTGTTCACAGATATGGCCCATACCAAGCCCGGCAAGCCGGAGGACATGGCCGTCACCACTCTCGCCCCCGCCTTCATGCTGTCGGAACTCAAGCGGGCATTCGAGATCGGGTTCCTGATCTTCGTGCCGTTCCTCATTATCGACATGGCCGTGGCCTCGATTCTGATGAGCATGGGCATGATGATGCTTCCGCCCGTCATTATCTCTCTGCCGTTCAAGCTGATCTTCTTTGTGCTGGTGGATGGCTGGCGTCTGATCTCGGGCTCGCTGGTCGAGAGCTACCTTCATTCCCCGCCGCCTTCCTGAACCGCTGTTCTGCGCCACGGGTCAGCCCCGGGGGCTTGCAATCCTCAAAGCTGCTGCTAAACTATGAACAATGAATACTGAAGGATTTATTCATAATATGACAACTCATCGCATTTCTCTGGTCCTTGTTGTGGCGGCTCTTTTGTCCGTGGGTCTGCCCGTCCTGGCGTTAGCTCAGGATTCTGTGGAAGGCAGTTGGAAACTGGTCCTTGGGCGCAACACCCCTTGCGAGATCAGCATGACCGCCGATGGGGATATTACCCGGGCCGCGGATTGTTCGGTGCCGGTCGCGCGTTGGAAAGCCACGTCCGACGGGGTGCAACTCCAGACCGCCTCGGGCGAAACTTATGCCTTGTTGAAGGCGAAAGCCGGAAATTTGGAGGGCGCGACCTTCGCGGACATGCGCCGGGTCACCCTTAGCCGTTAAATCCTGAATGAAGCGCGCATTTTTCTTTGGCGCGCAGGCAGCTAGAATGGTGCCATGAGCCACAATGGCATCCATTCCAGCCCTTTCCATGGGCATGAGCACGGCCGCGGCGGTCATGAGCATGGCGCCTGGACCCGCGACCATATCTTCCTCGGCGTGGGTCATGGCCGGGCGGAGGCGCGCGCCAAGCTGGCGGCGCTGGTCACTGCCCTGTTCATGCTTGTCGAGATCGGCTGCGCCATTGCCTACCGCTCGATGGCGCTGCTGGCCGATGGCGTGCACATGGCGACCCATGTCGGCGCTCTGGGCTTGGCCGCGGGAGCCTATTGGCTGGCGCGCCGCTATTCCGGTCACGGCCGTTTCAGCTTCGGCTCCGGCAAATTCGGCGATCTCGCCGCCTTTACCAGCGCGCTGTTGCTTGGTGTTACCGCCCTGGCGGTGGCAATCGAATCCATCGAGCGACTGATCTCACCCGCGGCGGTGGCTTATGGCGATGCGCTGCTGATCGCGGTGATCGGGTTGGCCGTTAATCTGGTGAGTGCGGCGATCCTGAAAGACTCGCACGATCACGGCCATGACCATAGCCACACGCACGAGCACGACCATGAGCATGCACATGGCCACGACAATAATATGCGGGCCGCTTATGTGCATGTGCTGGCGGATGCGGCGACCAGCCTGCTGGCGATCGCAGCCCTGGCCTGCGGCTATTATTTCGGACTGGCCTTCCTCGATCCTTTGAGCGGTCTGATCGGGGCGTTCGTCATTGCGTCATGGTCCTATGGCCTGATCCGCGACAGCTCCATGGTGCTTCTGGACGCCGACGCCGATCCGGAGCTTTCCGGCAACATCCGCCGCACCATCGAGACCGAGATGGGGGCGCGGATTTCCGATTTGCATCTGTGGCGCCTGGGACCCGGGCATAGCGGGTTGATTCTTTCGCTTGTGTCTCCCGACGAGACCAGCGCGGAGACGATCAAAACCGTGCTGCGCCAACACTATCCCGGCTTGTCGCATGTGACGGTGGAAGTTGCGGTCTGTGCGGACTGCACGGGATAGGCCATTCACGCTACCGCGATCGCGGCAGTGCAATCCAAGAAACCATAAAGGCCGCAAGGACTGGCCTCTGGCCTTAAGAATCTGTAAAGCACCGCCTCTGCTGCAGTGCGTTATAATATTCGAAGGGCACAGGGATTTGGAGAATGGAAAAAAGGTTGGTTTGGGGGGTCATCACCCTGTTGTCGATCGCGGTGATGGGGCTTGAGATCCATACCGACAACCCGGGAATCCCGCAGATCGCCGGATTCGCGTTCGGTACGGTGGTGCTGCTGGTCGCCATCGTAAAGAATTGGCATCTTTATCGTCGGCGCCGCCGTAGAAGAAGCATCTGAAACAACAAGCCGCGCTGCGCAGTGCGGCTTCTTTCACTTCACGGCGACGTTCAGCGCGGTATCAAGCCTTCGCGCTGCAGGCGCTTTCTCTGCAGCTTGCGATAGCGGCGGACCGCTTCGGCCCGCTCGCGGGCGCGCTTTTCGCTTGGCTTCTCATAGGCGCCGCGCAACTTCATCTCCCGGAAAATGCCCTCGCGCTGCATCTTCTTTTTCAGCGCCTTCAGCGCCTGATCGATGTTGTTGTCGCGGACGATGATCTGCAAGCGGAACTCCTTTAAATCCTGAGAGCGGCGGTAGATAACAGAAGCCTTTTTGCCTGTCTACCTGCCCGTGTTAACACTTTAGCCTCTTGGCCGTTGCACGCGGAAAAGGCCATATTCGCCATCATGGCCATCCTCAAGATCGCCCGCATGGGCCACCCCGTCCTCGCCACCAAGGCACGCCCCGTCTCCGATCCATCGGCACCGGAAATACGGAGACTGGTCAATGACATGATCGAAACTATGATCGACGCCAACGGGGCCGGACTGGCGGCGCCGCAGGTGCATGTACCGCTGCGGGTCGTGGTTTTCCAGGCCCCCGACGAACGGGCCGATCCCGGCATTTCCGAGGCTGAGCGTTTCGACCATACCGCCTCCTTGACGGTGCTGATCAATCCCGAGATCGCAGTGATGGGACCGGAAACCGAGGCCGGCTGGGAAGGGTGTCTGTCCGTGCCGGGCTTACGCGGCTATGTCGAACGCCCCGTCCATATCCGCTATCGCGGCTTCGGTCTGGACGGAAAAGTCATCGAGCGCACGGCCCGCGGGTTCCACGCCCGGGTGGTGAGCCATGAATGCGACCATCTGGACGGGCGGCTTTATCCGAGCCGGATGAGCGACCTGTCGCGGCTGGTATTCGAATCGGAATTGCGTCATTTCCAGGAGGGGGGATGAGCGATACGCCTCCAAAAGGGTCCCCCGCCAGAAAAAAAGCCGCTTCCAAGAGCGCAAAGCCGGGCAACGCGGAACAGACGCCCAAAACGGACGACGCCAACGGCCCGGAGGCGAAAAAAGCTGCCGTGCTCGCCGCCGCCCTGCCGCAAGCTGCCTTCGACGGCTTCAATGCCAAGGTGCTGGAAGCCGCAGGCAAAGAGGCGGGTGTCGGCAAGACGGAGCTGGCGGTGCTGTTTCCCGATGGGCCGTTGGGGCTGATCGCGTTTTATTCCCGCAAGGTGGACACCGAGATGGTGGAGCGCCTGGCGCAGATGGATCTGCCGGCGATGAAAATTCGCGCCCGCATCCAGGCCGCAGTCCTGGCGCGGCTCGCGATTCTGAAGCCCCACAAGGAGGCGGCGCGGCGCGCCGCAGCGCTGCTGTCGCTGCCCATGCATGCGGGTCTGGCCACGCGGTTGATGTATCATACCGTCGATGCGATGTGGCGGGCCGCGGGCGACACCGCGACCGATTTCAATTTCTATACCAAGCGCGGCATCCTGGCGGGGGTTTATGGCTCGACCCTGGTGCGCTGGTTGAACGATACCAGCGCCGACGAAGTCCCCACACGGGAATTCCTCGCCGCGCGCATCGAGAATGTGATGCAGTTCGAGAAGTTCAAGGCGCAGGCGAGACAGGCGCTGTCCAATTTTCCCGGCCTGGCCGCCTGGATGGCGAAAAAGCCGGCCGAAAAATAACGCCGGCCAACCCCGTTCGGTGCCGCTATTTGGCGGCGCGCGGACTCAGCCGGGTCACATGCCCCATCTTGCGCCCCGGACGGGCAGCCCGCTTGCCATAAAGATGGACGGCGCCCGAGCGCGCCAAGCTCTGCCAGGCATCGACCTCGGCCCCGATGATATTCTCCATCACCGCATCCGCGTGACGCGCCGGATCGCCCAGCGGCCAGCTTGCCACGGCCCGGATATGCTGCTCGAACTGGCTGCAGGCACAGGCCTCGATGGTCCAATGACCGCTATTGTGGACCCGCGGCGCGATCTCGTTGACCAGCAAGGTGCCGTCGGGCGCGACGAACAGTTCGACCGCGAACACGCCGACATAGTCCAGCGCATCGGCGATCTTGCGGGCGATGCGCTGCGCCTCGGCAGCCTGGGCCGGTGTCAGCCGGGACGGCACGCTGGAGCGGCGCAGAATATGGTTCTCATGCACATTCTCCGGCGGGTCATAGGCTGCGAAGCTGCCGTCATGCCCCCGCGCCGCGACCACCGACGCCTCGAACGCGAAATCGACAAAACCTTCTAAAATGGCGGGGGCGCCCTTGAAGCTTTCAAAGGCCTGGACAGCTTCGTCCGGCGAGATGACTTTCGCCTGGCCCTTGCCGTCATAGCCGAAGCGCCGGGTCTTGAGGATCGCCGGGGCGCCAGCCGTTTCCGCTGCTGCATACGCCTGATCTGCCGACGAGACTTCATAAAAAGGTGCGGTTTTGAGGCCCAGTTTCGCCACGAAACTTTTTTCACTCAGGCGATCCTGGGTAACGGCGAGGGCGTTGGCGCCGGGCCGTACCGGCACCTGCTCGGCGAGGAATGCGATGGCGTCGGCGGGCAGGTTCTCGAACTCGAAGGTCACGACGTCGCAGACCCGGGCCATGGCCTGGAGCATATTGCGGTCATCATAGGGCGCGGCGATCTGCAGCGGCGTCACCTGGAAGGCGGGCGCATCCGCCTCGTCATTATAGACCAGAGTCTTCAATCCCAGCCGTGCCGCCGCCAGGGACAGCATGCGCGCCAGTTGCCCGCCGCCGATGATGCCGATGGTGCCGCCGGGCGCCACGGGCTTTTCCCGCGTTTTCATTTCGGTTTCCTGGCGACCGAGCGGGTCTGTCTTGCTCGCCAAGCGTCCAGCCGCTTTTTCAACGCCGAATCGCCCAGTCCCAGGATTGCCGCGGCGTGCAGCGCGGCGTTCTTCGCGCCCGCCTCGCCAATCGCAAAGGTCGCCACCGGCACGCCGCCGGGCATCTGGGCGATGGACAGAAGACTGTCCAGGCCTTTGAGGGCCCGGCTCTCCACCGGCACGCCCAGCACCGGCAGGGTCGTCATCGACGCGATCATCCCCGGCAGATGCGCCGCCCCGCCGGCGCCGGCGATGATCGCCTTAATGCCCCGTCCGGCCGCGCCACCGGCATATTCGGCCATGCGATGCGGGGTGCGGTGGGCCGAAACGATGCGCGCCTCATAGGACACCCCCAGATCGTCCAGCATCTCGGCAGCGGCCTTCATGGTGGCCCAATCGGATTGGCTGCCCATCACGATACCGATGGCGGGTGTTCTGGCGGACATCTGCGAATCGCCTCTCTGGGCGGAGGTTTGCGAAAGCGGCAGTATAGAGAGCCAAAAAACCGAGAAAAGAGCCGGTTAAACACCATTAACCATTCTTTGGGGATCGTTGGCCGATGTTCATGTGGGGTTCAGGTCGACGGGCACAGGTTGCGCCTGGACGAAAGGGCGAGATACGGCATGAAGATCGAAAACACTCCTCCGGCGCGCGGCACGCGCTCGGTCGCGGCCAAGGCCTATGCCCGCACCGCCGGTACCGCCCCGCCGGTCTCCGAAGTCGCTGCTGCGGCGGCGGCCAGCGTGCTGGGCATTCCCGAAGGCGAATTCACCCCGCGGGTGCGCGAGGCGATCATGGCGCTGATGCAGGAGGTCGACGCCCTGCGGCGCGAGCTGCAAGAGACCCGTTCGCGGCTGGACGACGCCGAGAAGACCGCCGATCAGGATCAGCTTCTGCCGGTGCTGGGACGGCGGGCCTTTGTGCGCGAGTTGACGCGGCATATCGCGATCACCGACCGTTACAAGACCCCCGCCAGTCTGATCTATTTCGACATGAATTATCTGAAGAAGATCAACGACTCCTTTGGTCACGCCGCGGGCGATGCCATGCTGCAGCAATTTGCCCAGGTGCTGACCGACAATGTGCGCGACACCGACACGGTCGGGCGGCTAGGGGGCGACGAGTTCGGCGTGCTGCTCACCCACGCCACCTATGAGCAGGCGATCAGAAAGGCAGATGCGCTGGCCACGGTGCTACGCGCTTCGCCCATCACCTGGAATGGGCGGACGATTGCGGTCAGCTTCGCCTATGGCGCTTTCGAGGTGCAGCCGGGCGACAATGCCGATATCGCCATGACGCGCGCCGACGAGGCGATGTACGCGCAGAAGCGGGGGACAAGGGCGGCGGCGGAGTAGTCGCTGGCCTTTTGCGTCCTGCGTGCGTCGGCCATGCTCACGTACGCTAAAGCCGAGCGCGCTTCAGGCCATCGCCTTCTGCAGATTCTCGTCCACCTTGTCCAGGAAGCCTTCGGTGGTGAGCCATTTCTGATCCGGTCCCACCAGAAGCGCGAGGTCCTTGGTCATGAAGCCGCTCTCGACCGTGGCGACGGTGACGTCTTCCATCTTGTGGGCGAATTTGGCGAGCCTGTCATTGCCGTCCAGCTTGGCGCGGTGGGAAAGGCCGCGGGTCCAGGCGAAGATCGAGGCGATGGAGTTGGTCGAGGTGCTCTTGCCCTTCTGATGCTCGCGGTAATGGCGCGTCACCGTGCCATGCGCGGCTTCGGCTTCCACCGTCTTGCCGTCCGGCGACAGCAGCACGGACGTCATCAGACCGAGCGAACCAAAGCCCTGCGCCACCGTGTCGGACTGCACGTCGCCGTCATAGTTTTTGCACGCCCAGACATAGCCGCCGCTCCACTTCATCGCGGAGGCGACCATGTCGTCGATCAGGCGGTGTTCATAGACGATGCCGGCTTCCTTGAACTGGGCGGCGAATTCCTTGTCGAACACTTCCTGGAACAGATCCTTGAAGCGGCCGTCATAGGCTTTCAGGATGGTGTTCTTGGTCGACAGATAGACAGGGTATTTGCGCATCAGACCGTAATTCATCGAGGCGCGGGCGAAATCGCGGATCGAGTCGTCCAGATTGTACATCGCCATCGCCACGCCCGAGCCCGGCGCCTTGAACACTTCGTGCTCAATCACCTTGCCGTCAGCGCCCACGAACTTGATGGTGAGCGTGCCCGCACCGGGGAACCTGAAATCGGTGGCGCGGTACTGGTCACCGAAGGCGTGGCGGCCGATCACGATGGGCTGGGTCCAGCCCGGCACCAGGCGCGGCACGTTCTTGCAGATGATGGGTTCGCGGAAGATCACCCCGCCCAGGATGTTGCGGATGGTGCCGTTGGGCGATTTCCACATCTTCTTGAGCTTGAATTCCTCGACGCGGGCTTCGTCCGGGGTGATGGTGGCGCATTTGACGCCCACGCCGTATTTCTTGATCGCCTCGGCGCTGTCGATGGTGACCTGGTCGTCGGTCTTGTCGCGATATTCCACCGACAGGTCGTAATAATGCAGGTCCACGTCCAGGTAAGGCAGGATGAGCTTCTTCTTGATGAGGTCCCAGATGATGCGGGTCATCTCGTCGCCGTCG
>DATATP010000181.1:0-3822 GCA_036268715.1 Rhizomicrobium sp. | reverse complement strand
GTCATCGTCTCGCCGTTTGTGCCTCCGGGCACCAGATTCCGGGCGGCGGGCGCAGTACCGTATGACCACACCTCGATCATCGCGACCTTGCGCAACCGATTTCCGGCGCTCGGCGGACCGCTCACCCAGAGGGATGCGGGCGCGCCCGATCTGGATGCGGTGCTCAAGCTTCCGATCCCGAGCAACAATGGCCCGGCGCCACGATTGAAGGCGCTGCCATATGCGCCGACGCCGTCGATCGCGGCGGAGCGGCACACCGCACCGCTCAACGACAACCAGCGGGCGCTGGTCGGGCTTGCGGCGAACTTTCCGGACACGCCCGTCGCCAATCTGCAGGCGCACCTGTCAGGGATCCGCGCCGGCGTAAAACCGCCGCCACCCGAATTCACCAGGGATGTGCGTACGGCGTCGGCTTTTGTCAAAAAGCAGGTCGGGAACTTATTCAGCAGTATCTGATGAAAATCAGCCGCGCCGAAGTGACGAAAGAACCAAAAGTTTAGCCGCGGCTGTCGAGCGATAGGCCCAGACTAAACGCCTTCTGGCGGGTGGCGCCTTCGGTGCGCTTGAGTGCTTTGGCAATCTTTGGCGCCGGCGATTTCCTCCGCGCCATGGTTTTGAGCGTGCGGATATGGTCGGCGCTCCACGCGACGCGTTTTTGCTTCTTGGCCATTTCAGATCTCCGGTTTCGAGAGGGAAGGCCTTATAGCGGGACTGGGGAGCAAATGAAAGCTGCGTTGAATGATTCGCTGAGGATTACTGCCGGTCCATGTCGGCGACCAAACCTTCGGGAAGTTTGAAACGCTGGTGCTCGCCGGGACGCGGATCAAACACCTTCACGGCGCCTGAGCCGACGCATTCGGCACGCAATACATAATGGACCTCAAAGCGACCACCGTCATAGAGCGCCGCAGCATGGCCGAACACATGTCTGCGACCGGCCTTATTGACGTGCAGGCGAACCGATTGCCGGCAGATCGGACATTGGTGGTGAGCGGATGTAACCGCTGCCCGCTGAGCAGCTTCAAAAATTCCCGGACCCATGCTGTCAGGAGCCGCATCGTGGCCTCCCCGAATCGGCTGATCATACGGTGAGCTCTGTGCCGCTATTTGGGCAAATCGGACGCAGGCCGCGCCGAGATCGCGGCAAGGCAAATGACTTCATATCTAGAGAGGCGGCGCGGCTTGGGGCGGCTTGGGTATTAGGTGCGCAAAGTTTCTGGCGACTCGATAGGCGCTCCCCGCCACCATTCACGGTTCTTTTGCCCTCCTCATTTCCCAACTGTTCAGCGCCCGAACTAGGTCTGCTCCCTGCGCTTCATGATTGTTGACGTCGAATAATCTTCGTTGGATCGGACCGGCGACTCGGGTTGGTCCGCAAGCCATTTCGCTTGAATGACTGCGTCAGGATGGAGTCGCCCGAGGAGGCAACTTCGGTGGCCGGGCGCCACGCAGGATAGCGCCGCGGACTGGCACGTCCGCGAGCCTCCTGTTGCGCATCCAAAGCACGAAGCATGAGGCCCCCACGGCTCATGTCGCCCCGACCGACGAACGCCGCCGGGAAAAGAAGCTCCTGCCGAAAGGCTGAGTGTGAATCGGCGAGGGCTAGGACCCCCTATCGGCGCCGGGGTCCCGCACTTAACCGATTGAGATTACCTGCTTCTTTCTGGGGACCCCGGTGCCGATAGGGGGGCCCCGACGGTGCCGATTTACACTTCTCATCCTCAGACCAGCGCCGCCGCCGGCCCGTCTCCACCACTTCAACCCGTTCGACTTGCGCACTGCGCTTATGACTGTCCATAAGGACAGTTCTCATCACCAAGGCTCAACCTACAAGGCGGCCTCGGCCGGAGGGAGACGAATTGCGGTCAGGGGCCCGCGTTAACCTGCTCGCTCCGTCTCGCGCCGGCGCGAGGGTCGCGGCTGCTGGCGGCGCCAAGTAATTTTTCTATTTCGCGAATTGCTGATTCCGGATCGGGCCCGACGCTGGTGCCGGTGTGGTCGGCAGCTGGCGGCTCATTTCAAATGAGGCCCGCCTTTGCGCAACGCCGCGAGGGCCCGCGTTAACTTGCTCGCTCCGTCTCGCGCGCGCGAGGGTCGCGGCTGCGGCTTTCGCTAGCAGCGCCGCGATCCTGAGGCCGGCGTAAAAGGTCGTAAGCTTTGCAATATCGACCACAATGCGCCGTGCCTCATCCCGCGTTAGCCGCTCCATCGACAACCGCCGTTGCGGCTCATCCTCGAAATAGAGATAGGTAAAGGGCACGAGCTATCCCGGCGAGCATCAGGCGATCATTGACCAGGACAACTTTGAGAAGGTGCAAGAGATTCTCGCCACCAGCGGTCATGTACGCGCGGCCCTGACGCGCAGCGCGATGCCCGCACTGCTGAGGTGGCTCATCTTTACCGAGACCGGCCGCGCTATGACGCCTGCCTACACGAAGAAGGGTAGTCGGCTCTATCGCTACTATGTCTCGACGGACGCGATCCGCGGGCGAGGAGCGACCGGCACGGCGGCACCTTTGCGTTTGGCCGCGGATGTGGTCGAGACCGCCGTTGTGCGGGAGATCCGCCGCCTCGTGCGTGCGCCCGAGATCGTCGCGCCGGCCGTGGCCGCTGCGCGGAGGGAAGCACCCGCCGTGGACGAGCGGGAGGCGATTGCCGCCATAGGCCGATTCGACGAGGTCTGGTCGGTGCTGTTCCCGGCCGAACAGGCGCGCATCGTGCGGCTGCTGGTGGAACGGGTGACCGTGACCGCAGACGGCCTCGCTGTCGATCTGCGCACGGACGGACTCGGGACCATCGTGGGCGAGATGCTGACGCCGAGGCCTGAGGAGGCCATCGCATGACCACCGCGCCATCCACCATCCGCGTCGTGATCCAGCTCAAGGTGAAGCATCGGAATGGCCGGCCGCGCATCGTGCTGCCGGACAGCATCGACGCCGTCGATCTTCATGCCCAGGAACCGCGCTTGCTGCGCGCCATTGCCCGCGCCTGGAATTGGCGACGCCAGCTGGAACGGGGCGAGGTTACGACCATCCAAGACATTGCCGCCGCCGAGAAAGTCTCCGACAGGTTCATCAGCCGCATGGTGCGACTGGCGTATCTTTCACCAATGGTGCTGGAAAAAGTCCTTCTCCATCGCCGCTCATCTGCTGTCTCGATCAAGGATCTCGCCGCCGCCGCCGACCTTCCTTGGACCGAACAGGAGAAGACGGTGTTTGAAGAGTAAGCTTCATCCCCGCACGGCTTCGCTCCATTGCGCCCACCGCGGGTACAAATGCCTTCTCGAATACGTGAAAGACACCGGCGAACGGTTCGGGCGCATTCATCTTCTAACGCGTTGAAACTGCGGATTGTATTCCGGCCGAACCCGAAACGGAGAGGTTCGGGCAAACAGAGACGGAAGGGCTTCGGAGACCGGATTTTGCCGCTGTTGCCGTCTCCGAGGTCCGGGCGGTCTCTCGCAAAACCTTCGGAAATCAAAATGAATTTCGCCGCTAGCGAGCGCTGGATGCCGGTTTATTGAACGACGGTGGCGGGCCACGCCGGATAGCGATGATCACTACATCTACGCCATAGCCCTATGACAGGTTGTTCGTCGGAAGCCCGAACTGCATTCGCCGGGCGATTTTGCGCCAGAACGGTGCGTCTTATTCAAGGGAATACCCAAGCGCTCGATATCCCGTTCGTCTTTTCGCCGCCATGCGCGCCAAAATGGGCACCGCTTCATCGACGTAGTCGACGACGAGAACCTCCGTCTTTCCATGATGTTGCCGGTGCAACCGGCCAACGTATTGAGCCAGCGTGCCTTTCCAGGAAATGGGC
>DATATP010000180.1:0-1555 GCA_036268715.1 Rhizomicrobium sp. | reverse complement strand
GCAGCATGCGATAATCATTAAAGTTGGATTGCTGCACCCGGCCATTCTTGATGGTGATCTCGCCATAAAGCGCCGCCGTAAGGCCGAAAATGAGTCCACCCTGGACCTGCGCCACGATGGTGTCGGGATTGACCGCGATGCCGGTATCGACCGCGCTGGTGACATGGCGCAGGATCACTTCGCCGTCGGGAGCAACCTCGGCCTCGACCACAGTGGCGATGAAACTGCCGAACGAAGGCTGAACCGATACGCCAAGCCCCACGCGCGGCGAGAGCTTCTTGCCCCACCCCGCCTTTTGCGCCGCAAGTTCCAGCGCCGCCTTGAGGCGCGGGTTCTTTCCCAGCATGTTCAGGCGGAAAGCGACGGGGTCCTTCTTCGCCCGTCGCGCCAGCTCGTCCATAAGGGATTCGATGGCAAAGACATTGTTGTTGGGGCCCACGCCGCGCCAAAAGCCTGTCGGCACCGTTGCCGGTTCGGCGCGCACATATTCCACCTGCAGATGAGGAATGTCGTAGGGAATGTCCACTGCGCTATCGACCGCGTCGATATCGATCCCTTTCTGGAACGCCGGCGGCAGCCAGCGGGCCATGACGGAAGAGCCCGCGACTTTGTATTTCCAGCCATCGATCCTTCCGTCCGAGACCGTGGCGGCGATGACGTCGCGATAGGCCGGGCGATAGACATCGTGCTGCATGTCTTCTTCGCGCATCCAGATCACTTTTACCGGCACGCCCTGCATTTCGCGGGCGATCCGGACGGAGGCCAGCGCCATGTCGGGCTCGAGCCGCCGCCCGAAGCCGCCGCCGAGCATGTGATTGTGCACGGTGACTTTGTCGACCGGCAGGTTCAGAAGTTTCGCCACCGTTTGTTGAACCCGCGTTATCACCTGGGTGCCGATCCAGATCTCGCAGGAGTCCGGCTTGCAAAGCACGGTGCAGTTCATGGGCTCCATCGTGGCATGCGCCAGGAAGGGCAGCTCATAAGCCGCGTCGTATCGATCTCCTTGGGAAAGCGCCCTGGCGGGGTCGCCGACGCTTTTGGCGATCACGCCGTCCTTGGCGCTGGCAGCACGCAGCTGGTCCCACACGTCCGAGGAAGAAACCTGCGCGCCGTTGCCCGGCTCCCAGGCAATCTTGAGCGCATCCCGGCCCTGTTTCGCCGCCCACATGTGATCGCCCACCACACCCACCATGTCGTCCAGCACAATGACCTTTTGGATACCCGGTATTCGCTTCGCGGCCGTGTCGTCGACCTCGCCGACCTTGCCGCCGAACACGGGGCACGACACAAGCGTGGCGAACTTCATGCCGGGCAGCATCGCGTCGATGCCATAGACCGTCTTGCCGTCGACCTTATTGGGCGTGTCGAAACGCTTTTTGGATTTGCCGATGACGGTGAAATCCTTGGGGCCCTTTAACGATATCGTCTTGGGTGGGACGATCTTGGCCGCCTCCGCCACCAGCGCGCCATAGGCCAGTTCACGCCCGCTCGCGGCATGACGGACCGTGCCACCAGCCACAGTGCAACTGGCCGGATCGACATTCCATCTTTTTGC
>DATATP010000179.1:0-2663 GCA_036268715.1 Rhizomicrobium sp. | reverse complement strand
CGCTGCGCACCACCGGCACCACCTTCGACATCTTCCGCGGCGGCCACAGCGCCTTCCAGTGGCAGGGCATCGCGGGTCTGTCGGTCGCCGTTGCGCCGGACGTGGATCTGTTCGGTGAATATCGCTATCGCGAGAATGAGCTCGATTCGAGCTTTGCCTCGTCCTACACCAACTTCACTCCGATCCATGTCGGTACGGTTTCGGAGAATGTGGCGATGTTCGGCCTGCGTTGGTTCCTGACACCTCCTCCTCCGCCGCCGCCGCCGCCGCCGCCTCCGCCGCCTCCCCCGCCGCCTCCGCCTCCGCCGCCCCCGCCGCCCCCGCCCCCGCCGGCGAAGACGTACATCGTCTTCTTCGACTTCGATAAGTCGAACCTCACCGCGGAAGCGCAGAGCACGGTCACCGAGGCTGTGTCCGCGGCCAAGACCCTGGGCTCCGTCCGGATCATGGTCACCGGCCATACCGACACGGTCGGTTCGGATCGCTACAACCAGGCGCTCTCGATCCGTCGTGCGCAGTCCGTGAAGGATGAGATGGTCCGTCAGGGTCTGGGTGCGGACTCGATCGCCATCGAGGGCAAGAGCTTCCACGACCCGCTGGTTCCGACCGGTCCGGGCGTGCGCGAGCCCAAGAACCGCCGTGCCGTCATCGATCTTGGTGGCTGATACGGTTCAGATCTGAATGTGAAAGGGCCGGTCGCAAGACTGGCCCTTTTCACTTGGCTCCGGTTCATTTGTCTCCGGCAAAGAAAAACGGCGCGCTGAGACCAGCGCGCCGTTTTCGTGCTTCACCCACCAACGCGTAAAGCGCGAGGGACTTTGCGGCCTGAGCAGGGTCGCCCAGGTTCAAGCGAAGCGAAGGACGCGCGTAGGCGACGCGCGCCAAGAAAAGCCAGGTCAAAGACAAGCGCTATTGCGGGAACAGATTGGGATTGGGCGGATCACCCGGCAAAGCCGGACGCGGTATCGGTGTAACGTCAGGCCCCGCCTGGACACCCTGCAGCGCCACCGCCACCTTGATCTCGCAGCTGTCCACCGGATTGGCCTCATCCACCGGCACGCCGGACACGAAATCCTCCAGCACCGGCTTGTCGGGCGCCAAAGCCGCCTCGAACACCACCTTTGCCGTGCGGCAGAAATTCTCCTGCTCGCCGGGTTTGATGCGGCGCTGCTCGGCGTGATTGATGGCGCGGGTCTTGTAAGAGTCATAGGCGGCGTCGCCGGCGCGGCTGCCGTTCAGCCGCTTGAACATGGCCTTGAGCGTCGCATCGGACCGGCGCAGCTCTTTCTGGAACACGATCTGGAAGCGCTGCATGTCGGACAACGACTCCGGCCCGCAGGACAGCGCCGCATCGGTCAATTCCTGCACCACCGCCGACACCTGGATGGCGGAGACTTCCGAACTCGTGGCGCAGGCCGAGGATATGCGCGCTTCGGCGAACGATGCACCGCCCAGGCTGAGGGCCGCCACGCAGGCGCCCAGCTTCATCCAACTCATGAAAACCTCTTCGACTTGGCCGCCCCTGGCGAACTTAAACCGATCGCCGCGGACCCGCCAAGCCTTTGGGAAAAGGGAACTTTCCGATTGGCAAAGGAAACTGCAACATTTGCAGGGATCGCGGCGTTCTCTTGTCAAGATGCGCCCGATACGAACCCTCGCCTGTGCCTGCCTTGTCCTGGCTATGGGGACCGTGTCGGCCTTCGCGTTCCGGCCGCTCGACACCAACACCGCCTTTCCCACTGAGCATCAGCAGGAATTGCGCTATGCCGACAGCCAGAGCCAGCCCTATGCCATGAATTACACCGATGAGGCCGCCCAGCGGCTGGGGGTCCATGACGGGCAATGGGAGGCCTTTGACACCCATTCCAGCAACCCCCTGATGCCCAGCTTCAAGGGCGGGGTCGATAACGGCTCGGCCATGCTCAAACTGCAATGGGTCCCCTAACCGGCCACCTGCGGCTGGCGCCTTCTGCTCCAGTTTAGTATTTGTGCGCCGGTTCAAGGCGCGCGGGCGTGCGCGTGAGCGCCTGTCGAAGCGCCCCGGGGGATTGGCACATGGCCTACAAGATCGCGGTGATCGGAGCGACCGGCAATGTCGGGCGCGAGATGCTCAATGTCCTGGTCCAGCGGCAATTCCCGATCGCCGAAGTGGTGGCGCTGGCCTCGACCCGTTCGGTGGGCAGGGAGGTTTCCTTCGGCGACGGCACCCTGAAGGTGAAGGCGCTGGATTATTTCGACTTCAAGGGCACCGACATCGTCCTGATGAGCGCGGGCGGGACGATCGCCCGGGAATGGGCGCCCAAAATCGCCGCCCAGGGGCCGATCGTGATCGACAATTCCAGCGCCTGGCGCATGGACCGGCAGGTGCCGCTGGTGGTGCCGGAAGTCAATGCCGACGCCCTGAACGATATTCCCCGGGGCATCATCGCCAATCCCAACTGCTCCACCGCCCAGCTGGTGGTCGCCTTGAAGCCGCTGCACGATCTTTTCACCATCAAGCGGGTGGTGGTTTCCACCTATCAGTCGGTTTCGGGCGCGGGCAACGAAGCGATGGACGAGCTGTTCCGCCAGACCCGGGCGGTGTTCGTGGCCGACCCCATCGAACAGGGCAAGTTCACCAAGCAGATCGCCTTCAACGTGATCCCTCATATCGACGTCTTCCT
>DATATP010000178.1:0-15907 GCA_036268715.1 Rhizomicrobium sp. | reverse complement strand
GCCTGATAGGGACGGGGATCGATCTGGAACAGAAGATCGCCGGTCTTCACCAGGTCGCCTTCCTTGAAATGGGCGGTTTGCAATTGGCCGGTCACCCGCGCCGTCACCGCGACGGTCGAATTGGCGATGACCGTGCCGATGGTATGTTCGATCACCGCCATATCGCGCCGCTGCGCGGTGGCCACCTTGACCGGGGCCGCCAATTCGCGGCGGCGAGGCCCGCTCGGCCCCATATGGGTGACGTACCAGAAGCCGCCCAACACCAGCGCCAGCGCCAGTCCGCCGAACAGATATTTGCGCATCGGCCGCAATTCAGACAGCGGTTCCGGAACGATCTCCCCTTGCTCAATTTGCGGCTTGATCTGCAAGTTCATCGTCGCCCTGATAATCCGACACTATACCAGCGAAGGCATACACTCCCAGCGACCCGCGCGAGTGACAGGAGGCGCCTGAGCAAATGTTTAATTCTATCCCCGGCGGCGCCGGAACCCGGCGGAACTTTTCTTGCTGTTGTCAAGTGGATTGCGGCCGCCAGTCCGCAGCGGTCTCGTCGACCCGTTATAAAAGAAAAGTTTCTCATAAATGTCTCAGAATTCGGGACCAGAATCGTACAGAACAGCTCGAAATTCCCCGTCCCAACATGAAAAGAGAGGTCTGTTGCGCCGCAGCAGGCACCCGTTTAAGAAACCCCCTTCTTCCGATCGGGCGTTTCCATGCAAATCCGTAACATTGCCATCATCGCCCATGTCGATCATGGCAAGACCACCCTGGTGGACCAGCTTCTCAAGCAGTCCGGTTCTGTGCGGGAAAACCAGCACATTGCCGAACGGGCGCTGGATTCCAACGACCAGGAGCGGGAACGGGGCATCACCATCCTGGCCAAATGCACCAGCGTGGAGTGGCAGGGAACCCGGCTCAATATCGTGGACACCCCCGGCCATGCCGATTTCGGCGGCGAAGTGGAGCGTATCCTCTCGATGGTGGACGGGGTGGTACTCCTGGTCGATGCCGCCGAAAGCGTGATGCCGCAGACCAAGTTCGTGCTCAGCAAGGCGCTGAAGCTGGGGCTGAAGCCGATCGTCGTGATCAACAAGATCGACCGCTCCGATGCCCAGCCGCATGAGACGCTGGAATCGATTTTCGATCTGTTCCTGGCGCTGGAGGCCAACGACAACCAGCTCGACTTCCATGTGCTCTATGCCTCGGGCCGCAATGGCTGGGCAGTCAACGAGCTGGAGGAGGAACGCAAGGACCTTTCGCCTCTGTTCCGCCGCATCGTGGAGGACGTGCCCTCGCCCAAGCCCCAGGCCCTGGCGGGCGATGCCCATCCCTTCAAGATGCTGGTGACGACCCTGGAAGCCGACAATTTTCTCGGCCGGGTGCTGACCGGGCGCATCGAATCCGGCGCCGTCACCATCAACCGCCAGATCAAGGTCCTGAACCGCGCCGGCGAGACCATCGAGCGCGCCCGCGCCACCAAGCTGATAGCCTTCCGCGGCCTCGCGCGGGTGCCGGTGGAGCGCGCGGAGGCGGGCGACATTGTCGCCATCGCCGGGCTGGAGGATGCCACGGTCGCCGACACCTTGTGCGATCTGAATGTGGACGAGGCGATTCCCGCCAATCCCATCGATCCACCCACTCTGGCAATGACCATCTCGGTCAACGACTCGCCGCTGGCCGGCCGGGAAGGCGACAAGGTGCAGTCCCGCGTCATCCGCGACCGGCTGCTGCGCGAAGCCGAAGGCAATGTCGCGCTCAAGGTGACGGAGACCGGCGAAGGCGCCTTCGAGGTGGCCGGCCGCGGCGAATTGCAGCTCGGCGTCCTGATCGAATCGATGCGGCGGGAAGGCTTCGAATTGTCGATCAGCCGTCCCCGGGTGCTGTTCAAGACCGAGAATGGCGAGAGGCTGGAGCCGATCGAGGAAGTGACCGTCGATGTTGACGACGCCTATACCGGCATCGTCATCGAGAAGATTTCCGGCCGCAAGGGCGAGATGGTGGACATGCGCCCCACCGGGGCCGGCAAGACCCGTATCATCTTCCATGGTCCTGCGCGCGGGCTGATCGGCTATCACGGTGAATTCCTTACCGACACCCGCGGCACGGGGGTGATGAACCGCATGTTCCTGAAATATGCACCTCACAAGGGCGGCGTCGGCGGGCGCACCAACGGTGTCCTGATCTCGACCGAGCAGGGCGAGTGCGTCGCTTACGGCCTATGGTATCTGGAAGAGCGTGGGCGCCTGTTCGTCGTGCCCGGCACCAAGGTCTATGTCGGCATGATCATCGGCCAGAACGCCAAGGATAATGACCTCGACGTCAATCCGCTCAAATCCAAGCAGCTCACAAATATCCGCACCACCTCCAAGGACGAGGCGGTGCGCCTGACCCCCATCGTGCCGATGACCCTGGAGCAGGCGATGGCCTATATCGAGGATGACGAGCTGGTCGAGGTGACGCCGCAGAACATCCGCCTGCGCAAGCGCGAGCTGGTGCCGCATTTGCGCAAGCGGGCGAAACAGGCCGCCGAGGCTTGATTTCCGCTGGAGCGCGATCCGGAAAAGTGGACACCGGTTTTTCGAGACATCGCGCGGCAATCAATAATTCGGAGTATGATCGCGATTCAAAGAATCCCGGTCATGCTCTAGGGTGTCCCCGATTCAGGAGGGTCCGATGAAGCTGCTTCCCGACATACCTGTCCTGGTTTTTCTCATCATCGCCACGACGCTCGAGGTCAGCGGTGACGCGGCGATCCGGCTGGCGATCTTTCGCCATACCGGCCTGTTGCGGCTCCTGCTGTTCGCAGGGGGCGCGTTCCTGCTGCTGGGCTATGGCACATTCCTGAATCTGGCGCCGCTGGAGTTCGGCCAGGTGGTGGGCCTTTATATCGCTACGCTGTTCGTGGTTTGGCAGATCATCAATTTCATCGTCTTTCGGAGCTTGCCGAACCTCCCAATTCTTGCGGGCGGAGCGTTGATCATCAGCGGCGGACTCATTGTGTCTTTCTGGAAGGCCGCGCCATGACCGTGCCGGAAAATCTTGTCGCCTTCGCCCATCGCCTCGCTGACGCGTCTGGCGCGGCGATCCGGCCCTGTTTCCGCCAGCGCATCGAGGTGGCGCACAAGCCGGGGCGCCATGCCTTCGATCCCGTCACCGAGGCGGACAAGGGCGCCGAACGCGCCATCCGCGCCATCGTCGATCGCGAACGCGCCGAGGATGGCATCCTGGGGGAGGAATATGGTGAGAAGCCGGGCGCAAACTGCTATCGCTGGGTGCTCGATCCGCTGGACGGCACCCGGGCCTTCATCACCGGACGGCATGAATGGGGCTCGCTGATTGCGCTGGAGGAAAATGAGATACCGGTGATGGGCATCCTCGATCAGCCGGTGTTGGGCGAGCGCTTTGTCGGCGTGAACGGCCATGCCGCGCTCCATCAGGACGGCCAAATCGCGCGGTTGAGGACACGAGAATGCCCCGACATCAAGGACGCGGTCGTCTGCGCCACCGATCCCAGCGCATATTTCACGCCCGAACAACAGGCGGCATTCCAGCAGGTGAGGGCGGCGGCGCGCATGACCCGCTATGGCGGCGACTGCTATTTGTTCGCGCTGCTGACGCTCGGCTTCATCGATGTCATCGTCGAAGCGAATTTCGCTCGCTGGGATATTGCTGCCCTGATCCCCCTGGTCGAAGGGGCGGGCGGTGTCATCACCAGCTGGGATGGCGGCGATTGCCGGGACGGAAAATCCATTCTGGCCTGCGGCGACCGGCGGGTGCATGCAACGGCGATGAAACTGCTGGCCGGCGGCTGATCCCGCGCCGTGACTAGTGCGAGCTTTTGGCGGAGGTCTTCGCTACGGCATCGGCCTCCTCGGCGCTCACCATATTGGCTTCGCTCACTGCGTCGCGCAGCCGCGCTTCGGCGGCCTTGATCGCGCTGTTGGCTCTGTCGGAGACCTGTTTGATGTCGCTGTTAGCCTTGTCTCGGATTTGTGCGATGGCGGCCTTGGAGTTTTCAATATAGGCATGCATGCAATCGTCGAACGCTTTGGCTTGGCGGTTGTATCTGACGATGCGCGAGTTGTCGGGCGCATAGATACCGTTGGAAAATTCCATCTCCGGTTTGATGAGTTTGGGGTCCGGTTTCACACAGTCCGGCGCAGGATAGCCAAGTGCGGTTGGTTCGCCCTGCGCTCTGGCATGCGATGTATTGAGGATCATCAAGCCGACAAATACGCCCAGACATTTCCGCATGAATATGGCCCCTTTCCTGTATTCGCACGTATGGCGAATTATGCCGCAATCTCGTTGCAAATATGGCTGCAGTGGAACGTGGCTCGAATATTGCCGCAGTTGCGCCTTTGTTTACCAAGCAGGAAACCATGACGCCGCCAGCACGTTTTCTTCCTGCAACCCACAAGACGGGTAGGAGAAAAGGCATGAGCGATATGCGAGATATTGGCCGCGTCCAGGAACCGGTCGAAAGCAGTTTCGCCCCACGGGCGAATCCCGATTTCCGTTCTGAGAAAATCAGTCTGGAAGGCGAAGGCCTTGAGAATGGCGACATCCGTCCATTAGACGAAAATTCCATCATGGGCGCGTTTCATACCCCCGAGCCGGAGGTTTCCACCAATACCGGCAAGCTCGCCGGCGCACTGGCGGTGGCCCTGATCCTCGGCAGCGCCGGTGTGTTCGCCTACACCACCGGCATGCATGCGCAGAAACCGGTGAGCAATGCCGCTCTGCCGCACCCGGCCGCACCGCCGAAGGTCGCGGCGGCAGCGCCGCCAGCCCCGCTGCCGACGCCCCCTGCTGCGAGCGACAATTCCCAGCAGGCTGCGATGGCAACTCCGACCGCGCCCGTTTCGGAGCCAAGCAAACCGGTCAAGACTGCTCGGCTGCATACCGAAAGATCGCATCTGCGCAAGAGGCGTGACGACATGACGCCAGCCTCACCGACTCCGGAGCAATCGGCAATGGCGCAGCCATCGGCACCGATCGTGCCTACGCCGCAGCAATCGGCTTCGGCCCAGCCGGCGCCGCAACAATCGGCACAGACCCAGCCTTCATCTATGGCTGGAGCGAACCAGGCGACCGTCCTGCCGCCCGTTTCGCCAATCGCGCCGTCTTCGTCCTACGCCAACAACGTGCCGGCTCCGGTAATTACTCCTGATAACGGCGCGGCTCAGGTCACGCCTGCCCCGCAGCCGGTGGTGCCGGAGACGACACCTTCGCCGCAGACGGCGACGCCTGAGGCCCAGGCCACGCCTTCGCCGCTGCCTGCAGCCCCGGAGACGCAAGCCCAGAACCAGGCTACGCCCCAGCCGGCTCCGACTCAGTCAAATCAGTCGGGTCAGATCGCGCCGGAACAGAACCCGCCGCAACAGCAGCAGGCGCAGTAGCCTTAAACTTCGGAACACCCGGCGATCTTTGGATCGCCGGGTGTTCTGCATGTGGCGAATGCGTCGAACGCCGCCCACCATTGGACGCGAAAAACATCCCGCTCCATCAGAATTTCATGCCCGGCACCCGCGATCTCCAGATGGCTGGCGTGCGGCATGCGGGCAGCAAATTTCCGGGACGCCTCGGGAATCACGATGCGGTCGGCACCCGCATCGATCACCAGGGCAGGGGTCGTAATACTTTCGGGCCTGCCGGGGGCGCTGAGCCAGTCCATCGAGCGGAAGGCGGCCGCAAGCCAGCCCCAGGTCGCGCCCGCCAGTCGCAGATCGGGATTTTCACGCAGGAATTTCTGGGTGCGTTCGAACCGGCCGCGGTCGGATGTGACCAATTGCTTTTCAAAGGTCATCCGGTACGGATCGCGCCGCTCCATCCCCCACACCCAATTGGTCCCGCGGCCGGCCCGTATCGACGCCACGGTGACGATGCGCGCGATCCATTCAGCTGTGCCGCGCAGAGAGACGGCGATCATCGGCGCACTCACTACCACCGCGCGAAACGAGGCGGGCTTGCGGACCAGATAGCGCAGCAGGTTGTGCGCGCCCATGGAATGGGCCACGGCGATGGGAGGCCTGCCGGCTTTCTCCACCATCGGCACCACCAGCCAATCCATCAGGGTCTGAAGGTCTTCGTCATATTCGGCGAAATCCTTCACATAACTCTTGAGCGGGTTGTCTGTGAGGGCATGGCTGGAGCCGCCCTGGCCGCGCCAATCCATGGTCGCCACGGCGAAGCCGCGGCCCCGCAACTCATCGATCACCTCGAAATATTTCTCGATGAACTCGGTCTGGCCGTTGAGCAGCACGCATACGCCGCGATCCTGCACGGCAGGATCGGCGGCAAACCGGGCGGCTCGCAAACGTGCGCCGATGGCCTGGATGGGAACGGGATCGAAGATGTCGGCGGCGGGCTGCATGGGAATCGGAGCTTTCGCCCATTAACCCATAATTTTCCGTGCCGGAAAGACCTTGAAAGCTGAATTTCGCCTCCCACTTCTCGAATGTCCGGCAGCCATCGGTGCCGGAAACCTCGTCCCGTGCGGACTATTCCGGCGGGCAACGGCAATGCTTTCAGGAGGTTGTATCATGCGTTTTGACTATTCTCCCTTCTACCGCTCCACCGTCGGTTTCGACCATTTGTTCGATTTGCTCGAATCGGCCGCGGAAGGTGCGCAAGGTTATCCGCCCTACAATATCGAGCGCAGCGACGAAACCCATTATCGCGTAACGGTCGCGGTGGCCGGCTTCGGTGAAAAGGACCTTTCGGTCGAGGTCAAGGATGACGTCCTCACCGTTTCGGGCAAGCGCGACGAGGCCAGCCGACCTTCCTATCTGCATCAGGGCATCGCGGGGCGCGCCTTCGAGCGCAGCTTCCGCCTCGCCGAGCATGTCGAAGTGCGCAACGCCCGGCTCGAGCACGGACTGCTCCATATCGACCTGGAGCGGCTGGTGCCGGAAGAGAAGAAGCCCCGCCGTATCGCCATCAATGGCGCCGAACTCAAGACCATCGAAGGCGCCAAGGCGGCCTGATCTGACCTTCCAGGCCTTTGCCTGCAAAACCGCGAGCCAGGAATAAAGCGAGGGATTAATCTTCCCTCGCTTTTCATTTGCGCGCTGCACCGGCCCGGGGATTTGCTAAGATGGCAAAGGGAAGGGCGTTTGGGTCGGGGTCATGCATTTCTGGGCACAGGCTTCCCCGCCGGCAAAATCGCGGGCCCCCGGGGGTCTTGCGGAACTGCGCCGGCGGTATGAGGCGATGTTTTCGCGCTTCGGGACCGCGCCCACGGGGGTTGCGGTGGAGAGCGGCCAATTGGGTCCCATCGCGGGCGAATGGCTGGGGAAAGGCGACAACTCGCGGCTGCTGCTCTATTTTCATGGCGGCGGCTTTATTGCCGGCAGCCCGCAAAGTCATCGCCCGTTGATAGCCAGGCTAGTCGAGCAGAGCGGCGTGCCTGCCTTCAGCGTCAAATACCGTCTGGCGCCGGAATGTTTATTTCCTGCTGCGGTGCGGGATGGCATCGACGCCTATCGCGCGCTCCTGGCAAAGGGGGTCGCGTCCCATTCCATCGTGCTGGCTGGGGACGAGGCGGGGGGCGGACTGGCCTTCGCGGTGGCGCTGGCGGCGCGCAATGCGGGGCTTCCCATGCCGGGCGCCATCGCGGCGCTCTCTCCCTGGGCCGACCTGTCGCTCTCTGGCTGGTCGATGCTCACCAACCGCAAAAGCGACACCATGCTGGACTGGGAGTTCTTGTTCGCCTGCGCCCGGCACAGCATGCGCAAGGCCAATCCGGGAGATATCTATGCTTCGCCGTTATTCGCGGGCTTCAAGAATTTTCCCCCCTTAATGGTGCATGCCGGCGCCCGGGAAGTGTTGCGCGATGACGCTTCGCGCCTGGGAGATCGCGCCGCGGAGGCAAACCTCAATGTGAGTGTGGAGATCTATGACGGCATGGGCCATTTGTTCCAGGCCGATCCCAAGCTTCCCGAAGCCAAGGCATCGCTGGGACGGTTGGCGCAATTCATCAGGGCGAAAGCGGCGGCGCTGGCTGCGTGATGCTATGCTTCGATAAAGAGAATTGCGGCCGCGATACTGCTCAACTTGCCGCGAATCGCATCGGCAGCTTGGCTCCCGACAAATCCGCGCTTTCCATTTCCGCGTCGCGCATGTCGGCGCCGGTAAGGTCGGCATAGCACAAATCCGATCCGGTCAGCCGCACCTTGCGCATGTCCGCAGCGCGGAAGCTGGCATAGCGCGCCTCGGCGCTGTCCAGCCGCGCCGGCAGGAGGCGCGCGGCCGAGATCGCGAGCGGCCCCAGCTTGGCGTCGGACAGATCGGCATGGTTGAGCTTGGCGCCCGACAAATTGACGCCGCGCAGATCGGAACGCCGCAGATTGGCGTTGCGCAGGTCGCAGCTCGACAGATTGCTGCCTTGCAGCGAGCAGCCTTCCAGATTGACGCCATAAAGCAGCGCATTGGGTGCGATCAGCGCCGTCAGCGTGCGATGTGTCAGCCGCTTCGCCTTGCGCAGGTCCATGCCCGAGAGATCGGCGGGCTTGCCCTCGCGGCCATCGCTCTCCGCCCAGCGCATATGGCCTTCCAGCATGGTCTCTATCTTCGCGGCGAGGTTCTCATCGGGCAGGGGCTGCTCGACCAGGGTCCGGCTCATATCCGCGCCATGAATGGTGGCGAGATCGAGCCGCGCTCCCACCAGGATCGCGCCCTGCAGATCCGCCCCGGTCAGGTTGCAGCCTGACAGGTCGGCATTCTCGAGATTGGCTCCGGTGAGCCTGGCCTGGCGCAAATTGGCGCGGGTGAGGCGGCAGGACTTCATCATCGCGTCAGTGAAATCGGCTTGAATCGCGATCGCTCCATTCAGCCGGGCGCGTTCCAGATTGGCGGAGTTGAGCAGCGCCGCGGGCAATTCCGAAGGCCCCAGGTCGTGTTTCAGCACCCGGAGGTTCCCATATTTGTCCTTTTCGGCGATGGTGCCTTCGCGCAAATCCGCTTCGTACAAGTCCGCACCGATCAGGTTTGCGCCGCGCAAGGAGGCCCCGCGCAGGTCGACCCGCCTCAGGCTGGCCTTGGACAGATTGGCCCGGCGCAGATCGGCGCCGAAGAAGCTCGCCGAATCCAATTTGGCGTGGGCGAAGCCGGTCTCCTCCAGCACCGCGCCGGTGAAGTCGGCATCGCATAAGTTGCGGCCGGCCAAGTCCAACCCCGACAGGTCGCAAAAGGCGAATACCGCCCGCGCCCCGCCCATCCGTCCGGCATAAAGCATCTCATGCCGGCTGACGGCGGCGTTCACATCGTTCTGGGTCAGCCTGGCGAAGCCGGTATGCCGGGCCGAGATCATGGGCAGGAGCGCTCGCGTTAAGGCTTTGTTCCGGCGGCATTCTGGCGTCTGGGCGCTAACGCCCGATTAAAACGGGTTTATTTTCATGACGCTTTCCCCCGGCTTATGCCGGTCCGCCGCGCCCGATGCTTGGATTTTGACACGGGCGGCTGGGACTGGCACATCGCCTATCGCCTCCGGATGACGCGGAAACATGAATTTTGATATTGAACCGGACGGATAGCCGGGTACAAAGACGCTCCGGGCGCCGCCCGCTCGTCCGTTGGGGCGGCACGGTGCTGCCTGGCGAAGGAAAAAACGGTAGCAACCGCTTGGCGAAGTGCCGAAGTAAAGGCCCGCCCGGCGAAGGCCCAATGGTGGGGCCGTGGGCGAGACATTGCCAAAGCGGGAGCGTCCGCCTGGCCGCGTGCATAGAGGAACGGACGTGACCAAGCAGCGTTTGATGCTTTCCGCCGCCGCGGGCGCCCTGCTGGCGTCTGGGCTGTCCCTGTCGCTGGCGCGCGCCGACACTGAGATTTCCAATAGCACCGGCACGGCTCTCAACACTGCGAGTAGCGGCAACATTGTGATCGATACCAGCGGCAGCGTGGGCGCCAAAGGCACCACCGCCACGGTGCTGCTGAATTCCAACAATTTTGTCTACAACGCGGGCTCGATCTCCAACGACGACACCGCCAGCGCGATCGGCCTGGAGGTCGACACCAGCGCCGGCAATATTGTCTCCCAGTCAGCCACCTCGTCCACCACTACGGCCACTACCAGCGCGGGCCTGGCCAATCTGGGCACCATCGACCTGACGGGCACCGGCACCGGCAAAGCGGCGATTCTGATTACCGGGGGCAATACATTTTTTGGCCCGGTCACGCTTTCTAGCGTCGCCACCCTGGTGACGACGGGCAATACAACCCAGACCGTGCTGGGCGGCTCGACCGTCAGCGTCCAGGGCGATAGTTCGTCGGCCTTTTATCTGGTGCAAGGGACCAAGATCGACGGCGATGTCTCCTTCGGGGGCAGCATGACGATGGTCCCGACCAACACCAATCAAAGTTCTCCCTCGGTGCTGGCGAATTTCGACGGGACCCTCAACGGCAATCTGCTGATCGACCCCACATCCACCCTCACCAATATCGGCAGTGGCGCGCGGGGCCTGCAGATTCTGGGCGGTATCCATGGCTGCGACAGCGCAGCGGAAAGTGGCGCGGGCCTGACCTGCCCTGCCACGTCCATCGGCTCCTTTATCAATGCGGGCACGATCTCGGTGATCGGCACACAATATATCGATCCGAAGAAGACCAATCCGGAGGCCGGCTCGGCCCTTGTGATCGGCAGCAGCATCGATGGCGGTTTCGTCAACGAGGGGCCGGCCACATCCAACGCCACCACTGGCGCCGCGACGATCGCTTCCAATGGCCTTGCCGGCTCGGCCACCCTGCTGATCGATCCTTCCCAGGCCGTCGATGCCAGCACCGGGGCGATCCGCGGCCCCATCGTCATGGGGCCGGTGCAATCCCAGACCGATTCGGTGGACCCGGGCTATTCTTTCATCAATCGCGGCACCATCACAGCCGCGCCGAGCGACGGCCAGACCAGCGCCCAGGCCGTGGACATCGTCGGATCGTCCACCACCAACTATACCTGCTTGAGCTCGACGGTGGCGAGCTGCAGCACGGCCATCCAATCCAACGGCTATAGCGGGGGCCTGCTCAACACCGGCACGATCTCGGCCGGCGCCGGCACCATCCAGCAGACCAACACCAATGGCGCGGTCAGCGCCATCGCCCTGACGATCGGCGCCTACGCTACCGTACCGCGGATCGATGTGGCGGGCGAAATCACCTCCGGTTCGGCCACCACGCCGGGGGCGATCACCGCGAGCGTATCCGGCGAAGGCCAGGGGCAGGCCTTCGCGATCTTCATCGATCAGAACGCCAATGTGCCTACGATCGATGTGAAGGCGCACGGATCGATCACCGCTTCGGTCACGACCAGTACCGTTTCGCCCGACGCCAGCATCGCCCCCAGCGCGTCGCCCTTCACCTTGCAGTCGGAAGCGATTGGCGATCAGTCGGGGACCCTCACCACCATCAACAATGCCGGTCTTATTGCAGCGCTTAACACCCAGTTGACCCCTGCGGTGGGCGCCGTGGTGGTCAATAGCGCCCGCGCTATCGATCTTGTGGCCTCGAACGCCAGCGGCATCCAGATCAATAACAGCGGCACGATCGAGGGCGACGTGTTGTTCGGCTCGGTCGGCAATAATGACGTACTGAATGTCGGCAACGTCGGCGGCAGCGGCACCGCCGCCAATCCCATCACCGGCCAACTCAATTCTCCCAACCAATATGCGGTGGTCGCAGCCACCTCTATCGTAGAGGCGTCGGGCCTGGCACCGGTCACCACGCCAAACGTGATCAGCTTCGGCACCGGTAGCGGTCAGCAGCTCAATATCGGTTCGTTCGGTTATGTTAACAGTGTGATCCTCGCGGGCGAAGGCGGGCTCGACGTAAATCTTTACAATAACGGCACCTTGTTCATCGCCAATACCGAGGTCACCGGCGCGGTGAACGCGCATGATTTCAACATCCAGGGTGGCACCTTGGGCCTCACCCTTTCCCAGCAATCCGGTGGCAGCGTGCCGCTGGTGGCGGCGAGCGATGCAGCCTATATCGCGCCCACCGCCAAGCTGGGCTTGCAGTTCGGAAGTTTCGTGTCGTCCGGCACCACGGCCGAGAGCGTCAACAATCCGGTGCCCCAGAGCATTGTCCTGGTGACTGCACCGGCGGGCGCGCTCACCATCGATCCATCGACCTTGCAGGCAGACAATGTGGCACTCGCCAGCAACATCCCCTTCCTGTTCCAGCCGACCTCCACGCCCCTGTCCAAGACCACCATCGGCGGCAAGGACGCCTTGGTGGTGACCCTCACGCCCAAATCGCCCACACAGCTCGGCCTCACTGGCGACGCCGCTGCCGTCTTCCCGAGCGCCGCCGCGGCGCTGGTCAACGACCCGGCCCTGGGATCGGCGATCGCTGGCGGCATTACCAGCAGCCAGACGGCGCAGAATGCGTTCTCCCAATTCGGCCCGGATGTGTCGGGCGGCATCCGGCAGATCGCCATCCTGATTACCGACCAGGAGACGGGCCCGGTCGCGGCGCGCCAGCGGTTGTTACGCTCCTATGCGGACCAGCCGGGCGAGATGACATTGTGGGGCGAGGAATTCGCCGGCAGCATCAACAACAAGGGGCGGACGGACGCCGACGGCTCTCTGACCAACTATAAGGATCACGGTTTCGGTTTCGCCGTCGGCATGGACAGCGGCTCGCCACGCGGCGGCTGGTATGGCGGGGCGCTGAGTTTTTATTCCGGTGACGTGATCGAAACTTTGCCACGTGCCAGCAAGACCAATACCCAATGGTACATGCTGACGGGTTATACCGACTGGCGCGGCCGGCATGTGTTCCTCGATACCCAGGGGTCCCTCGCCTATGGCTCTTTGCTAGGCCATCGCGACCTCATCATCTGCGGCGGCACGGAAATTACTTGCCAGACCCCGATCTATGAGCGGCAGGCCGATAGCAAGCGTGCCGGCTTGCTGGGTGCGCTGGGCGCGACCACGGGCGTGATTCTGCACTGGGGCGGTATGGAGGTGACACCCCATATCGGGCTGGATGCGATGAGCCTGCGGGAGGACGGCTATACCGAGTATGGTGGCGGCGATGGCATGAACCTGCAAGTCGCACCCTATTACGCCAACTCGCTGCGCACCTCGGTGGGCACCGACCTCAAGGCCAACATCACGATATGGGATTTCACCTTGTCGCCGGAAGCGCGTCTCGGCTACCGCTACGACTTCATCAATTCCCCTGTGAGGCTGAAGGCCGCGTTCGACTCCACTGGCGGCACCGCCGCCACCGGCAATACCTTGACCTTTGTCGGCCCCGATCCGGATACCGGCAATGTGGTGGGGGGGCTGAGCCTGGGCGCTTCCACCGATAGCTGGCATGTCGGAGTCAATTACGACTGGATCAGGGGCAACAACGGTTCGACGTCCCAGATTGCGACTGTTTCGGTGCTGGGACGAATCTAATCGTCCAGCAGTGCGAGAAATTCCGTCATGTCCGCCTCGGGTGTGGCGAAGGACGTCACCAGCCTTGTCCCGGCCCGCCCGTCTCCCACCGGCAGCCCGTCATAAAATTGCGCCCCCGCGGCGCGAAGTCTTTCGCATTGTTTGGCAGAAAGGGCGGCAAACACCATGTTGGTCTGGACCGGCGCGAGCAGGGCGATTTCGTGCGCCGTCAATCCCTCGCCGAGACGCGCCGCCAGCGCGTTGGCGTTCGCTGCGCTGTCCAGCCAAAGATTATTTTCGATATAGGCGGTGAGCTGGGCCGAGATGAAACGCATCTTGGAGACCAGATGGCCGGCTTTCTTGCGGCGGTATTCGAAATCGTGCGCTTCGCGAGGATCGAAGAACACCACTGCCTCGGCGGCTAACGCCCCACCTTTGCTGGCGCCGAAGCTGAGCACATCGATGCCGCAGCGCCAACTCGCATCCGCGGGGGGCACACCCAGCGCTGCCACCGCGTTGCCGAAACGAGCTCCATCCACATGCAACTTCAAACCCTGGTCATGGGCGAGGACGGCGATCGCCGTGATTTCCTGACAGGTATAAAGCGTGCCCAGTTCGGTCGGCTGGGAAAGGCTGATCGCCGCGGGCTGCACGCTGTGCACAAAGCCGCGCGGCATTTGCCGGAGCGCCGCCGCGAGAATCGCAGGGGTGAGCTTGGCATCCGCGCCGGCAAGACCGATCAGCTTGGCGCCGGACGTAAAGAACTCCGGCGCGCCGCATTCATGGACCATGATGTGGCTGTTCTCATGGCACAGCACCGCGCCATGGGGCGGCACGAGCGTGGCGAGCGCCAGCGCATTGGCGGCGGTACCGGTCAGTACGGGGAAAATCGCAACTTCACGTTGGAACAAAAGGTCGAAGCGCCTCCGCATCGCCGCCGTGACCGCGTCCTCACCATAGGGCGGCACCGCACCTCTGCCAGCCTCCGCGAGAGCGTCGAGGATCTCCGGCAGGACGCCATAGGCATTGTCAGACGCGAAATTCATGCCGGACACATCGGCACGTCGTCACCAGCTTCCGCTGTTGGGCATCGAGGCCCAGGGTTCCTTCGGCGGCAATGTGCCATCCTGCAGAAGCTCGATGGAAATGCCGTCAGGCGAGCGCACGAAAGCCATATGCCCATCGCGGGGCGGCCGGTTGATGATGATTCCTGCCTGCATCAATTTTTCGCAGAGCCCGTAGATATCGGCCACGCGATAGGCGAGATGACCGAAATTGCGGCCGCCCACATAGGTGTGTTCATCCCAATTGTAGGTGAGTTCGATCATTGGGGCGCCCCCATCGCGCGTCCGCTCGGCATCGTCGGGCGCGGCGAGAAACACCAACGTGAAGCGGCCCTTCTCATTCTCCATCCGGTTGACTTCGACGAGGCCCAGCAGATCGCGATAGAAATTCAGGGATTTCTCCAGATCCGAAACGCGCACCATGGTGTGAAGATAACGCATCCAGAAAACCTCCGAGAATTTGGACAAACCCTGCCCATGCGCGTTTGCACGAATCGTACAGCAAGAGATCGATTCACCAGCCCGAAAGAGAAAAATTTGCAGCCGGTGGAACTATTCGCCGCATCGGACGGCACGCAGGAAAATTATCGCCGTTGCGGCAAGGGTGGTTCCGGGACCGCGTTCGAGATCGGAATTCCGCCGCGGAAAAACAGGCTTATGCCTGTATACCGGCATTATCTACATATGCTGCACATGCGAAGAAACCATCCTGTGAGATTAACGGGAGGGCCGAAGACGGCTGTCGGTGCGAGCAGATTTACCAACGCGGACGCTAGACCCTCTTGCAAAGGCCGATTACGATTGCTTTAAGAGCGCGCGAAGGCGCCAGGGAATGGCGCAGGTTGGGAAAAGCCTACTTTAGGTCTCGATCCACCAGTTGCCTGACGCCCGGCGAAAAAAGAAGCGCGCCGGGTTTGTTTTTGTCTGCCGGGTTTGTTTTTGTCTTATGAGCGAGAGCGCCATGGAACGTCCAGGTCATCTACATACCCAAAGCCAGTCGAACTCCAGCAGGGTGATGGGCATCGTCATTGTCGTCGCCATCCATGTGCTGGCAGTCGCAGGTCTCGTCACCGCTCTTGCCACCGGCGCGATCCTCAAGCAGATGGCGGAGATCAAGGCCTCGGTCGAGCGCGTAAAGACCCCGCCCAAACCACCACCGCCGCCGCCGGTCGATATGAAGGCGCCGCCCCCGGTGTCTGCCATCATCCCCCAATTCAATGTGACGACCGAGGCGCCCCCGCCGCCAGTCACGGTGAAGGCCCCTCCGCCGCCTGCTCCGACAAGGGCCGCGGCGCCCCCGCCGCCGCCGCCGACCGAACTGCACGCCATCACACGTAGCCATAGTTTGCCGCCCTATCCCACCATTTCTCAGCGCCTCGGCGAGCAGGGCACCACGACAATGATCGTGGACATCAATACCGAGGGCACGGTTACCGATTGCAAGATTGAGCATTCGAGCAGCTC
>DATATP010000177.1:0-2875 GCA_036268715.1 Rhizomicrobium sp. | reverse complement strand
GAGCAAGCCAGGCGTGCCGACGATGCGTATCCCTGCGGTGACGACCGTCTTGCGGGATATTGTTTGGATGTGATGCTTCGCTCTTAAGCTGAGCTTACGAGTGGAGTTAACCAGACAGCATGACGCAGGTCACGGTTTTGACTGGCCAGGATCGCCGGCGGGCTTGGAGTTTGGATGACCGGCATCGGATATTGACGGCGGCCTGCGCGCCAGGTGCGGTGATCGCCGACATTGCCCGCCAGTTCGATATCGCCAGCAGCATGATCTACAAATGGCGACGCCAGGCGCGGGCGGCTAATCGCACGGTGGCGTTTGCGCCGGCGGTTGTCACGGATGTCGACTCTCCCGCACGGGCGCCACTACAGCCGCCGCCTGCAGCACCGGCGGCAATCACGGTTGAGTTTTCAGCCGGGGTACGGGTGAGCATCGACGCGGGAGCACCTGCGGCTTTGATTACGGCTACCTTGCTGGCCCTGCGATGATCCCGATTCCTACCGGAGTTCGGATATGGATCGCGACCGGGCACACCGACATGCGCCGTGGCATGCGGGGGCTGGCGTTGCAGGTACAGGAAGGGTTGGGCCGGGACCCATTTGCCGGCGATGTGTTTGTGTTTCGTGGACGTCGCGGTTCGCTGATCAAGGCGATCTGGCATGACGGCATCGGCCTGTCGCTTTATGCCAAACGGCTGGACCGTGGAAAATTCATCTGGCCGCAGACTGTGGACGGCGTTGTGTCCTTGACGGCAGCGCAGATGAGTTACCTGCTGGAGGCGATCGACTGGCGCAACCCGCAACATACTTGGCGGCCGCAATCGGCTGGATAGCTCGCCAGAACCGTCTGCAGAAATACAGAAAAACATAGCCAAAACCATCGGCTATATGATTCTATTCTCGGTATGGTAGTCGATCTCTCTGCCCTGCCGGACGACGTCGAATCGCTCAAAGCGGCGCTGCGCGCGAGCGTCGCCCACGCGGATATAATCGCGGCTGAACTCGCCAATGAGCAGGCCAAACGTGCCGACGACCACGCGCTCATCGCGCATATGAAGCTGCAAATCGAGAAGCTGAAGCGCGATAAATTTGGGCCGAGCTCGGAACGCGCCTCGCGCCTGCTGGACCAGATGGCATTTGAACTCGAGGAATTGGAGAGCGCCGCCACCGAGGACGAATTGGCGGCCGAGAAGGCTGCGGCCAGAACCAGCAATGTTGCTCCGTTCACCCGCAATCGGCCGTCCCGCAAGCCGTTCCCGGAGCACCTGCCGCGTGAGCGCGTCATTGTGCCAGGCCCCACCGCCTGCACCTGCTGCGGCAGCGGCCGCCTGGCCAAGCTGGGCGAGACCATCACCGAGACGCTGGAGACAATTCCCCGCACTTGGAAGGTGATCCAGCATGTCCGGGAAAAATTCACCTGCCGCGATTGTGAGAAAATCTCCCAGGCACCGGCGCCCTTCCATGTCATTCGCCGCGGCTGGGCGGGACCGAGCTTTCTGGCGATGCTGATGTTCGAGAAATTCGGGCAGCATCAGCCGCTCAACCGCCAGGCCGAACGCTACACCCGTGAAGGTGTGCCGCTCAGCCTTTCGACGCTGGCCGATCAGGTCGGTGCCTGCTGCGTAGTGCTGGAGCCGATCTTCAATCTAATGGTCGCGCATGTTTTTGCCGGCGCGCGGGTGCATGGCGACGACACCACCGTGCCGGTTCTGGCCAAGGGCAAGACCGATATTGGCCGCTCTTGGGTCTATGTGCGCGATGACCGGCCCTTCGGCGGCCCGGCACCACCCGCGGCAGTGTTCTATTATTCCCGCGACCGAGGCGGGGAGCACCCACAGGCCCACCTCGCCAAATATTCTGGAATTTTCCAGGCCGATGCGTTCAGCGGGTACAACAAACTCTACGAGGCAGGCCGATTGCCGGGCCCGATCGTCGAGGCGGCTTGCTGGGCGCATGCCAGGCGCAAATTCTTCGAACTGGCCGATCTGGCCAAAGCCGCCAGGCGCAAGGCCCGCAGCGGCAAGCCGGCGTTCACATCGCCAACAGCCCTCGAGGCGGTCCGCCGCATCGACGCGCTGTTCGATATCGAGCGTGATATCGCCGGCCAATCGCCATCAGCTCGTCGTGCGGTCCGCCACGACCTTAGCGCGCCCTTGGTCGCGGCATTGGAAACCTGGCTGCGCCAGGAAAGAGCAAAACTCTCCCGTCATGACGACCTGGCCGTGGCGATGGATTACATGCTGACGCGTTGGGCGGCATTCACCAGGTTTCTTGATGATGGGCGGATTTGCCTCACGAACAACGCCGCGGAGCGCGCCATAAGAGGGATCGCGCTTGGCCGTAAGTCATGGTTGTTCGCAGGTTCCGATCGTGGCGGCCGACGAGCGGCGATAATGTACAGCCTGATCGTCACCGCCAAAATGAACGACATCGATCCGCAGGCTTGGCTTGCCGATGTGCTCTCCCGCATCGCCGACCATCCCGCTCATAAGATCGAAGACCTGTTGCCGTGGAACTGGACCAAAGCCGAACTAACGCGGTTCAGCGTCCAAGCCGCCTGATCTTCAGCAACATTACGCCACCGCGGCGCTCGCCGGATGGTTACCCTCACGGTGTGTCGCCCAATGTTGACCGAGCACTCGGCGGGCAAACCGTTCCGAGACGCTCAGCGTCTCAATAACTCGGATTCGGATCGCTCGACGCGGAGACCATCGATATGGCGGTGGACGCACTGAAAACGTTGCAGGGACGCGGCCGGAAGGTCGGTGTTATCGCCGCGATCATTGCCCGGATCGGCGTGCAAGTACGCATCGAGAAGCGTGGGGCGGGACGTTCGGAAATCCGAATTTCCAACGGGCTGGGATCGACGTGCTGGCTTGGCC
>DATATP010000176.1:0-1530 GCA_036268715.1 Rhizomicrobium sp. | reverse complement strand
CATGCCAAGCGAAACTGTGACGGTGGCCTCCGCAAGGCACACCTTACAGCCGCGCGCTTTTTGAATGTCCTGTGTGGATGGCTCCCGCATTGCAAGGATTAATTTGATGGTCTGGCGTGGTGGTCGGGTGCAGTCTTGTGTTCGGCCTGTTGGTGCGGTGTCCGTGACCGCTGGCCCTGATGGTATGCACGGATAAGGTCCCATTCTGCTTATCGGGCTGTGACGCCCTCGACATTCGGCGGGTTGTCCTCATCCCCAGTCTGACCGGTTCGCCATCACATCGCATCGTCCTCGCAACCTCTGGGTTGGTGTTCGCTTGGCTATGCCGTCAGACGGATGTCGTGACGCTCGCGCCTGCCGGCATACGATAAACGCCACCGCGCACCATGATGGCCCAGACAACCCGCGCCGCCTTGTTGGCGAGCGCAACGGTGACCAGGCGAGCCGGCTTGCGCGACAGGAGGTCGGCGAGCCAAGGATCGACGGCCTCGGGCTTGTACTTGGCGCGCCGGATCAGCGAAGTCATGCCGACGACGAGAAGCCGTCGCAGATACTTGTCGCCCATCTTCGAGATCCGTCCCAGCCGTTCTTTGCCGCCGCTGGAATGCTGTAAAGGGGTCAGGCCCAGCCAGGCGGCGAACTGCCGTCCGGAACGGAACTGATGCGGGTCGGTGACAGAGGCCGCAAGCGCGGTGGCGCACACCGTTCCGATCCCCGGGATCGTTGCAAGCCGCTTGGCGATGTCGTTCGAGCGCAGCCAGGCCAGTAGTTCGAGTTCGATCTCACGCAGCCGGGCCTGCAGATCCAGGACCTGTCCAGCCAAGCCCGAGATCACCTTTGCGGCCAGTGGCGGTATGTCCGGCACCTCGTGCGCAGCGATGCGTTTGGCGAGCATCAGCGCCTGCCCGATGCCACGGGGGATCTCAATGCCGAACTCCGCCAGCAGGCTGCGGATCATGTTGACCAGCTGGGTACGCTGTTTGACGAATAGGTCCCGCGTGCGGTGCAGCGCCAGCGCCGCCTGCTGCTCGGGCGACTTGATCGCGACATATCGCATCGTGGGACGCGTCACCGCCTCGCAGATCGCCTCGGCATCGCTCGCATCGCTCTTCCCACGCTTGACGTAAGGCTTCACATAGGCTGGAGGCATCAGACGTACCTCGTGGCCAAAGCCTGGTAATCTCGCGCGCCCAGTAGTGGCTGGTTCCGCACGCCTCGATGCCGACCAGGCAGGGATCGAGCTGCTCGAAAAACCTTCGCATCTGCACACGCCGTAACGTCTTCTTCACAACAACTTCACTGGCGCCGTTAACGGCATGGACCTGAAAAACATTCTTGGCCAGATCAAGGCCAATTGTGACAATCTCCATCGCGGATGGCTCCTTTGGCTCGTGGTTGCTTGATCGCTTCCACATTTTGGCACTGTGATGCCGTGAGCAGGAGCCATCCACCCCATCTGCTTATGCACCACGACACGTATCTCGACCGCCAAACCGCGGCGCTTAAGATTCAGAATCCCCCGGATCGTTT
>DATATP010000175.1:0-11702 GCA_036268715.1 Rhizomicrobium sp. | reverse complement strand
CATGGGCACCGCGGTAATCTTCCATTTGCGCCAGGTGGTGCTTTCGCCATTCCCGAGCACCTTGGCGGCGGTGACCGTCTTTTGTACGGCGGCTGGGGCGATGATCTCGGTACCCGGCTGGCCGAGTGCGGCGATATCGGCAACGTCCATGTGATCGCCATGAATGTCTGTGATCAGGATCAGGTCGCCCGGCGGCAGGCCGGCGATCGGGGCTGGCTTGGCGGGATCGATATAAATGCGCGCCGACAGCCTGGATGACCGCCGCTGCGTGATAAATGGGGTAATCCTTACAGGCCCGGCAGATGTGGTTGAGGTCTGGGTCTGGTCCGGCGCCGACGCTACCGTGGAAACGGAACCAGCCCGAGGCTGCCGCCGAACAAAAGCGCAGCAGGGCGCGGCTTAACGAGAGATGTAAATAACCCGTCATTTCCTCTGGAATGGCGATTTTGCGAAGGATTGCCAGCGGCAGATCGTCTGTCAATCGAGGGCGTATGGACCCGGCTGCCCCAGTTCGCTAAGTAGAGATACCTATCTACTTCTGGGGCTGGCGGTTGAGCGCGACACAAGTGATCATTGCGGAGGATGAGGCGCCGCTTCGTCAGATGCTCAGCGAGTTGCTGACCGACAAGGGTCTGGATGTCGCCGAAGCGCCCGATGGCGTCCATGCATTGGAACTCGTGAGGAGCAGGCCCGGCGTTTTGCTGCTGCTGTCGGATGTGAAGATGCCGCGCATGAACGGCTATGAGCTGGTCGAGGCAGCGTTGGCGCTGCATCCTGAACTGAAGGTGGTGATGATGACGGCTTACGCGCATGACCATCCGCCCCCCGCCGCCCTGAGGGCTCGAGAAATTCGTACCCTGGTCAAGCCGTTCGATCTCGACCGGCTGTGCGATCTTGTGTGCGATATGCTGGCCAGACCCTGATTTTAAGGCAGTTCGTGCTTCGTTGAGTCACGAAATGCCCTGTTCCTTTGTTTGCCGCGCCCGAGATGGAGTTGAGACAGCGCACCAACGCCGCACGCTTTTCTCGGAACCGCTCTATGGCCCGACATGGCCGGTATATTTCGGGCCGTTGACCTGGACCACGAAGCCATCGGGGTCGTTGAATTTGAAGGATTCATCGTCGCCCCGCGCGCCCGGCGTCAGGGTCAGGCCCGCCGCAGCCACCTTGGCGCGCATCGCCTTGGCATTCCATCCCTGCAGGCCGAAGTCATAATGGTCCAGCGCCGGGCCGCCTGGCTTCTGCTCGATACCGAAAAAGCTGTCGCCCACTGAAAGGATGTGGATGGTTGCGGATTGCTGGGCCAGCTTCATGCCGAAGAATTTCTGATAGAAATTCGAGGTCTTATGCAGGTCAGGAACCTTCACCGTGACATGGTTGAGCGTGATGGCCTTCAGACTTGGGGCGGCCTCTGCTTTGGCCGCAGCGGCGGTGGCACCGGCAAGCGCCGCGAGGTGAACCGCAAGCTGGCGGCGGCTCAATAATCCGCGCTCGAAATCGCCCAGCAGCTTGTCGAAAAGGATTTCCATGATCGTCTCCACGAAGCCGGAGAATTCCGGCTGGGACAACACTAGCCGTCGTCTCATGGAGGTGCGACCGGCTCTCTTCAAATGCGAAAGCAGCGCTCTCATTTCGACATAACATGCTGAAAGAATTGAATTGTTTCCTTTTTATGTGGATAATAATTTAGGTGCAGGACCTCTGTACTTGCGACTGAGTTGCATCTATAGAGAACTATGAAAGTTCAGCCGGTTTGCATGCTCCTGTCTGTCGCCGCCGTTCTGCTCAGCGTCTCCGCGCTCGCCTCCACGCCGGTGTTGGCGGCGCAGGAATTTTATATCGGCGAGCCGGTGGTGAAGGAAGGAATGCAGATCGTGCCCAACTATCTGACGGGCGTGCGGATGGACAGGATGCCCGCCGGCATGGGGATGGGGCCCGACAGCGTGCACCTGGAAGCCGATGTCCATGCGACCAAGGACGAAGCGCACGGTTTTCCCGAGGACGCCTGGATTCCCTATCTCGACATTAGTTTCATCCTCACCAAGGAAGGCGTGCCGACCTACAAGAAGAATGGCCTCCTCTATCCGATGACCGCCAAGGACGGCCCGCATTACGCCACCAACGTCGATATGGCCGGGCCGGGCACCTATCACCTGACATATCTGATCTCGCCGCCCACCTCCCACGGATTCCGCCGTCATGTCGACAAGGCAAGCGGTGTGCCGGACTGGTGGAAGCCGATCACCGCGAACTGGACCTTCACCTATCCGAGCAAAAGCAAATGAAAAGACTCGTTCTCGTCCTCACTGCACTTTTTGTTGCCACGCCTGCGCTGGCGGTTGGCCCCATTGCCGTGACTTTGCAGAATCATAAATTCCACCCGGCCGTGATCCACGTAAAGGCGAACACACCTGCGATCATCGTCCTCACCAACAAGGACGGGCAGGCGGAGGAATTCGATTCCACGTCGTTGAAGGTCGAGAAGGTGGTTGCGGGTAGCTCCAGCGGCAATGTGCGGCTGCGGGCGCTGGCGCCGGGCAAATACCCTTTCATGGGTGAGTACCATTCCGCCACCGCCCAGGGCGTGGTCATCGCGCAGTAAAGGACGAAAGATGCTCGCCACCCTCATCATTGTATTCCGGGAAGTGATCGAGGCCGGGCTGATCGTCGGCATCGTGCTGGCCGCCACCAAAGGCGTTCCTCTTCGCAGCCGCTTCGTTGGGTTGGGCATCGTGGGCGGAGTGGCAGGCGCCTGCCTTGTGGCGGTGTTCGCGGGCGGATTGTCGTCGCTGTTCCAAGGCTCGGGACAGGAGATGTTCAACGCTTCCATCCTGCTGCTCGCCGTCGCCATGCTCACCTGGCACAATGTCTGGATGGCCAGCCATGGCCGCCAGATGGCGCGTGAGCTGAAGCGCGCCGGACATCAAGTGACGACGGGCGAGCGCACATTATGGGCGCTGGCGATCGTGGTCGGCGTAGCGGTGCTGCGCGAAGGCTCGGAAGTGGTGCTGTTTCTCTATGGCCTGGCCGCGCAAGGCACCACCAATGCTGCTCTGCTGGCCGGCGGAGCGCTCGGTCTTTTGGCTGGGGCCGCGGTGTCGGCATTGATGTATTTCGGACTTCTCACCATTCCCGCCGGAAGGTTGTTCCAGGTCACCAGCGGTCTCATCACCTTGCTGGCCGCAGGCATGGCGGCGCAGGCCGTGCTGTTCCTGCAGAATGGCGGCTTCATCAATGTGTTGACCAACACCGTGTGGAATACCCATTGGCTGCTGCCGGAGGATGCGATTGCGGGGCGCCTGCTGCACACCCTGATCGGCTATAGCGAGGCGCCGGATGGAGCGCAGTTGATCGCATATGGTGCGACGATCGCCGTCATCGTGACCTTGATGCGCCTGATAACCCAGCGCCATCAGGCGGCGCGGCTTGCTGCGGCTGAAACCGGAATCGCCTGAAACGCCCCGCTTTCCGACAAATAAGCCCGTTTTCGATACCAGTTCGTAACGGACATGCCGCTAGTCTGGGCGCCATGTCTCAGGCTCCGGAACAGGTCGAGAACACCGACGTAAACGCCGCAATTCTGGCGGCGGCTCGCAAGGTGATGACGCGCGACGGCGGTAACCTGACCATCCGCGCCGTTTGCGCCGAAGCCGGGATCGGCCGTCCGGAATTCAACCAGCATTTCTCCGGAAAAGTTGCCCTGATGGCGGCACTCGTCGCCGCGCCCGGAACGGTCTTTCAGCAGCCGATACCTGCGGCACCGGTGACCCGGCCTGCCGATACCGCCGCTCCCGACTCCAATCTCAGCCCCCCGGCATCGCCGCCGACCGATGCGTGGCTGGAACGGCGTCTGCGCGTCTTCGAGCGTGCTCTCACAGCTCTGGAGGCCAAGGCCGAAGCGGCAAGCCGCGACCATGCGCGGGCCATCGCGGTCTTGGAAGAGCGTCTGGCTACCGCCCAACGGACGGATGCGATCGCTGTGTCTGCCGCTCCCGTCGAGCCGCCCGCAATTGTTATCGCTCCCCCAATATCCGCTCCCCAAGCTGCGCCGCAGCCCGGGTCTGCCGAAACCGATCTTTCGAACGAGGCGCCAGACGACTCCGCCGACGAGGCGCATTTCGCGCGTCTGACACCGGAAAGCGTTTCGGTCGCAGATGGCATGCCGCCTGAGGAAGAAATCCCGGTACCGGAAATCGAAGTCGCGCCCGAAACCGGCATGGTGCTGCTGATGCCGGAAGCACCACGTGAAACTATTTCGAGGGAAGAGATGGCCGAAGTTCTCGCCAGTGCCCGCCAGGCCGCACGCTATGCCGCCGAGGAAGACCTGAACACCAAGGACAGGCCCAGCATACGCTTGCGCTGGATCGCCGCCGGCCTTGTCTGCCTGGCGGCAGTGTCGGCCGGCATCGGCCTGATGATGGGGGGCAACGCCCGCGCCACGGTGCAGCATGGCGCCGGCGTGGAGCACCGCCAGCTTGCCGGCACGCCAATCAGCCGGTTGATGGCGCGAGCCGATTCCGGCGATGTCAGGGCCGAGGCACAACTCGCTTTCGACTATCTACGCGGGCAGGGCGTATTGGCGAATCCCCAAGCGGCATTGCGCTGGGCGAGCGAAGCAGCCGGGCATGGCGAACCGATGGCGCAATATCTGCTGGGCACGCTTTATCAGCAAGGCCACGACAAGGACGGCATCAAGCCCGATCCGGCTCGCGCTTTCCGGCTTTTCTCGGCGGCGGCAGGGCAGGGCAACATCAAGGCGATGCATAATCTCGCCATCGCCTATGCCGAAGGTATCGGCACCCCCAAGGATGAGGGCCACGCCGCGCATTGGTTCGAGAGCGCGGCCCAACATGGCTATGTCGATTCGGCCTTCGATCTGGCGGTACTTTATGAGCGGGGTGAGGGCGTCAAGCAAAGCCTGGAGGACGCGTTGCGCTGGTATTCCATCGCCGCCATGGCGGGCGACCACCCCTCGGCGGACCGTGCCGCCTTCCTGCGCCATCAAGTTTCACCCCGGGAGGCCGTTGTCGCGGCCAACGCCGCGGCATCCTTTGCCCCACTGGAGCCGATTCCGGCGGCGAACATGCTTTGATCGATCCGCACGCTTTTCCGGAAAAACCTGTTCCCACTTTCCGGATCGCGCTTCAGCAGTTTTTCTGGCTGCCGTAATGGCTGGCCCAGACCTTGGTGAATTCGGCGCCCAGGAGGAACACCTGAGCTGAGTAATACGCCCACACGAGCAGCACGATCACGCCGCCAGCCGCGCCATAAACGCTCGCCGAAATGAAATTTGCGAGATAGAAGCCGATCATCGACTGGCCCAACTCGAACAGCACCGCCGTGCCGAAGGCGCCCGGGATCACGTCGCGCCATTGCAGGTGCTTGTTCGGCAGAACTTTATAGATCAACGCGAACAACGCCGTCACCAGCGTGAGAGTCAGGGTCAGATTGACGATATGGACCACCGCACTCGATACGGTGGTGGTGTGGTCGAGGAAATGACCCAAGGTGCCGATCGCCGATGCCAGGATCATGGAGAGCATCAGCAGAAAGCCCAGACCCACCACCAACCCGAGGCTGAGTACCCGTCCCCGCAAAACTTGGTAGAAATAGGACTCGGTGCGGGGCGCCTTCCAGATCACATTGAACGCATCCTCCATCTCGGTGAACACACCTGAGGCGGTGACCACCAACGCCAAGGCCCCCAGAAGTCCGCCCAGAAACGTGTGGGTGCTGCGTCGGGCATGCAGGATTGCGAGTTGCAGCAGGTCGGCGCTTTCCCGGCTCATCAGATTGCGGAGTTGGTGATGGATGGCATGGTTGACCGCGTCTTGTCCAAAGGCCAGGGCGGCGATGCCGCCGGCAATAAACAGCATCGGCGCCAAGGCCGTGACGGCATAAAAGGCGATTGCCGCGCCTCGGGTCAGCGCATTGTCGTCAATAAAGGCGGTGAAACCCTCCGCGATCAAATGCCACCCGGTGCGCGCAGAGTCGGCAAGCCAGTGGCCATGGGGCCAATGCCACCGCCGGAAATCGAAAAAGCTTGGGACCGCCAGAAGGGGTCGATGAAGCACGGTCGCCCCGCGCGGAGACTGCAAGGGTTCCAACGTCCCGTTGCTGGTTAAGTTTCCCGCATCGTTAGCAGCGCATCTGCCGCTCATGCGTTTGCAGAGAGGAGTGCCGCCTAAACAATTGATATACCATGTTTGTTTCGGATCATTTGGAGAAGTACCATATCGCCTCGCGGGCGGCGGAAGCCCGCCGGCGGATCGTGGCGGATTTCCGTGATTTCCGCTTCACCCTGCGGGGGGCCCTGAAATGGACCGCGACCGTGGTGTTCGCTGTCCTGTTTGCCGCCATTGTTACGCTTTATTTTCTGGACTGGAACCAGTTGCGCGGCCCTATCGGCCGTTATTTGTCCCATCGCACCGGGCGCGAAGTGCGTATCGACGGCAACCTGAAGGTCGATCTCTTCACCTGGCAGCCCAGCCTCGATGCGGGCGGCTTATTTGTCGGCAATCCGGCATGGGTGGGCCGCGATCATGCGGCTCGTATCGAGCGGCTGCGAGTCGAGATGCGGCTGATGCCGCTTTTTGCCGGCAGGCTGGTGGTGCCGTTGGTATCGATCGATCATCCCGATCTGCTGCTGGTGCGCGATTCGGGCGGCCGTACCAATTGGGACGGCTCGGGCGCAGGAGGCACCTGGAAGCTGCCCCCGGTTCGCCGTTTTCTGATCGATGACGGCCATGTCGAAATCGACGATGCGCTGCGTAAGCTGCGCTTCACCGGCAAAGTCGATTCCCATGAGGAGCAAGGCGGCCACGGGGCTGCTTTTGCCCTGACCGGGGACGGCACTCTCAACCGCAACCGCTTTCTCGCCGACGTGCATGGCGGACCGCTGATCAATGTCGATGCCAGAAAACCCTATAGCTTCCGCGCCGATTTGCGGGCAGGCGGAACCCATGCGGTGGTGGACGGCAGCATCACCCGGCCATTCCATTTCGACCGCTTCAACGCGACCATCCATGTCGACGGCCCCAACCTTTCCGATCTCTATTATCTGACAGGCTTGGCACTTCCCGGAACGCCTCCCTATCGGCTTCAGGCTGCGGTAACGCGCAATGGCGGGATCTACCATCTGACCAATTTGAGCGGCGAGCTCGGCAGTTCCGACATTTCCGGCGACCTGACCGTCGACGCGGTGGGCAAGGTTCCTGTCTTGAGCGGCAGTCTGGCTTCGCGCCGCCTCAGCTTAACCGATCTTGGCGCAGCGTTCGGTGGAGGCCGCCATGCGCCCGTAAAGAGTCCCTACCTGCTGCCGGATACGCCGCTGCATGTCGAGAGGCTGCGTCAGACCGATGCCGAAGTGGATTTTGCCGCCACCAGCGTCAAGTCGCGCGACTTTCCGCTCACCAGCCTGGTGACGCATATCAGCCTGGAAGGCGGCGTCCTCAAGCTCGATCCGCTCGCCTTAGGCTTTACCGCTGGAAAGTTGAGCGGCGCATTGAAGATCGATGCCCGGGGCCGCGAGCCCGTTACCACTATCGACGCCCGCATCAGCGACCTCCATGTTGAACATTTCATCAAGTCTGCAAGCAAGCCGGTCTCGGGCGTGCTCGAGGCGAGGGCCCGGCTGACCGGCAGCGGCGATTCTGTGCACAAGGCGGCGTCCAACGCGAATGGCATCTTCACCGCCGTCGTGCCGTCGGGACGGATGCGCCAGAGCCTCGCGGAATGGCTGGGGGTCGATTTCATCAGTGCCCTGGGACTCACATTGACCGGCGATCAGAGCAACACCAATGTCCGCTGCGCCGTGGCCCATTTCACGGCCAAAAATGGATTGATGACGGCGCAGCAATTTTTGTTCGATACCGATCCGGTGCGGGTGGATGGCCGCGGCCAAATCGATCTTAAGGACGAGACCGTCGATCTGACCCTGCAGGGCAAGCCCAAATCCTTCCAATTGGTGCGGTTGCGTGCCCCCATTACGCTAAAGGGGCCCTGGGCACACCCCTTCATTGGAGTCGATCCCAAACCGGCGCTCACCCAGGGCGGCATTGGCGCGGCGCTGGGCGTGCTCAATCCTTTCGCGGCGATCCTGGCCTTCATCGATCCGGGTTTGGCCAAGGACGCCAACTGCGCGGATCTGCTCACCACGGCGAAAGCCCAGGGCGCACCAGTCACGGCCAGTGCGGTCGAGAACGCGCCCGCGCCGCGAAAATAGGGCGCGCTTGCGACTCTTCCGCCGTAAAATCAACCTTTTTATTTTGGCGGAACCCGCTTGTGGTTCCGCTTCTATCCCCCATCTTCCAGCGCGGATATTCGCTGTGGTAGGCCGCCGATGAGCATTTCCAAAACGTTGCCGAAATTCCTGGCGGCTCTCGGGCTGGCCTTTGCCCTGGCCGGCTGCGGCATTAACGCCATTCCCGCCAAGGACCAGGCGGTCAAGGCTCGCTGGGCCGATGTCCAGGCCGCCTATCAACGCCGCAGCGACTTGATCCCCAATTTGGTGAACACCGTGGCCGGCTATGCCGCGCAGGAAAAATCCGTCCTGATCGCGGTAACCCAGGCCCGCGCCAGCGCCACCCATATCTCTGTGGACGCCTCCACCATTACCAATCCGGCCGCCTTCGCCAAATTCCAGCAGGCGCAGGACCAGCTTTCCGGCGTGCTGGGCCGGCTATTGTCGATCAGCGAAAATTACCCCGACCTGAAATCGAACCAGAATTTCCTCGCCTTGCAGGCGCAACTGGAAGGGACGGAAAACCGCATCGAGATCGCGCGCCGCGATTACAATGGGGCGGTCCAGGATTATAATACCGAGCTGGTGACGGTTCCAGGCTCGCTCTGGGCTTCGACGCTCTACAAGACTTATAAGCAGGCGACGCCGTTCGCCGCATCCGCCGCAGCCCAGACTGCGCCCGTGGTGAGTTTCCCGGGCGCCAACGCCCCGCCCGCCGCGCCGACGGTAAAGCCTTAAGCGATGCGTTTTCTCGCGGCGGTCTTCGCGTTCCTGGTTCTTGCTACAGGCCCATCCCTCGCTGCCGGACCGACTTTTCCGGCGCTTACGGGGAGGGTGGTGGATGATGCACACATCCTGTCCGACACGACCAGGGCCGATCTGAATCAGAAGCTCGCCGCCCTGCAAGCCAAGACCTCGCGCCAGTTGGTGGTGGTGACCGTGCCCTCGCTGCAAGGCTATGAGATTTCCGATTACGGCTACCAGCTCGGCCGCGCTTGGGGCATCGGACAAAAGGCGCTGAACAATGGGGCGCTGTTTATCGTCGCACCCCATGAGCACAAGGTGCGTGTCGAAGTCGGCTATGGCTTGGAGCCGATTCTCACAGACGCCCTTTCGGAAGTGATCCTGCAGACCCAAGTGCTGCCGAAATTCCGCAGCGGCGATTACAATGCCGGGGTCGAGGCCGGCAGCGATGCGCTGATCGCGCAATTGTCGCTCGACCGCTCCCAGGCGGAAGCCAAAGCCGCGGCCGCCGAACATCAGGCGCAGCAGGATGGCGGCGGAAATGGCGTCCTGCCCTTCGTCTTTATCCTTATCCTGTTGTTCTTCGTGTTCGGACGGTTGTTCGGGGGCGTCGGCGGCGGCCTGTGGCCGCTGCTGTTGCTGGGCGGCATGAGCGGCGGGCGCGGTGGCTGGGGCGGGGGAGACGGGGGCGGTTGGGGTGGCGGAGGCTTTTCCGGCGGCGGCGGCTCCTTCGGTGGCGGCGGCGCTTCGGGAAGCTGGTGATGCTGAGCGAAACCGACCACAAGCGCATCAGCGCGGCGATTGAAGCGGCGGAAGCGCAAACCTCCGGCGAGATATTCTGTGTGCTCGCCCATGAAGTGTCCCGCTATCGCGAAGTGCCGCTCGCCTGGGGCGTAATCGCGGCTTTCGTGGTGCCGCCGCTGCTGGTGTTGAGTGGATTGCACCGGCTGGCGATGGCGGACATTTTCTCAAGCTGGACCGATGAATCGGTGCGCGCGGTCGAGGCGCTGATCCTGCGCGGTATTTCGGCCTACACTTTGGTGCAGGCGGGATTGTTCGTCTGCGTCGCGTTGATCGTGTCTCTGACGGCCGTGCGGCGGGCGCTGACCCCCGGCTCCCTCAAGCGCCATCGGGTGCGGCAGGTGGCGCGCCACCATTTCGCCGCCGCCGGGGTGCGGCTATCCCATGCCGAACCGCACATTCTCATCTTCGCCTCGCTGGCCGACCGCAAGGTGGAGTTGGTGGCGCATCGGGCGATCCATAAGGCGGTGGGCGACAAGCCCTGGAACGAGGCCGTTGCCGCCGTCGCGGACGGCATGAAAAATCGCCGGCCCGCCGACGGCTTCGTCCGTGCCATCGAGATCTGCGGCGCGGCGTTGGCCGAACATTTCCCCAGCGAGGGGCCGGCCAGAAACCAGTTGCCCAATACGCTGCTGGAGACTTAACGTCCCGCTCCAATTGGGGAGGTATCGTCCATGCGCGACATGTGGAAACGCGGGTTGGTTATGGCCCTTGGCCTCCTTGCGCTCCCCGCCGCGGCACAGGCCGCGGGGGAAACGAAGATCGCGCGCATGGACCCGGGCCTGGATACGGTGATCGCGCCGGGCACTCGCATCGAGAAGGCCGCCAGTGGGTTCATCTTCACCGAAGGGCCGATGTGGCGCGAGGGCAAGCTGTGGTTCTCGGACGTGCGCGCCGACAAGGTGCATACCTATGATCCTGCGACCGGCAAGGTGGCCACAGTCCTGAGCGACTCCGGCGGGGTGAAGAATGCGCCCGTGACGGCCAATTTCGGCTCAAATGCGATGGTCACCGACAAGGATGGCAGCATCCTGATCTGCCGTATGGCGATCGGCACCATCGAGCGGATGGACGACAGGGGCGATCTCAAGCCCTTTCTTTCCAACTATCAGGGTAAGCGCCTCAACAGCCCCAACGATCTGCTTTTCGCAAAAGACGGCGCGCTGTGGTTTACCGATCCGTCCTTCGGCCTGGCCAAGATGGATGCCGACCCGAAAAAGCAACTGAAATTCAACGCCGTGTTCCGCTATGCGGGCGGCAAGCTGACGCCGGTCATCACCGATATGGCCCAGCCCAATGGGCTGGCATTCTCACCTGACGGCAAGACATTCTATGTCTCGAATTCCCAGCCCGACATGTATGTGCGTGCCTATGACGTGGGGGCGGGCGGCGCGCTATCCCATCCGCGCAAGCTGATCTCCTATCCCGGCAGCGCGCCGGACGTGCCGGATGGGATGAAGGTGGACAGCGCGGGCAATATCTGGACCAGCGGGCCGGGCGGTATCCGCATCATCTCGCCCAAGGGCAAGGTGCTGGGACAACTCTTGATCCCGGAAGTTTGCGCCAATATCGCCTTCGCGGAGGATGGCAAGACGGTCTATCTCGCCTGCTCGACCAGCATCTATAGGCTGCATACGAAGATAGCGGGCGAAATCCCGATGTATTACCGGAAGTAAGTCGACCTGTTCTCAGTTCGCGTTCGCCGCCACGGCCGCGAAGGCTTCCTTGGTCTTCATGTCGCGCGCGACGCCGACCACCATCAACTCCAGGGGCTGTGAGCCGGCGGTGAAGCTTTTCTGCTGACCGAGGTCCACTGGAATCGCATCGCCGGTCTTGATCGGGGCGGTCTCGCCATCGACCGTCACAGTGCCATCACCGGAGATCACATAATAGGCCTCGCTCATATCGGCCATCC
>DATATP010000174.1:0-20105 GCA_036268715.1 Rhizomicrobium sp. | reverse complement strand
TCTAATCTCTAACTCAACGAATGGCGTCAAGGATTTTCTAGCTGCAAAGAACTCGTTGCTGTCCTTAAGAAATTTAAAATGAGTTGCCCAAAGACATCCCGATTCAAGAATCCCATACAACCCGTGAGAACTTGTGTAGTGAAAAAGTCGTTCCTCCCGCGCAAAGTCCTTATCTAATGCAATGGATTCCGGTGGATTTGCTTGAGCCATTCGGGGCTTTAGCTCGGCATTCGCGCCAGTTGCGCGGATTGCAGGTCGGCCAGCTTTTCGGTGGCAAGCCGCGCACTGGCGCGTTCCTTCACCGATTCGGACTTGAGCTGCCCACAGGCGGCCATGATGTCGCGTCCCCGCGGGGTACGGACCGGCGACGCATAGCCGGCGCGGTTGACGATCTCGGCGAATTTCTCAATTTGCGCCCAGTCCGAGCATTCATAGGGCGCGCCGGGCCATGGATTGAACGGGATCAGATTGATCTTGGCCGGAATGCCCTTGATCAACTGCACCAGCTCGCGCGCCTCGGCCAGGCTGTCATTGACACCCTTCAGCATCACATACTCAAAAGTGATGCGCCGCGCATTGGAGGCGCCGGGATAGGCGCGGCAGGCCTCCAGCAATTCCTTCAATGGATATTTCTTGTTGATCGGCACGATCACATCGCGCAGATCGTCGCGCACGGCGTGTAGCGAAATCGCCAGCGAGCAGCCGATCTCCGCCCCGGCGCGCGGGATCATCGGCACCACACCAGCGGTCGAGAGCGTCACGCGGCGGCGTGACAGCGCCAGCGCGTCACCGTCGATCACGACGGAGAGCGCCGCCTTCACATTGTCGAAATTATAAAGCGGCTCGCCCATCCCCATCATCACCACATTGGTGACTTTCCGGTTTTCTCCGGTAGACGGCCAATCGCCCAGCGCGTCGCGCGCGATGAATATCTGGCCCAAAATCTCGGCTGGCGTCAGGTTGCGCACCAGCTTCTGGGTGCCAGTATGGCAGAAGCGGCAATTCAGCGTGCAGCCGACCTGGGACGACACACACAAGGTGCCGCGGTCCTCCTCCGGGATATAGACCGTCTCGAATTCGATGCCTGGGCCGGTGCGCAGCAGCCATTTGCGGGTGCCGTCATTGGAAAGCTGCGCGGTAACGATTTCCGGCCGCTCCAGGGTGAAACGCTCTTCCAGCAGCCCGCGAAAATCCTTGGCGAGATTGCTCATCGCCGCAAAGTCGCGCGCGCCACGAACATAGATCCAGTTCCACAGCTGGCGCCCCCGCATGGCCAGCGCCTTTTCCGGCACGCCCGCCGCCAGCAGCGCGTCCTTCAATGCGGCATGGCCGAGGCCGATCAGGGAAAGCTTCGCGCTCATCACATGCCGCAGACGGAATGAATCTTGGCGAGCGCGTCGTTGAATCCCGCCAGCGAATAGGTGTCCACCGTCTTGGTGCCGCGCGACGAGACGCCTTGCGCCACCGCCGATAATCCCGCCTTCATCGCATCGATGAGGTGTTGACCGTCATCGAGGGATTTAAGCCACGCCTTGCCATCCTTGCCGTCATTGCGGGCGAAGAAGACGAATTTGTCCGGCCCCACCCCCAGGCTGGCAGCCGCGTCGTTCTTGACCGGATAGCCTAGCACGATCTGCGGTTCGGCCTTCACCTTGCGGCCGGGATAGTCGGAGATCAGCACATAAATCGATTGGCGCCTGGCGCCGGCGGGCCGGCTGGCGCGGGGCTGAGACACGGCGTAGCAGATCATACCGGAGCCGGTGCCCGTGGAATAGGCCGACCAGTTGCCGAACGCGCCCAGCAGGGTGACCGGGTCAGCCGCCGCCGGCGCAGCCAGGAGGCCGAGACAGATGGCGAGACAGGACATTCGATTCATAGGGAACTCCGCGCCGCCGCGAATATGAAACTCCGGCGAAGCCGCGCGGAAGATAGGACCGCAGCTCTCACTCGCGCAACCCGTAACCTCGGGAATAGAGCCGCAGCACCCAGAGGAACATTGCCACCGCCAAGGCGATGGTAAAGCCATAACCGATAGCGGGCGAGGTCTCGGAAAAGCCGATCATCGCGTGCCTGAGGCCATTGATGAAATAAAAGAAGGGATTGCCATAGGCGAGCCAGCGCAGCCAGGGCGGCAGCATGCCGATGGTGTTGAATACGCCCCCCACCATCGAAAGCGGGGTGATCACGAACACGGGCAGCACATTGAGTTGCTCGAAACTCTTGGCCCACAGGCCGATCACGATGCCCAGCAGGCCGAACACTATCGACACGGCCACGACCCAGAACAGGAAGGCGGGAATCGATTGGATGGACGTGGCGCCGAAGGCAATGCCTATCAAAAGAATGCCGATAGCCGTGACGGTCGAACGCACCACCACCACGGCGAGCGAGCCGGCGATCATCTCGACATAGGACATGGGCGAAACCAGCGTCTCCTCGATGAAGCGCAGGAAGCGGGAAAAATAGATGCCGGAGGAGGATTGCAGGAAGCTGGCGGTGACGACGTTGAGCATCAGCACGCCCGGCAGCACGAATTGAATATAGCGATGTCCGCCGATCGCCAGCATCCGTCCGCCCACGACATAGCCGAAGATGAAAATGAACAGGAGGGCCGAGATCCAGGGCGCGATGAAGGCCTGGATCGGCACCCGCATCATGCGCGAAATCTCGCGGCGCACGATGGTGTAAAGCCCGATCCAGTTGATGCCGGTTTTGGTCTGCATTACATCCCGCCCGTCATTGGCCCGCCGCATGGTCGGGCGTGGCCCCGGTCGCGGCGAGATAAGCGGCCTCCAATCCGCCGGGGCTGCCGGCGATCTCGTCCTTGGTGCCCTGGCGGACGATCTTGCCTTTGGCGACGATGGCGACGTCGCGGCACAGGCGCTCGACTTCTTCCAGATAATGGGTGGTGAGAAGGATGGTGCGGCCATCCTTGTTGATCTCGGCGAGGTAGCGCCATAACACCCGGCGCAGTTCGACATCCACACCCGCGGTGGGTTCGTCCAAGATGATGAGCTTGGGATCGTTGACCAGGGCGCGGGCCAGCACCACGCGGCGCTTCAGGCCGCCGGACAGTTCGCGGAACGCCTTCTTCTCATGCGGGCCCAGCTCGAACCGCTCTATCAGGAAATCGATCCGGCTCTTGCGTTCGGCCGTGCCCATGCCGAAATACCCCCCCATCCAATCCACGATCTGACGGGGCGTGGCGAAGGGATCGACGTTGAATTCCTGGGTACAGAGCCCGACCAGCCGCCGCGCTTCGCGGTAATTCTTCACCGCATCCACGCCGAACACTTCGATCCGGCCGGAGGTCGGCTCGGCGATGCCGGTGGTACAATGGATGGTGGTGGACTTGCCGGCCCCATTGGGCCCCAAAAAACCGAAAAAATCGCCTTCATTGATCGTCAGCGACAAGTCGTCGACTGCGACATTGCCGCCGCGATAGACCTTGCGCAGATGGGAGATGGAAAGGGCGGGAGCGGGCATGATTGGTCTTATCCTCCTCCGTCTCTTTCGCGCAAGCACTCAGACGCATCCCCCAGCCATGCGCATGGTGGAGAAAAACTTGTGCAGGACTCAACAGCCCTATTGACGGCGTGGTTTTGCGCGTGGTGCGCCCCAAGTGTGGGGCGGCGGCACTTCGCCTCCCTCCCCGCCCACCTTGAGCGGACGCGGGCCATAGCCGCCCAAGGTCAGCAGCCGGTCGTAGAGCACGATCGCTCCCGCCATCCCGACATTGATGGAAAAACGGGTGGGAATCCGGACCACAAATTCGCAGGCACGCAGGATTTCCGGGGACAGGGAAAAGCGCTCCGCCCCGAACACATAGGCGGCGCGGGACGGGTGGCGGAAGCGCGGCAGCTCCACGGCATCCTCGGTGATCTCCACCCCGACAAGGCGGCAACCCAGCGGCAGGCGAAAATCGGCGGCGCTGGCGAAGGAATAAAAGGGGAGCGCGCCCTGGGCGCGGCTGGTATCGCTTTGGGCGTCCGATAATTTGAGACGGGGCGCGATGGAGAAGAAGAAACTGGCGTCGAACGCATGGGCGATCCGGACCAGGTTTCCCAGATTCATCGGCTTGGAAATACCATCCACCCCGACACCAAAATAACCCCGCATGATCCTTCCACCCCGGCCGTGCTGCACCGGGCTGTCTTAGCACGCTGGAATCTCTTTGGCAGGCGCGGGGCGACCCGGCTAATGCGCTTTTGTGGCCCGTGCGGCCGCGACATCGGCCTGTTCCATCGCGGTGGTATAGGGCTCCACCTTCTGGATCGGACACCGGTTCATCGGACGGGCGGGATCACGCGCGATGACATAATCGCCCTTCTGGATGCAGGACAGCCGGCCCGTGCCAAAGGATTTGAAGCCGAGGCCCAGATTAAATTGCAGGTCCGGGCAGATGCCCATAAAGGTCACCTTGTATTTATGGCGCAACCGATCGACCACGATAAGGCTGCGATTGCCCGGGACGGGCTGGAAATCATAGACCTGCCCGATCTCGAGACAGGGCTGGTCCGCGGCCAGGGCTGGCAGGGCTGGGGACAGGGCGGTCAACGCGACAGCGATAGAAATAAAACGCTTCATGCTATCCTCCATGCTGCAACCTCACTATACGCTAGTGGGGTCGTTTCGATCCTAAAATTCCCGCCAGCCAACAACATCCAGCGCCGCAAAAAACGCCCAAAGCCAGGTTACAAATGGCATCCGCCCGCAAAGCCACTCTGCGTTCGCGCCTGCATGGCATAGCGCTGCTGAACAAGCTGGGTCCGGGGCTCATCACCGGGGCGGCCGACGACGATCCCAGCGGCATCGCCACCTACAGCCAGACCGGCGCGCAATTCCGCTTCGACCTGCTATGGACCCTGTTGCTCACCTTCCCCCTGATGGTGGCGATCCAGATGGTAAGCGCGCTGATCGGGCGGGTGACGGGACGGGGCCTGGCCTACAATATGGCGCGGGTGATGCCACGCCCACTCGTAATGGTGCTGGTGGGGCTGCTGTTCGTCGCCAACACGGTCAATGTCGGCGCCGACCTGGCAGCGATGGGCGAGGCCGCCCGGCTGGTGACAGGTTTCGGCCAGCACGAATTCACCATTGCCTTCGCGCTCTTGTCGCTGGGCCTGCAATTGTTCATTCCTTATCGCCAGTATGCGCGCTTCCTCACGGTTCTGACCTTCAGCCTGTTCGCCTATGTCGCGCTCTTGTTCTTCATTCCGCTCGACTGGGCGGCCATCGGCGCGGGCTTGATCGGGCTGCATCCACAACTGACGCCGGACGCCGCAACCACCATCGTCGCCGTCTTCGGCACCACCATCAGCCCCTATCTGTTTTTCTGGCAGAGCGCCCAGGAAGTGGAAGAAGTCGATCAGAGGCCCGACGAACATCCCTTGAGCGAAAGACCTGCCGAAGCGCCGGAGGCGCTCGCTCGCATCCGCATCGACACCATTGCCGGCATGCTGGCATCGAACCTGATCGGGCTGGCGATCATGATCTCCACCGCCGCGACGCTCAACCGCGCGGGCGTCACCAATATCCAGACGGCGGCGGACGCGGCCAAGGCACTGGAGCCGGTCGCCGGCCGCTTCGCGTTCGCGTTGTTCAGCCTTGGCATCGTCGGTACCGGGCTGCTGGCGGTGCCGGTGCTGGCGGGATCGGCAGCCTATGCCATCGGCGAGGCGCGGGGCTGGAAGACAGGGCTGGACAATATGCCCTGGCAGGCGCGCGGCTTCTATTCGGTGATTGGCGCGGCGGTGCTGCTGGGGCTCGGCATCGATTATTCGCCGATCGATCCGATCAAGGCGCTGTACTGGAGCGCGGTGCTGAACGGCGTCATCGCGGTGCCGATGATGGCGGCGATGATGATCGTCGCGGGCCACAAGCGGATGGGACGCTTCCGCGTCGGGCCGGTGCTGGGCTCGCTGGGCTGGCTTTCCGCCGCTGTGATGGCGGCGGCAACCGCGACGATGATATATGTGATGCTGAAGTAAGTGAGCAAAATATAATCCCGGATACAGAACGCATGTATATTATCAGTTGGATCGTCTTCGGCGCCTTTACCGGCTGGCTTGCTAGCAAGATCGTCAACAAGCGCGGCGAAGGCTGTCTGATCAATATCGCGCTCGGCCTTTTGGGCGCGGTGGTGGGCGGCTTCATTTTCCGCCAACTGGCCGGCTTCCGCTATGAACATCACGGGATCATCATATCCACTTTCGTTGCGGTGATCGGCGCCATCATCGTGCTGGCGGTGTGGAATGCCTTGACCGGCAACAGGCGGCCGCGCTGAGCGCGACGCGAATGAGACTTCCTCTCACCCGCACCTTCGCTTTTTGAATTGCGCTATGGGAGTCGCCGTACAGGGGACTTCGCATGGTTGTGCATTGGCGCGGCGGACTGGCGGCGGCATTGCTGCTCTTATCGAGCGGCGCGGCCTTCGCGGTGACGGATGAGATCCAGGTCTATACCGGCGACATCGAGGCGCCCGGCGTGGCGGGCCTGACTTGGCATAACAATTACACCGTGAACGGGCTGAAGACTCCGGAATTTCCCGGCGCGCTGGTGGACAACCACGCCTATAGCAGCGTCACGGAATGGGCCTATGGCGTGACCGACTGGTTCGAGGCGGGGCTCTATCTGCCGCTCTATGCCAATTCGAGCAATCAGGGCTGGACCTATAACGGCTTCAAGTTGCGGGCGCTTTTCGTGCAGCCGGACAATGAAGACAAGGATTTTTATTACGGCGTCAATTTCGAATTCAGTTGGAACGAGAAGCAATGGGAGCGGCCGGTCAATACCGGCGAGATCAGGCCGATCATCGGTTGGCGCTTTGGCGAGGACAATCGTTGGAGTTTCACCTTCAATCCCATCGTGGACAATGACTATAAGGGCGGCATCGCTGGGTTGGAGTTCGTGCCGGCCACAAGGCTGGATTACGCCATCGACAAGACATGGACCGTAGCGGTGGAGGAATATGACGATTTCGGTCAGTTGCGCCGCTTTCTGCCCGGCGACCAGCAATGGCATCAGCTATGGGCGGTGACCGATTATACCGGCGATCCCATCTCCATCGAGACGGGAGTCGGCTTCGGCCTGACACCGGGCACCGACAGCGTCGCCGTCAAGCTGATGTTCATCAGCGACCTGACCGGCCCGCACGGGTTGTTGACGGAATAGCTATTTGTAGGGCGCCTGGATACTGCCGGGAACGAACGGCGTCACCTTGCTGATGCGGCAGCTTTCGCCCTGCCCGTCGATGGTGCGCGCCGACACCTGATCGCCCACCCCGACGCAATAGAACGCGGAACTCACCGCCACAAAGGAATCAGGGTAGATGTGGATACAGGTGGTGGCGAGCCGCAGTGGACGGCGGTCCCCCACCGAGTTCTGGATAAGAACGTCATGCTGGCCGATAGGGCGGGCATTGTAGTCAGTATTCCTTTGCGCCTGCACGCAAATGGGTTTGGACGGCGCATCCGCGGCCCAGGCCGGCAAGGACAGGATGAAACAGGCAGCGAGAATAACAGCGAATTTCATGGCATTCTCCAATGCCCCTGATGCGCATTATAATCCGATTTGAAGTTCGTTGTTCCGCGATTTGGCCGCGTCGTCGTAGTGTTCATCCGCTCAACAGAGGCAGGAAATCTTGAAGGCCCATCACATCTGCCTGGCGGGGAAACACCTTCTCGCTCAGCACGCGATGGACCTCGGCATCGGCATCGGCGCAGCAATCGGCCAGGACAATAAGGCGATAGTCGCGGTCGGCCGCATAGCGCACGGTGGAAAGCACCACACCGCTCGTGGCAATGCCGGTCAAAACCAGCGTGTCGATGCCGCGCGCCTTCAGCCGCGATTCGAGATCGGTGGTGGAAAAGGCACCGACACGTTTTTTGGTGAAAACCTCTTCGTCGGGCGCGGGCGCCAGCGCCGTATGGATCGCCGCCGCATCGCTGCCGTCCGGCAGCATGCGGTTCGACGCCACCTGCGCAAAGCTCTTGTTGCGTGGGGAAATTGTTCCGTAATCCGCCTCGGTGAAAGCGACGCGCACGTGCATCACCGCCATGCCGGCCTGCTTTGCGACCGCGCGCGCTCTGGCGGCCCGCTCCAGCAGCGCGGCCGCGCCCTCGCCCACCATGCCGACAATGGCGTTCTGGAAATCCATTAGCAGGAGTGCGGATGTGATGGGATCGAATGCGGGCATAGGTCTTTCTCCGGTGGGCGCCCTGCGATAGCGCCGCGACGGGCGGCAACACAAGCGCCAAAACCACATTCAGGACGGCAGAGAGTGCCCAAAAATAAAGGGGTTGAAGTGCTGCTGCGCCATGATCGCCCAGGACAGCGCGCCCAGATGCGGCAGATGGAAGTAGCGCCGGGCCTGCGACGCGTCCGTGTCCAGACGGAAACCCGTATCCGCGTCGCGGTCGGCGGCGAAATAGCTGCCACTGGGCGCGCGATTTCGCTCTACCGCCGCCAGCAGCCGCGCTGCCTGCGCGCGCCGATCCAATAGCGCAGCCAGCAACGCGGCCTGTGCAGTCCCTTCGGTCCATAGGGTGCTACCCGCCTCGCTATAAGCAAAGCCACCCTTCACCATCAACCTCGCACGCGCCGTGTTCAGTGCTGCGCCATAACGCGACATGCCACCGGGCAGCGCCAACAACGGCCAAAGCTGCGCATCCAGCGCCAGAAAGCGATTTGGTGTCTTGCCGTCCGGTCCCGTGCCCACGGCCAAACAGGAGCAATCTTTGTTCCACATGATTGCGACCAGCGCACGCGCTTCCTTCGCGCGCTTTGCCCAATGAATGTCATGTGTCGCATCGGCAAGCCGCGCGAAAGCTGCTGCAAGATCGACATTGTGCTCCGTCGATTTCCATGAGTAACGCTTGGGCGCAGGTTCTTCGCCGTATGTGCCGCCCGTAAAGCCCGGCGTATCGAGGTTCTTTTCGACATAGGTGGCTATACGCAAACCGCCGCGCAGATATTTCGCGCCCGCGCCTGCGTGATGGAGGTTCAAAAGCGCCAGCATCGCCCAAGCCAGATTGCCCGTATCGCTTCCGGTCTGATAGCCGTCCTCTGCCCAGATGGTGCCCTGCTGCCATCCGTTCAGTTTCACCGGATTGGCGACGGGACCGGCAAGATAGCCATTGCGCAGGCGGCCATCCTTCCAAAAGCGATCGTGATCCAGCGCCATGAGAATGGCATCGCCGATGCGAACAGCGCGGGCGGTGTCGCCACAAGCGGTCAGTGCCAGAACCGCGGCGGAATTATCATAGAGAAAAGCAACGTTCTTCAGCGTCCTGTCCCTGGCGGTGGGATAGGAGGCGACGAAAACCGGCCCTTGCCCCACCTGATCCACCAGCCGTGCCAGCGCGGCACAAGGCGAAGGTTGCGCAGAAACCTGCGTCGCGAAAAAAAACGCAGAGATCGCCAGCGCGGTGGCGATCCTGGCACACATCACTCAGCCGCTGGTTTGTGAATGTATATTTCTCCGCCGCCTTGCTTGAACTCCTCCGACTTCTTCGCCATCGCAGCGCGGATTTCGGCGGTCGATAAAGTGTCGTTTGTCCCTTTCGCCGCGTCGCGCACTTCCTGCGAAATCTTCATCGAGCAGAATTTGGGCCCGCACATGGAGCAAAAATGCGCCACCTTCGCGCCGTCCGCCGGCAAGGTCGCGTCGTGGAAGGCTTGCGCCGTCTCCGGGTCCAGCGCCAGCGCGAACTGGTCGCGCCAGCGGAATTCGAAGCGCGCCTTGCTCATCGCGTCGTCCCACAACCGCGCCGCCGGATGGCCCTTCGCCAGATCGGCCGCATGGGCGGCAATGCGGTAGGCGATCACGCCTGCCTTCACATCGTCCCGGTCGGGCAGGCCCAGATGCTCCTTGGGCGTCACATAGCAAAGCATCGCAGTGCCGAACCAGCCGATCATCGCCGCCCCGATGGCGCTGGTGATATGGTCATAGCCCGGCGCGACATCGGTGGTGAGCGGGCCCAAGGTATAAAACGGCGCCTCGTCGCAGGCGGCGAGCTGGCGGTCCATATTCTCCTTGATCTTGTGCATCGGCACATGGCCGGGGCCTTCGATCATCACCTGCACATCGTGGCGCTGCGCGATGCGGTTCAGTTCGCCCAAAGTGTCCAACTCGGCGAATTGCGCGCCGTCATTGGCATCGGCGGTCGAGCCGGGACGCAGGCCATCGCCCAGCGAGAACGACACGTCATATTGCTTCAGGATTTCGCAGATGTCCTCGAAATGCGTGTAGAGAAAATTCTCCTTGTGATGCGCCAGGCACCATTTGGCGAGGATGGAGCCGCCGCGCGACACGATGCCGGTGACGCGATCCGCCGTCAGCGGGATATGCGCCAGCCGCACCCCGGCATGCACCGTGAAATAGTCCACCCCCTGCTCGCATTGTTCGATCAAGGTATCGCGGTAGATGTCCCAGGTCAGTTCTTCGGCCACGCCGCCGACCTTTTCCAGCGCCTGATAGATCGGCACCGTGCCGATGGGCACGGGGCTATTGCGGACGATCCATTCGCGGATGGTGTGGATATGCCGCCCGGTGGACAGGTCCATCACCGTGTCGGCACCCCAGCGGATCGACCAGACCAGCTTTTCCACTTCCTCCGCCACGCCGCTGGTGACGGCGCTGTTGCCGATATTGGCGTTGACCTTGGTCAGGAAGTTGCGGCCAATGATCATCGGCTCGGTTTCGGGATGGTTGATGTTGGCGGGAATGATGGCGCGGCCGCGCGCCACCTCGTCACGCACAAATTCTGGCGTGATGTGATCGGGGATCGACGCGCCGAAACTGTTGCCGTCGGCGAGCGCGCTGCGGCCCAGATTTTCGCGGGCGGCGATGAATTTCATCTCCTCGGTGACGATCCCGGCGCGCGCATAATGAAGCTGACTGACATTGCGGCCCGATTTGGCCCGCAGCGGGCGGCGACCGGCGCGGTCGAATTGCGGCACCGACAGGAGTTCGCCGCGCTTGAGGCCGTCATCCTCCGGCTTGCGGTCGCGGCCTGGGTATTCCTCGACATCGCCGCGTGCCAGAATCCAGTCGCGGCGGCGAGCACCCAGGCCCTTGTCGATGTCGATAGTTACGGTATCGTCCGTGTACGGACCGGATGTGTCGTACAGCCGCAGCGCCGGCTCGCCGCCCGACAGCGCCACTTCGCGGAACGGCACGCCGTCGATCAGCAGCTTGCGCGAGCCCGGCAACGGTCCGCGCGTGATCGAAACGGATTTCGGGTTCAGAATGGGTTTGTTCATGGCAACCTCTCCCTACGCCGGTATCAGCCGGATCAGGTTCTAAGGGATCGGCGGAATTGCCGTCTCAGTCGGTGGCCGGATCAAGCCCGGCCATGGACACCCCTGGGAAGCAGACAATTTAGGCTCGCCGGAGACCTCACGCAATCGTCACTTTCAGCGGTTCCAGGCCCGTCACCTCACCGACGAGCGTATCGCCCTTGACGATGGCGGCGACACCTTCAGGAGTTCCGGTATAGATCAGGTCGCCGGCGCCGACCGTCACCTGGCGCGACAACCGGGCAATCACTTCGGGGACGCTCCAGATCAGGTCGGCGATGGGCGATTGCTGGCGCAAGGTGCCGTTGACGGTGAGGGTGATGCGGCCCGCCGCGACGTCGCCCGCATGGGCCGCCGGAGTGATCAGGCCGATGGGGGCGCTGGCCTCGAAGCTTTTGCCCACCTCCCAGGGATGGCCCTTTTTCTTCGCCTCACCCTGCAGGTCGCGGCGGGTCAGGTCCAGGCCGATGGCATAACCGAAGATATGCGCAGCCGCGGCCTCCGGCGCGATGTCGCTGCCGCCGGATTTCAGCGCCACCACCAATTCGATTTCATGTTGGAGGTCCTTGGTCAGACCGGGATAGGGCACATTGCCGGGCGGCACCACCATGTCGGGCTGCTTGGAGAAGAAGAAAGGCGGCTCGCGGGTATCGGCGCCCATCTCGCGAGCATGGGCGGCATAGTTGCGCCCCACACACCAGATGCGGCGCACGGGAAAGCGCGTGGCGGTGCCTTTGATTGCGACGGAGGGGGTGGCCAATGGGAAAACTAAATCAGTCACGGCATACCTTTCATTGACTTGGACGTCTGTCCGATGGATGGCCGGTCATCCTTCGACGGGCTCAGGATGAGGCCCGGCCATGACACGCTGGGTCATGACGCCGCGAACTGCCGAAACTCGCTTATCACGGCCTTGACCGCCGCTGCCACGATCTTTTCGCCCGCTGGGATATTGGCCTGTGACGGATCGGAACCGATGCGGCCATCGGCGAAGCGGCGGCGATAATCCTCGGCGTCCAGGATCGGACCATTGGGCGCGATGCGCGGAGTCATGGCAACCTGTTTCTGCGCCTCGGGATAGCCGAACCAGGTGACGGACACCTCACTGGGCGTGGCGTGACTGCCCTCGCCCACCGGGAAAAGCTGCCGGCACAGGTCCGTCACGCCCGGAAGCTCCCACCAATTGCGCAGGCAGCAGCGCACCGCCGGATGATTGGCCCCGGCGCGATCGAATGTCACGCCGTGATAGATTTCGGAAAAGGCCGCCGTGATGGTGGCGATGTTGCCGCCATGTCCGTTCAGCCAATAGAGCCGCTCGAAACCGTGCCGCGCCAAGCTCTGCGCCCAATCGACCATGGAAGCGATCATGGTCGAAGGGCGCAAGGTAATGGTGCCGGTAAAGCCCATGTGATGTTGCGCCTGGCCGACATTGAAGGTGGGTCCCACCAGGACGCCCGCTTCGTCGCCGACACGGCGGCCGATGATTTCCGGACACAGCGCATCGGTGCCTAGAAGGCCGTTGGGCCCATGCTGCTCGGTCGAGCCAATGGGGATCAGAATGGCCTTGGATTTGGCGAGATAGGCCTCGACTTCGGGCCAAGTGGAAAGCTGGAGCTGCATGGATGTCCTTGATTATGGATGTCCGATCATAGACCATTGTATCCGACGAAATCGCCAAAAAAGAGCGCCCCATGTCCGAAAACCTCATCCCCGTACCGGAGGAATGGAAGAAGCGCGCCTTCATGACTGCGGCCCAATATGAGGCCGCCTATGCCGAGGCGAAGCGCGACCCGGACAACTTCTGGCGCAAGCAAGCGGCGCGGCTGGATTGGATCAAGCCGTTCACCAAAGTCAAAAACACGTCTTTCGATCCGGACAATCTGTTCGTCAAATGGTTCGAGGACGGCACCCTCAACGTCACCGCCAACTGCATCGACCGGCACCTGCCGAACCGGGCGAAGCAGACCGCGATCATCTGGGAGGGCGACGATCCGAAAGATTCAAAGCATATCACCTATGCGGAGCTGTATTCCGAAGTGTGCCGCTTCGCCAATGTGCTGAAAGCCCGCGATGTCAAGCGCGGCGACCGCGTCACCATCTATATGCCAATGATCCCGGAGGCTGCCTATGCGATCCTGGCTTGCGCCCGCATCGGCGCGGTGCATTCGGTGGTGTTCGGCGGTTTTTCGCCCGATAGCCTGGCGGGGCGGATCGTCGATTGCGACTCCAAGATTGTCGTCACCGCCGACGAGGGCCTGCGTGCAGGCAAGCCGATCCCGCTCAAGAAGAACACGGACGAGGCGCTGACCAAGGCGGCGGGCGTGACCAGCGTTATCGTGGTTCGGCGCACCGGGGGTGCGGTGAACATGCAAGCCGGGCGCGACGTTTGGTATCACGACGAGGCGGCGAAGGTCGGTGCTGACTGCCCAGCGGAAGAGATGGGCGCGGAAGACCCACTGTTCATCCTCTACACGTCCGGCTCGACCGGAAAGCCCAAGGGTGTGCTGCACACCCAAGCCGGTTATCTGCTCTGGTGCGCCTGGACGCATCATTACGTGTTCGATTATCACGATGGGGAAATCTATTGGTGCACCGCCGATGTCGGCTGGGTGACCGGGCATAGCTATATCCTGTACGGCCCACTCGCCAATGGCGCGACCACCCTGATGTTCGAGGGCGTGCCGAATTATCCGACCAGCTCGCGCTTCTGGGAAGTGATCGACAAGCACAAGGTCAACACCTTCTACACGGCGCCGACCGCGATCCGCGCCCTGATGCGCGACGGCGAAGAGCCGGTGAAGCGCACCAGCCGTGCGTCGTTGCGTTTGCTCGGTAGCGTCGGCGAGCCGATCAATCCCGAAGCGTGGCTATGGTATCACAAGGTGGTGGGCGACAGCCGTTGTCCCATCGTCGATACCTGGTGGCAGACCGAAACGGGCGGCCACATGATCACGCCTCTGCCCGGCGCCACCGCGCTCAAGCCTGGCTCGGCGACCCGGCCGCTGCCCGGCGTGATGCCTGAGATCGTCGATGCGGACGGCAAGGTGATCGAGGGCCCGGGAAGCGGCAATCTCTGCATCGCGGAATCCTGGCCGGGACAAATGCGCAGCGTCTATGGCGACCATCAGCGTTTCGTCGATACCTATTTCAAGACTTATCGCGGCAAATATTTCACCGGCGATGGCTGCCGGCGCGATGAAGACGGCTATTACTGGATCACCGGCCGGGTGGACGATGTGATCAATGTGTCGGGCCATCGCCTGGGGACAGCGGAGGTCGAAAGCGCCCTGGTCGGCGATACCAAGGTCGCCGAAGCGGCGGTGGTCGGTTATCCGCACGACATCAAGGGCCAAGGCATCTATGCCTTTGTGACCTTGAAGGCGGGGGTCGAGCCCAGCGAGGCGTTGGCGGCCGAACTGAAGAAACTCGTTGCCGGTGAGATCAGTCCGATCGCCCGCCCCGACGTGATCCAGTTCGCGCCCGCGCTGCCCAAGACCCGCTCCGGCAAGATCATGCGGCGTATTTTGCGCAAGATCGCGGAAGGCGAGATCGGCAGTCTCGGCGATATGTCCACCCTCGCCGATCCGGCCGTGGTGGAGGATCTCATCAAGAATGCGAAGAAGTAAAAAACCGATCTCCGCATGGGGTGAGATATAAGCAAGTGATGCTGCCTTTTCTCTGGATTCTCTGTTCGATGGGCGTGGCCTATGCCGCCAAGGTTGGCGGCCGGCGGCCGTGGTTCTGGTTCGTGCTGTCGCTGGTGATCTCGCCGCTGGGCGGCAGCATCGCGCTATGGGCGTTTAACCGCTACGCGCTCTACTGGACGCGCTAGGGTTCGTACTCACCGCCGGGCTCGGGCCCAACTGTCGAAATCCTACCGTCCGCCCGCCATAAGCGCGGCATAACCGTCCATTGCAGTGGCGAGGTCGATATCCTTCGCCGTCACCCCGCCCGCGTCATGAGTGGCGAGCGTCACCTCCAGCTTGTTGTAGACATTGGACCATTCGGGGTGATGGTCCATCTTGGCCGCCAGCAGTGCCACCCGCGTCATGAACGCGAAAGCGGCATCGAAATCCACGAACTGAAATTTCCGGGCGATCGCCTCACGGCCCGGCACGATCTGCCAGTCGGGCAGACGCTTCAACGCGGCCCGCAATTCCTCAATCGTCAATTTCGCCATAAGCACCTTCCAAAGGATATTGCTGTTCCACACGATAGATGCTGCCGTCGCTGGCGAGGCGGCTGGAATAAAGACAGAACGCGCCCACCGTGAATTCGTCGCTGGTGTAAAGTGCGTTGTGGGTCAGCCACTCCATGACCTTGCCGGTCTCGGGGTTTCGCATCCGTGCCAAGGTGACATGAGGCGTGAATTTGTGTGCATCTTGCGGCTGGCCGACGCGGTGAATCGCGGTATCGACCTTCTTTTGCAGATGCTCCAGCGCGCGATTGCGGCGGACCCCGGCCCACAACGCATCGGGCCGCTTGTTGCCGAACTGGCCCACGCTGTGAAGCTGCATCTCAAAGGCTGGCGCGACGATACCCGACAGCGCATCGTCCAGCGCACGCGCGTCACGGCCATCGACCTCGCCGATGAAGCGCAGAGTCAAGTGTAACTGCTCGCGCGTCTGCCAGCGCGCCCCCGGCACGCCGCCCTGGATCAAAAGCAACGATTGCGCCACCGGCTCAGGCAACGCCAACGCCACGAACAATCTCATCGCGCCAGTCTTCCCAACGGCAGGGCGCGCCGGAAAATCGCCACGACCAGGCCATAGCCCGATATGCTCAGGACAATCGCGGCCGCCAGAGCGCTATAGTCGCCCAGCCGCCCGGGCAGCAATGGCGCGCCCAGCCGCGCGCCTGCCCAGGCTCCCAGGCCAGCCATCAGCGCGGCGATCAGGACCGGCGGCAGCGCCTTTATGAAACCGTGTTCAATAGCGAGCAGCGCGCGGCTCCTGCCGAACCAGGTGAGCACTCCGACATTTATCCACGCCCCCAGCGCCGTGCCCAGCGCCACACCCGCCACTCCGAGATGAAAGCCCCAGACGAACACCACTTTCAGCACGATATTGCACACGATGGATGTCACCGTGGCGCGGACCGGCGTCGCGGTGTCATGGCGTGCATAGAAGGTGGAAGAGACGATCCGCACCAACGCCATCGCCGGCAGGCCGACGCCGTAGGCGGCGAGCGCAATGCCCGACAACGACGCCGCCGCTGTGTCAAACGCGCCATGGGCGAAAAGCGCGCGCATGATCGTGCCGGGTATGGCTAGAAACACGCAGGCAAAGGGCAAGGTGAGAAGCAGGGTCATCGCCGCGGCCGTGTTCTGGGCGGCGTCGGACCCGGCTCGGTCGTTCTTGGCCAGGCGTGTGCTCATCTCCGGCAAAAGGACGGTGCCCAGCGCAATGCCCAGCACGCCTAGCGGCAATTGGTTGACGCGGTCGGCATAATAGAGCGCGGTACGGCTTCCCACTGGCAGATAGGAAGCGATGAAGAAATCGATCAGCGGCGCCACCACCACACTAGCGGCGCCAAAGGTGACCATGCCAAAGGCCTTGAAAAATTCCTTGATTTCCGGTGTCCACACCAGGCGGGCGAAATGCAGTCTCAGCCCCTCGCGTCCGGCAGCCCACAGCATGAAAAGAAGCTGGGCGACACCGCCCAAAAGCGAGCCCCAGGCCGCGGCATAGGCGGCGTTCGGAAACCAGCGTGCCGACAGCAGGGCGGCGATCATCGAGAGATTCCAAAGGTTCGACCAAGCTGCCGCCGCCCAGAATTTCTCGATCGCGTTCAACATCGCCGAAAGCTGAATCACCGCGACGGTGAGGATCAGATAGGGAAAGGTGATGCGGGTCAGGGATGCGGTCAGGTCCTTCTGCGCCGGGGCGTAACCTGGCACGAAGGCATCCACCAGCAACGGCATTGCCGCCAATGCGAAGATCAGGATCAGCGCCTGCGCCACCATCTGCCAGGAGAAGATACGGTTGGCGAAGCGTGCCCCCGCCTCGTGCTCACCCTTTGCCCCGAGCGACGCATAGCGGGGCAGGAAGGCGGGATTGATGGTGCCCTCCCCGAAGATGGCGCGAAAATAGTTCGGAAACAGGAAGGCGAACAGGAACGCATCCGACAGCACGCCCCGCCCCAAGGTCCAGGCCATCAGCATGTCGCGCACAAACCCGGTGATGCGCGAGGCGAGGGTGAAACCGCCGACCGACAGGAGCTTCTTGAACATCAACCTGTGACCAGCTTCTTCACCAGCGGCAGCATGTGCTTTACGATCACTTTCACCCCCGCCGGATTGGGATGCATCCCGTCGGCCTGGTTGAGCTTGGGGTTCAACGCCACGCCTTGCAGCATGAAAGGATAGAACAGCACGCCAAATTTCTTGGCCAGGCGCGGATAGATCGCATCGAACTGCTGCACATAATCCCGGCCAAGATTGGCCTGGGCCATCATGCCGGTCAGCAGCACCTTGACATGCGCCGCCTTCAGCTTGGCGAGGATCGCCCGTAGATTCTTCTCGGTCTCGGACGGCGGGATACCGCGCAGCATGTCGTTGGAGCCCAGCTCGACGATCGCCGCCTGGGGGTGATCGGCCAGCGACCAGTCCAACCGCGACAGCCCGTCGGCGCTGGTGTCACCCGACACGCCGGCATTGATCACCTGTGCGTCGATGCCTGCCGCTTTCAGCGCCGCCTGAAGCTGCGCGGTGAACTCGGTGCCGGGCGGTAGGCCATAGCCTTGCGTCAGGCTGGTGCCTAGCGCCAGGATTTTCACCGGCGCGGCCCAGGCAGCGGGTCCTGCTGTCGATAAGATCAGGAATATGCCAAAAAAAAGCTTGAAAGTGCGGGTCATGACACCAAGATCGCTTTAAAGCCCCCCAAACGAAACCTTCGGATGCACAATCCCCCGCCGGCACTTATTTTGGAAGAGGTAAGCCTGACCTTGTCGAGCGCGGCGGGTCCAGTCGAGATATTGTCCGGCGTTTCGCTCTCCATACCCGCCGGCCAGACCATTGCCCTGACGGGGCCTTCCGGCTCGGGAAAGTCTTCGCTTCTGATGGTGTCGGCAGGGCTGGAGCGGGCAAGCAAGGGCAAGGTGATTCTCGCGGGCACCGACATCACCCGCATGGGCGAGGACCGGGCGGCGCGCTTCCGGCGCGGCCGGGTCGGCATCGTGTTTCAGAGCTTTCATCTGATCCCCACCATGACCGCATTGGAGAATGTCGCCGTCCCGCTGGAACTGATGGGCGAGAAGGAGGCCTTCTCGCGCGCCGAGGCCGAATTGCGCAGGGTCGGGCTGATCCGCCGCGCCGAACATTATCCCGGGCAATTGTCCGGCGGCGAGCAGCAGCGTGTGGCGCTGGCGCGGGCGCTGGCGCCGGGACCGCAGATCCTGTTCGCTGACGAGCCGACCGGCAATCTGGATACCGTCACCGGCGCCGACATTATCGAGCTGATGTTCGGGCTGAATGCCGAGCGCGGCGCGACCCTGTTCCTGGTGACACATGAGGAAAGCCTTGCCCGCCGCTGCGCCCGCATGGTCCGGCTGGCGGACGGCAGGATCGTGGCGGACGAAGCGGCGTCTGTTCCGGCCGGCGCTGCATGACCGGGTTTGCCCTCGCCCTGCGCTTCGCGCAGCGCGAATTGCGGGGGGGCTTCGCGGGCTTCCGCATCTTCTTTCTCTGCCTGTTGCTGGGCGCGGCCGCCATCGCCGGCGTGGAATCGCTCAGCGAAGCGTTTCTTACCGGCCTCGCCGACCAGGGCAATGTGCTGTTGGGGGGCGATGTGGCGGTCAGGCTGGTGCACCGCCCCGCAACCCCGGCAGAGCATGCCTTTCTCGCCCGCCATGGCCGCATTTCGCAGACCAGCAACATGCGTGCGATGGCCTATGCGCTGCGCGGCCTGAAGCCGGCCCAGCGCCAGCTGGTCGAGTTGAAAGCAGTGGACGCCAACTGGCCCCTGTTCGGCAAACCGGTCCTTTCGCCTGCGATCCCGCTTGCCGATGCCATCGCCTGTGAAGAAGACGGGGTGTGCGGGCTGGCCGCCGAGCAGACCCTGCTCGACCGGCTGCATGTGGGGCGCGGCGATCTGTTGCGCATCGGCAATGCCACCTTCCGGGTGATCGCGACCCTGGTGAAATCGCCGGATCGCATCTCGACGGGCTTTTCTTTGGGCCCTCTGGTGCTGGTGTCGGACAAGGCCCTTCCCGCGACCGGGCTGGTGACGCCGGAAAGCCTGATCGACTACACCTACCGCATCGCCTTGAAGCCCGGTGCCACCATTGCAGGCTTCCGCGCCGATGCCGCCCGCGACAGGCCCGAGGCCGGCTGGGAGATTCGTGACCGCAGCGATGCCGCGCCGGGATTACGCCGCTTTATCGAGCAGATCACCATGTTCCTCACTTTAGTCGGACTGACTGCGCTCGGCGTCGGCGGGGTCGGCGCGGGCCAGGCGATCGCGGCCTTCCTGGACCGCAAGCGGGCCGACATCGCCATCCTCAAAACCGTCGGTGCAAGCGGCGGTTTCGTATTCCTCACCTTTTTCCTGCAGGTGATGGTGGTGGCGCTGCTTGGCACCATGATCGGCGCGCTGGTCGGGGCGGCGATTCCCTTTGCGGTGGTCGCCTATTATGGCGATGCGCTGCCGGTGCCACCGCATTTTGCTCTCTACCCCTCGCCTTTGTTGCTGGCAGGCGCATTCGGGCTCCTGTCGGCCGTGGCGTTTGCCACGCCACCCTTGAGTCGCGCCCGCGCTATTCCACCCGCGAGCCTGTTCCGCGACAACGTCTCCCCCGCCAAGACC
>DATATP010000173.1:0-4019 GCA_036268715.1 Rhizomicrobium sp. | reverse complement strand
TGGACAAGAAGGTTGAGAATATCTGCCCGCCCGACATCGGTGTGAAGAACTGGAATCCATCCGCCTTCTCGCCGCGCACCGGCCTGCTCTATGCCGGGGTGTTCAATTCCTGCATGGATCTAACCGATCATCCCGTGCAGTACATCCCCGGCGCTCCCTATGATGGCATGGAGATGCAGCGTCATGCCGGCCCCGGGGGCAATTGGGGTGAGTTCATCGCCTGGGACCCGGTGGCAGGCAAGCGGGTCTGGAGCATCAAGGAGAAGCTGTATGTCTGGAGCGGCGCGCTCGCGACGGGCTCGGACCTTGTGTTCTACGGCACCCTGGACGGCTGGTTCCGCGCCGTCGATGCGCGCAGCGGCAAAGTTCTGTGGTCGCAGAAGGTCGGCTCTTCCATCGAAAGCCAGCCCATCGCCTTTCTGGGCCCGGACAAGCGCGAATATATCGCGGTCTATTCCGGGGTCGGTGGTGGCGCTGGTGTGATCCGGCGCGAAAAGGGTTTTCCGCCGGGCGGCAACACGCTCTATGTGTTCTCGCTCGACGGGCTGGGCATCGGCTCGGGTCCATCGCAGCTGACGACGGACGCCGGGGCGGCGGCCCCGGCTTCGGTGCCACCGGCCGCGGCGCACAATTAAGGCATGAAATGCGGCGCTTGCTTCCGGTCGCGGCCCTCCTTGCATTGAGCTGTACCACCCGGGCGCAAGTGACCCCGGATACACCCAATCTTTTCGCGGACAAGCCCGAAGCGATGGATGCGGGCCAGGCGCTGTTCGGCAAGATGAACTGCGCCGGCTGTCATGGCTATGACCTGACCGGCGGGATGGGTCCGGACCTCACTGACGAGAATTGGCTGTATGGCGGCAAGCCGGGTGAAATTTTTCACACCATCTCGGAAGGCACACCGCGCGGCATGCCGAGCTGGAAGGACAAGCTGACGCCGGAGCAGATCTGGCAGCTCGTCAGCTATATCCGAAGCAAGCACGCCCAATAGTTTCGTTGCTGCAAACGCCGGTTCCTGGCGGGTGGACAGGGCGGGGCGGGTTTATTATCGAAAGGCGCCGCTTTCTGAGGCCGCCCATGAAATCCAGACTGCTGCCCATTTTCCTGCTGCTCGGCCTGTGTTCGCCCGCCTTCGCGGCATCGCTCATCACCACAAAGCTTGACGATCCCCGGGCGGTGTATCTCACGGGCACCAAAGCGGATGGCAAGGCCGACGACAGCGCCGCGATCCAGGCCACGCTCGACAAAGCCGACACCGGCAGCGATGCGATCGTGTTCATCCCATCGGGCCGCTACCGGATCACTCGCACGCTTTATGTCTGGCCGGGGGAGCGGGTGTTCGGTTATGGGCCGACCCGGCCGGTGTTCGTGCTGGCGGACAACACGCCCGGATTCCAGAGCGGCGTCGCCGACATGGTCATATTCGCCGGCTCTCACCCGCGTCCTGGCCACCCATCGCGTTTCCGGGTGGCGTTCCCGCCGCTCGGCAGCGTGCCGCCGAATCCCGATATCGGCGACGCCAATCCCGGCACCTTCTATTCCGCGCTCAGCAATATCGATTTCGAGATCGGCAAAGGCGACGCCGGGGCGGTGGCGATCCGCTTCCACGGCGCCCAGCATGATTATCTGAGCCATATCGATTTTCACATCGGCTCGGGCCTGGCCGGCATCAACCAGGTCGGCAACGAGGCGGAGGATTTGCATTTCTTCGGCGGTCGCTATGGCATCCTGACCGAGAAGCCCTCGCCCGCATGGCAGTTCACGCTTATCGATTCCACATTCGAGGGGCAGCGCGAGGCGGCGATCCGCGAACATGAGGCATCGCTGACCCTGGTACATGACAGTTTCCGCAATGTGCCGGTCGCGATCGACATCGATGCGGGTTATTCCGACTGGCTGTGGAGCAAGGACAACCGCTTCGAGAATGTGTCCAAGGCGGCTGTCATCATCAGCAACGAGAACAATCCCTTTACCCAGATCGGCTTTGAGAATGCCGTGGCGGCGCGCACGCCCGTGTTCGCGCGTTTCCGCGAAAGCGGCAAGACGCTGGGGGGCGCCGGTGTCTATGCTGTCAAGAGCTTCAATCACGGCCTGATCGTGCCCGGCGAAGGCATGATGGGCACCATCGGCACCCGCTATGACGCCGCCCCGCTGGCGGCAATGCCCGCGCCCCTGCCGCCCGCGATCCGGCCCCTGCCGCCCAGCAGCGAATGGGTCAATGTGCATACGCTGGGCGTGAGGGGCGACAACGCGGCCGACGATACCGCCGCCATCCAGCACGCCATCGACACCACGCGTGTGCTGTACTTTCCCAGCGGCCGCTACATCTTGAAGGACACGATCCATCTGAAGCCCGACACGGTGCTGATCGGCCTGCATCCCAGCATGACCCAGTTCGACCTGCCCGATTCCACGGCGGCATACCAAGGGATAGGCGCGCCCAAAGCCCTGCTGGAAGCCCCGCAAGGCGGGCACAATATCGTCTCGGGCATCGGCCTGTTCACCGGCGGCATCAACCCGCGCGCCACTGCGGCGCTCTGGCAGGCGGGTGCGGATTCGCTGATGGACGATGTGCGCTTCCTGGGCGGCCATGGCACCAGCCTCGCCAACGGCACGCGCTTCAATCCTTATAACGATACCCATTCGGGGGATCCCGATCTCCATAAGCGCTGGGACGGGCAATATCCCAGCCTGTGGGTGATGGGCGGCGGCGGGACCTTCGCCAACATCTGGACTCCCGACACTTATGCCCAGGCGGGCGTAATGGTGTCGGACACCACCACGTCCGGCCATCTTTACGAGGTTTCCAGCGAGCATCATGTCCGCAACGAATTCCAGTTCCGGCACGCCGAGAATTGGGAGGTCTATGCCCCCCAGACCGAAGAGGAAAGCGGCGAAGGCCAGGAGACCGTGTCCTTGGAGATCAGCGATTCCCACAACATCACCATCGCCAATTATCACGCCTATCGGGTGACCCGCTCGGTGCGGCCGGCGGAGGATGCCGTGCGCCTGTTCAATTCCTCGGACATCCATTTCCGCAATGTGCATATCAATGCCGAGAGCGGTCTCGGCACCTGCGATGCGAATGGCTGCGGCACCTATCTGCGCGCCAGCAAATTTCCGTTCGAGAACGCCATCGAGGATGTGACCCATCATCTTCAGGTGCGGGAGCGGGAATTCGCGGTTCTGGATATTCCCGCCGCGCCGCCGACGCCCGCGCCGGGCGATGCCTCCGCCGTGCTGGCCCCCGGTGCGCGGGTCCAGAAGCTGGAAGACGGCTTTTATTCCATTTCCGGTGCGGCGGTCGATGCGGCCGGCAAGCTTTATTTCGTCGACCATCATCAGCAGCGCATCTATAGCTGGGCCGACGGCGAGGGCCTTCGCATCGTGCGCGACGCGCCCCTGGATGCGGTCAATCTCGCTTTCGACAAGGCAGGCGACCTTTTGGTGCAATCGTCCTTGGGCGCGGAGGGCACCGTTTATAGCTTCCGGCCGGGCACGCGCGAGACCGAACTGAGCTTGATCCCGCCCGCCGCCGCCGCGCCGCATCCGGGCGCCATGATCGTGTTGCCAGTGAATTATTGGAACAATGGCGAGTTCAAGGACCAGCTCGATCCCAAAACCTACACCTACGCCACGCTTGCCCAGATGTTCGCGCGCGACATGGCCCAGCCCCGGCCAAAGGATTATGTTTCGCCGGACGGCAGCCTGGTGCTACCGGCGGCACGGGTGTTCCAGCAGGGACCGCCGGACGCGACCGGCTGGCGCTTCTCCGATGATCTGGACAGTTACGGCTTCATCAGCGCCGCGCCGGGCACTCGCGTTTTCGTCAGCGATGAATCGCTGGACATCACCTATAGCGGACAGGTCGACGCGGACGGCACCGTGACGGACCTGAAGCCATTCGCAAACCGGGGCGGCGAAAGCGTCACGACCGACAGCAAAGGGAATGTCTATGTCGCCAACGGGCAGGTCTTCGTCTACGACCCGGATGGAAAGCAGATCGGCCGGATCGATGT
>DATATP010000172.1:0-2152 GCA_036268715.1 Rhizomicrobium sp. | reverse complement strand
CTAGAAGACCTCATGTCCGCGAGCGGTTTTGCCGACAATCTGCGCTTCCTGCGCGCCCTTATCGCGCGGCCCAAGCATATCGGCGCGGTGTTGCCGTCCGGCCCGGCGCTGGCGGCGGCGATGGCGCGCCAGGTCGATCTCGCGCGCGAGGGTCCGGTGCTGGAGCTGGGGCCAGGCACCGGCGTCATCACAGCGGCGATCCTGGCGCATGGTGTCGAGCCGGCGCGGCTGACCGCCGTCGAATATGACGAGAATTTCGCTTGTGTGCTGAAGGGTCGCTTTCCGGCGGTCAAGGTGATTCAAGGCGATGCCTTCGACCTGGCCCGGACCTTGGGCGGGCGCGAACTGGTGCCCTTCGCCGCCATCCTGTCCGGACTGCCACTGCTGAATTTCCCGCATGCCGCGCGCAAGCGGCTGGTGGAGGGGTCGCTGACGCGGCTGGCGGCCGGGGCGCCCTTCATCCAGTTCTCCTATGGCCTGCATTGCCCAGTGGCGCCCCCGTCGGGCCATACCGTGGTCCGCGCCGCCTTTGTGCTGCGCAATGTGCCGCCCGCACGGGTTTGGGTGTACCGGAAGATTTGATGCCCGATATTTCAGGCGAAGTGGAGATCGCTGGTTTCGCGCTGGTTTCGGCCGTTGCCATCCCTTCAGACATCGCCTCGTTGATCGGGCTTTTTAACACCACCGATATCGCGCGCGTTGAACGCGGTGGCGAAATCCGCCGGACCGCATCATCCGCCACTCTTGCCGCAAACACCCCATCATCGGCGGGTGCTGCATTTGGAATACGCCCCGGCCGGACTACTGCCGTCTCAACTGGAATGGGCGCAGACGGCTTTATAGCGTCCCTTAGCCGCGGGTTTCGATTCTGTCGTGGATCAACACGCTTCCGTCGACGCACCTATGAACTGCAATGATGTAAAGTTGTTTTACACCTATTGACGCCGTCCACATTTACCAGGCTAGAACTGTTACGGAAATTCCCATGGCGCACTTGTTGCTTAACCATAACGGAAATCGAACAAGAGACAGGTGACATGAACCAGAAAAGTTTCCTGCGGTCCCGCCTTTCGCGGATTTCCCTGGGCCTTGCAGGCGCTTTGGTGGCGATTATTCCGGCAAGCGCAAGCCCGACCACCTACCAGATCGACTCCGGTGCTTCATTCACGATTTTTGGACATACCGAAACGATCACAGGCACTTTCGGCTTTGACATCGCCAACGACATCAACACGGCTTTCGACATCACGCCGACCGGTCCCAGCCCGGAAGCGGGTTCGTTCTTCTTCTCGTCCTCCTTTGCCAACCAGCTTTATAGCGATGGCGACAGCAATATCGCCTGCGGTACGGACGCGGCTTCCCGCATCCTCTGCCTGAACTTTTTCAGCCCGTTCGGCGCCGGGGCAGACACCCTGCATATTGTCGGTTTAGGCGATTCGGGTGGCCCGAATGATCCAGCCGCCCCCGGCTCGCTGGATTTCAGTGCCATAGGCTCCGCAAGCCCTGCGGCCGCCGTGACCGGCGTGCCTGAACCCATGTCGGTGACTATTCTGGGAGCGGCCCTGATCGGTGCGTCCCGGCTACGCCGCAAAAAGGGTCGCAGGACCGTGTGAAACGAGACGATGGAAGAACCATTCCGAACGGGTTCTTCCATTTTATGTTGCGCGATCGGAATTTGCCCTGACGTTTCCCGAAGCCACCGAGGACCATCCGTGGGCGAAACCGCAATCAAGGTACGCGGCAAGGTATTCATGTTCATGGGCAAGCAGGGCCTGTCGGTGAAGCTGCCCCGCAGTTGCGAGTTCGCCTTTGGATTATCCCTTTACCCGGCCGACCTCCTATGGCTTGGGCAAGAGCAAGTGGGTCAGTGCCCAGTTCGCACCCGGGGACAAGATTCCGCTGGATGTTCTGAAGGCCTGGATTGGCGAAAGCTACCGCGCCATGGCGCCAAAGAAATTGGTGGCCACGCTGAATTGAAAGTCAGGGCCGCAGTGGCTGTCCCGCCGCCGGATTGGTGTCTGCCGTCGCTCCGCTCAGCGGCTTGCCGATGATGATCTCGTAGCGGCGGCTCATTTCGGCGCGATAGGCATCGTCGGTATAAATATCCGGCAGCACCGGCGACAAGGACAGTGATTTCGCCGGACCAAGATAG
>DATATP010000171.1:0-5034 GCA_036268715.1 Rhizomicrobium sp. | reverse complement strand
AACGAATGGGCCGGGGGCGCAGGACAGGCCGGAAACGGTGTGACGGTGAACATCGGGAGTCTAAATGGGTGGTGATGGGCAATCAGCATTTTGCCGATACACTTGTCACTCATTTGCCCGCACTCAGGCGGTATGCTGTGTCGCTTGTTGGTAATCCCACATTGGCAGATGACTTGGTGCAGGACTGCATCGAACGGGCATTACGCCAATCAACGCAATTGAGAGAACTGCCACGGATTGCCGGCTGGCTCCGCCGTATCCTTTACAATCTCTATATCGATGAAATGCGCCGGAGCCGCACAAGAGGCAAAGAGCAGGACGTCGAGGAGCTGGCGGATCGCCTGGAACTGAGCGTGCCGGCGGGCGACCGGGACACGGTGCGCGACTTATCAAAGGCCATGAGGCAGCTCAGTGTTGAGCATCGGGAAATCTTGCTGCTGGTGAGTGTCGAAGAACTGAACTATCGCGAGATCGCGGAGGAACTTGGCATACCGCAGGGCACCGTCATGTCGCGTCTCGCCAGGGCCCGAGACCGCTTGCGTGGCATTATGCAGGGGGACGGTGCAGAAATCATCACCCTGGGGCATCCGCCGAAGGAACGTTCGTGACCGATCATCCCAAAATCACCGATCTCGACTTGCACGCCTACATTGATGGCGAGCTCGATGAAGGTCGTGCGCTCGCGGTCGAGGAAGCGGCCCTCCGGGACGCTGCTTTGGCCGAGCGCCTTGCGGCCTATCGCTCCGATAAGGAAATGCTGAAGAACATCTATGCCCCCCTGGCGGATCGCCCTATCCCGCCCGAGTGGGTAGTTCTCGCTCGCGCAACCCCTCCCGCGCGGGCGAGACAATCCTGGCGCCTCCTCGGCGCAATAGCCGCCGCGGTTCTTGTGATTCTTGGTGGGCTGGGTGTCTATATGGATCGCCAACCTGAACCAAACCACGACGTGGTCGCGACCGCTCTCAATATCCGCGACACTAGTATGGCCGCGCAGAAGTCGGTCGCTGTGACCAGTCTCGATGAGGCAAGGCGCTATGACGTAGATCTCCGCAGAATTGTCGGCGCCGAGATCAAAGTGCCGGCACTCGACAGCTTGGGCTATCACATCGTGGGACTGCGGCTCTACGAACGTGCGGCCGAGATCCGGTATCGCAATCGCCAGGGTGATCTTTTTACTCTCTATTTGCGCCCATCCGATGGCACGACGCGCTTTGACCAGTTCGAGCAGAGTGGTTTGCGGGTCTGTGTGTGGCAGGATGATCGGGTCAGCACTGTGATGGCGGGCCCCATGTCGGCGGCCCTGATGCAGCGCTTGGCGAGTCTGACGTATCTCGGGCTAACGACGTAGAGCGCGGGGGTCAGCGCACCGAACGGGCCGACAAGGCTTCCGGGCTGAAGAGCGAAGCGGGATGGGGCGACGTTACCTTATAGGCTTGCGACTCTCCATTGAATGCGAAGCTATACGCATAGCCGCCAAGCTCAAAATCGTAATCGAACTGGCTTCCGACGATGACTGCCGGCACATCCGGCATCAAATACATCGTCGCCTGTCCGAATTTCCACAATCGGCCTTGCTCATCCCAAGCATCGCTGTAAACCGCCATCCAAGTATCTTCATCCAGATAGAGACGGCGATGCGCGATGATATCGTGCTTGCCGGGGGCGAGCGTGGCGTCGATCACCCAGACACGGTGCAATTCATAACGCACATCATCGGGATTGGCGTGATTTCGTTCCAGAAGTTCGCTTACCGGCCGCGTGTAGAGCCGGTTGTTATTATAGGGAATATACATTTCCTTCTTGCCCAGGATCTTGAAGTCATAGCGATCCAATCCCCCGAAGAACATGTAATACTCGTCCAGGCTCAGAAAGCCTGCAGCGTCGATATCGGGCACGTCATAAGAGATGCCCGGTGCTTTGCGAACCCGATGCTCGCCCGGAAGCAGCCGCCAGGCTGCAAAGCCATTTCGCCTGATGTTGATGGGCTGCCAGTTCAGATAGCTTTCGCCCGCCCTTGCCGGCGGCGCCACGGCGACATGCAGTGTCTTGAAATAATAGCCGCCAAACGAGTCCGGCGTGGCGCCGCGATAGTAATAGGGAAAATCAGCGATCTCCTTATAGGCACTCGCTCGTTCAACGGTGCCATCTTGCGGTACGACGTAATTGCTGATGGTCAGTTCGCGAGCCGGGCCCCAAAAAGCCAGCAGATGGTTCCACATCGCTTCAAAACCGTTCTGCGGGATCGGAAACGGAATGCCGCCAGCCGCGCCTTCCACGCCATAAGCAATCCCCTCGGGTGCGGCGTGGGCGCGCGTGGCATTCTTGAGGATATTTGCATAAACCCAATCCGGCGCGGCGGCGCTGCGACGGGTGGGATAAATGTCCATGCGGTAATCGGGATATTTTTCAAAAAGATGCTTTGCCCCTTCCGGCAGCTTGTCCGCATAGTCCCGATAATTCCGGGCGGTGATGGAAAAGATGGGCTTGTCGCCCGTGAAGGGATCGGGACGCGGCGCGCCTTCCTGATACCCCGGCATGTTGTCGATGTAACCATCCGTCCAGGCTGGGATGCTGCCATCGGCGTTTCCCGCCCGCTCTGCCCCTACAGGGGTCAAGCGCACCCTAAGCTGGGCTGCCTGCTGGTCGGAGACCCTCGCGCTCGCCAAGGGCGCCGAAACCAGCGTCAGAGCCGCCAGGACGCAGGCGTGAGAAAGAGCTTTGGACTGCATTGCGCACGCCGAATCGGAGGACTAGTCCAAGAGAACTTCAGGACGTGCTATAGCGCAAAAATCAGCCTTTCACACGGCGAAAAACCCCCATGGCTCGCCTGACCCTGGCCGCCTTCCTGGGCGCTTCGGTCGCCGTCCTGGTCGCCTCCGCCGCGATGGCGGCGGAGCTTTACACGGCGGACGGAATCGACTTGCGCTGGGACACCACCATTCGCTACAGCAACGCCATCCGACTTTCGCCGCAAAACGGCTTTCTGCTTTCCCGTGCCAATGGCGACGATGGCGACCGCAATTTCGCGCCGGGACTTGTCTCGAACCGCTTGGACCTCTCATCCCAACTCGACCTCGCGCTGGGAGACTTCGGTTTCCACGCCAGCGCCGCGGGCTGGTACGACAGCGCCTATCACAACGACACCGACAATCGATCCGAAGCCACCTACAACGTGACTTCTGTACCCAGCGGCCACTTCGCCCCTCAGGTCCGCGATCTGCACGGCCAGTTTGCCGAGCTTGATGATGCCTTCGTCTATGGCACCGTCAATACCGGCGACACATCACTTTCCATGCGTCTCGGGCGACAAACCGTGTTGTGGGGCGAGAGCCTGTTTTATGACGCGAACTCCATTGCCTCGGCCCAGGCCCCAACAGATTACACCCGCACACTTACCGGACAAAGCAGCTACGGTACCGATGTCTATCTGCCAGTTACACAACTGTCCCTCACGGCACAGATCCTGCCAGACCTTGCCGTCACCGTGTATGATCAGTTCGAGGCACGCCCCTCCCGTCAGGCAGGCGATGGCAGCTATTTCAGCTATACGGACTTTTTGGGTCCGGGCGCAGGACGGTTTTTCCTATCTTCGGGACAATATCTCCTGCGCAAAGATGACGGCAAAATTTCCTCCGACGGGCAATACGGCGCTGCCATACGGGCGTCGCTCAACGATATCGATTTCGGGTTTTACGCTCTGCAGTACAACGTCACGAACCCGCAGATCGTCATGGCGCCTGATCCAGATACAAACGACCCCGACGTTGCCGGTTACTACAGGCTTGTTTACCCAAAAGGCATCACCCTATTTGGCGCAAGTGCCAGCGCCTCACTAGGTGACAGCACGATTGCTGGCGAGATATCTCTGCGGCAGCACATGCCCCTTCTTCCTTCTTCGCCGGCTGCGACGGGCACTGCTTCGGTCGGACCCCAATATGTTATTGGCTACGTCAGAAGCGACCTTCTGCATGTGCAAGCCTCCGACCAGATGGCAATCGGACGATCTGATGTTTGGGACAGTGCAGATCTCAGCGCGGAATTGGCGGCCGAGGACGTCACAGAGATAGATAAGGGCAGGACCGCGAGTCTGGACCGCTTCGCGATGAGAGCGCGCCTTATGTTTGAACCCCATTACTTCCAGGTCTTTCCAAATCTCGACCTCACTATCCCTGTCGGCATCGGTTACAATCTCACTGGGCATAGCTTCAGCTACTATGCACAGAATGGCGGCGCCGGCGACTTTGAGATCGGAGTGAGCGCGCTTTATCGTTCGGCCTGGAAGGCCAGCGTAATGATGACGGCGTTCGTGGGTTCGCCCAAGCAGCAGCCGCTGGCCGACCGCAATATGATCGTCATGAGTCTGGAACGAACGTTTTAGCCATGGAATCCGATATTTACACCCATTAAGGAATATTCCAGCCGGCCCATCCGTCTCGGAAAGGAATCCCGAGGAAAAATCATGGATGCGGCCAACGGCACGATCCCTCCGCATTGCGGTCTATGTGTTGGCCTGGGCCTTCGCAGTCATCGGCGCCACTCCGGTATCGGCCGATGGAGACCCGGCCAACGGCGCCAAAATCTTCCAGCAATGCTCCGCCTGCCATTCACCCGAAAAAGGCGTGAATCTCTTTGGCCCGAGCCTTCATTGCGTGGTGGGACGGCCAGCCGGCAGCATACCCGGCTATGACTATTCGCCCGCCATGCAGGAAGCCGCCAAGAAAAGCCTGACCTGGACCGCGGAAAACATCATCGCTTACCTCGAAAATCCCCATAAGTACCTGGAGAACTTCGACCAGGATCCGGGCGTCCGCAACAAGATGCCATTCATGTTGCCGGACATGCAGCAACGCCAAGATGTGGTGGCCTATCTGAATAGCTTAGCGGCAGGTCAATGCAATGGCGGCCCGTGAACACGCCAAGTCGGCGGTCCCCAAAATGGGATGGGACTGACGATAAGCGGGGGAACAAATGATTGTCTTGTCTGGGCCAAAGATGCGCCGTGCGGCGAAGTGGTTCGCCGGGGCTGGCATTCTT
>DATATP010000170.1:0-18610 GCA_036268715.1 Rhizomicrobium sp. | reverse complement strand
TTTTCCGGCGGCGAGAAGAAGCGGATGGAAATCCTTCAGATGGCGGTGCTTTCACCCCGCTTCCTGATCCTCGACGAGACCGACAGCGGGCTGGATATCGATGCCCTGCGGATCGTCTCGGAGGGCGTCAACGCCCTGCGTTCGCCGGAGCGCGCCATGCTAGTGATCACCCATTATCAGCGTCTGCTTGATTACATCGTTCCCGATCGCGTGCATGTCCTGTCGGCCGGCCGCGTCATCAAAGAAGGCGGCAAGGAACTGGCGCTGGAGCTGGAAGCGCGGGGATATGAGCAGATCGTGAAGGACGCCGCATGAGCCGCGCCGCCGCCCGCATCAGGCCCGAACGAAACGCACAGGCACAGGCGCGGCTCGATGCGTCCGGGGTGCCGACGCGGCGGATCGAGGAATGGAAATATTCCGACCTGAAAGCCGCGTTGGGTGAGCCGGGCATCGGCGGTGCCATGGCTGAATGGCTGATCGATGAGTTGCCCTATGGCATCGAATTGTTCGATCTGTCGCAGCCGAATCCGCCTGCCTGGGTCATCGCGCATTTCGGCGCATCGGCGGACAATGCGATGAGCGCCGCGTCGCTGGTGCTGGCCGCGGGCGGGGTTGCGTTGCGTGTGCCGGCGGGTTTTGTCGCCGAACAGCCGATGAAGCTGGACTTTGCCGGCATGGGCCATGTGCGCGGTCTTCTGGTCCTGGAGGACGGCGCGTCCCTGACATTGGTGGAAGGCACCGGCGTCGCCGATTTCCGCAATGTCGGATTCGAGATCGTGCTGGGCGCCAATTCCAGCTTGCAGCATGTGCGCCAGTCGGCGCCCGCGCCGAACGCGGTTCTGGTGGAGGAAATTGCGCTGACGCTTGCATCCAACGCGACCTACAAGGCGCACTTCGCCAGCTTCGGCGGCAAGCTCTCCCGGGTCGAGCTGGAGATCGCGCTTGCAGGCACGGGCGCGGCAGCGCACCTGTCCGGCGTTTCGGTGCTGAATGGGTTGCACGCCGACGTCACCACCCATGTCGTCCATGCGGTGGGCGGCACCGAAAGCACGCAATTGTTCAAGCATGTCGCGACCGGTGCCGGGCGTGCCGTGTATCAGGGCAAGGTGACGGTGGCGAAGGGCGCGGACGGTTCCGACAGCCGTCAGACCGCCAAGGCGTTGCTGCTGGGCGATCGCGCCGAAGCCGATCTCAAACCGGAACTGGAAATCCTCGCCGACGATGTCAAATGTGCCCATGGCGCGGCGGTCGGGGACATGGACGGGGAGTCGCTGTTCTATCTGCGCGCCCGGGGCATTCCCGAAGGCGAAGCGCGCCGCTTGCTACTGCGCGCCTTCTTGGAAGATGCCCTCGCGGAGATCGCGGACGCGGCTCTGCGCGACAGCGTGCGAGGGGCAGTGAACGACGCCCTGGAAGGCATGGCATGAACCTGTCCGCCAAAATCACGCCGCCGCCCGGCCTTGAAACCGGCTTCGATGCCGAGAAGGCCCGCGCGGATTTCGAAATCCTGTCGCGCACCGTATATGGCAAGCGGCTCGCCTATCTCGACAGCGGCGCCTCCGCCCAGAAGCCGCGCGCTGTGTTGGATGCGATGCGCGATTTTGCAGCCAGCGATTATGCCAATGTGCATCGGGGGGTGCATTACCTCTCCGCCGCTGCCACCGATGCCTATGAGGCGGCGCGCGAAACGGTGCGCAAATTCCTCGGCGCCGCCAGCACAGACGATATCGTCTTTACCAAAGGCGGTACCGAAGCGATCAATCTTGTCTCCTACAGCTATCTCGCGCCGCGCCTCCAGCCGGGCGACGAGATTGTGCTGACGGTGATGGAGCACCACTCCAACATCGTGCCCTGGCATTTCCTGCGCGAGCGCGCCGGCGCGGTGCTGCGCTGGGTCGATGTGGGCGATGACGGCTCGCTGGATGTCGAGGCGCTCGACGCCGCTATCGGACCGAAGACCAGGCTGGTCGCCGTCACCCATATGTCGAACGTGCTGGGCACGGTGACGTCGCTCAAGGAAATCGTTGCTCGCGCCCATGCCAAGGGCGTGCCGGTCCTGGCCGATGGCTGCCAGGGCGCGGTGCATGAGATGCTCGATGTTCGGGCGCTGGATGTCGATTTCTATGCCCTGACCGGTCACAAGATTTATGGCCCCACGGGCATCGGCGCGCTTTACGCGAAGAAGGCACATTTGAAGACGATGCGCCCCTTCAATGGTGGCGGCGAGATGATCCGCGAAGTCACCCGCGACGTCGTTACCTATGCCGATCCGCCGGCGCGGTTCGAGGCGGGAACCCCGCCGATCATCGAAAGCGTCGGGCTGGCTGCGGCGATGCATTACCTGAACGGCTTCGACCGCAGGGCGGTGGCGGCGCATGAGCATGACCTTCTTCAATATGCGCGTGAAGCCTTGAGGGAACTCAACTGGATTCGCGTGATCGGCGATGCGCCAGGCAAGGGCGCAATTCTATCTTTCGAGGCGGAGGGGATGCATGCCCACGACCTTGCCACTATATTGGATCGGGAGGGCGTGGCGGTGCGCGCCGGGCATCATTGCGCCCAGCCGCTGATGGAACGCTTCGGCGTGGCGTCAACCAGCCGGGCGTCCTTCGCGCTCTACAACAACCGCGTCGATGTGGATCAGCTGATCGCCGCTCTCCACAAGGCGAGGCAGATACTGGCTTGATCATGGACGAGTCTTTGCGGGAACTTTATCAGGAGGTCATTCTCGACCATTCGCGCCATCCACGCCATTTCGGCGCGCTGGAAGGCGCCACCCACAAGGCGGAAGGATACAATCCGCTCTGCGGCGACCGGGTGACAGTTTATCTCGCGCTGGATGAGGCAGGAAAGGTGGCTGACATCAAGTTCCAGGGCAAGGGTTGCGCTATCAGCCAGGCCTCAGCCTCGTTGATGACCGAGATGGTGAAGGGCCGCAGCCGCGAGGAAGCGCAAGCGCTGATGGATGGTTTCCTGCATCTGGTGAAAGGCGAGGATGCCGGCGCGCTGTCCGCGGAAGACCGTGAAACCCTGGACGTGATGGCGGGCCTCAGCGAATTCCCTATGCGGGTCAAATGCGCCACTTTGGCATGGCACACGTTTAAATCTGCGGTGGAGGACGGCGCGACCGTCAAAAGTGAATGAGTGAGACCGCGACACAGACCTCGGCGCTGACGCCGGAAGAATTGGACGATTTCACCGGGAAACTGGTGGGCGCCCTGAAGACCGTCTACGACCCGGAAATCCCGGTTGATATCTATGAACTCGGCCTTATCTACAAAGTCGATGTCGCGGACAACAAGGACGTGACGGTGGACATGACCCTGACCGCGCCCAACTGCCCGGTGGCGGGCGAGATGCCCGGCATGGTGCAGGCGGCACTGGAAAAGGTCGAAGGCATCGGCAAGGTTGCGGTCAACATGACTTTCGATCCGCCCTGGACGCCGGACCGGATGAGCGAAGAAGCCAAGCTCGAACTGAACATGTTCTGATGGACACGCCCATTACCCCGACCGCCAAAAGGCCCCGCCGCGAACGCCCCAAGCCGGTCAAGCTGACCGACGCCGCGGCGTCGCGTCTGCAAGAGATCATGGCGGAGGCCGAGGGCAAATATCTCGGCGTGCGCGTTGGTGTCGCCAATGGCGGTTGCGCCGGCATGAGCTACACCATGGCCTATGCCGAAGATTTGAGGCCCAATGAGGAAGTGATGGAGGACAGGGGGGTGAAGATATTCATCGATCCCAAGGCGATCCTGTTCCTGATCGGCACGGAATTGGATTTTGTGCAGGAAAAGCTGGGCGCGCGGTTCACCTTCAACAATCCCAACCAGACCGCGGCCTGCGGCTGCGGCGAAAGCGTTTCGATTACGCCCGCGACGGAATGAGGGGGCGTATCGGGATTGCGAATGGGGATTGCAGAATCCCGCGTTCAGCGCGTGCGCGTGATTAAGTATTGTGTCCTTTAAATTCTCTAAATTTCTAGAGCGACTTGTATTGAGAAAGAATCGCTGTTGCTTATCCTTCGACATGCTCAGGATGAGGACCACCAATGATTTTCCTCATGCTGAGCCCGTCGAAGCATCAGAGAGATAAATATATTTGAATGCAATTTGCTCTGGGGTTACTATTTTTCGCGTGATAGCTGCTCGACGCGCTCGGCAACACCGCCTATCGCCGTGGGACCATTTAGGCCAGAAGCGCCTTGATCCGAGACAGGGCTATTTTTTTGTTTCCATCGGGCAAGATGTGTGTCGGCAGAATGTAGAATTCCCATTGGTTCGGATTGCGGTGATCCGCAGTTTTTCCGACAACAGGATGCCAAGCAAAAAGATAAATCTCAGCGTAACGGCCAGGGTTAGCAAACCATTTTGAGCCTTCGTAATATCCCTTTCGTTTCGCGATATCGAATACCGGCCGGGGAATTATTGTCCCATCTGACCAAGTTTGGGTGGCGGCTGATTGCTTGACCTCAAGCCCCATCTTGTCGCTGACCCGTTTAAAGTCGCAGCCTCGCCATTCGGTGCCGGAATAGCGCCACCCGTACGGCTCCAGCACTGGTTCAAGCATTGCCTCTACGAAGGCACTTCGATACTGATTTTCGATCACCGCTCGATCAAAAATTTTAGCGGCCAGCCGCAACGCAATCTCATTCATGAGCTTCACGAGAAAATGACATGATCCAAACCAGGACCGTAACGCGTCTAAAAACGACCAATTGGCGCATCTGTGCTCGGCGCTTCTAATAGCATTCCTGATACTCTTGTGCAGGTTTTTAGTGTCTACGCTGGCATCTGGATTGGCGCCTCCGAAATGCTCCGATGCGGATGTAGCGCGCACCAATCACGTTCTCTCATGTCAAAAAGATAGCGGGTCCGGTCTTTATCCATCAGAAAGCTCGCGGTGGCTCTCCTGTTCATGTCATGGCCGGCCGCCGAGCCGGCCATCCATGCCGGGTCTCTCTATCGCCCTCTGAATGCTGGCGGGCGCTTCTGCAGGAAGGCGCCCAGCCCTTCCATGAAATCCTCCGTCTGGCCGGCCTGCTGCTGGGTACGCGCCTCGAGCGTCATCTGGTCTTCGAAGGATCGGTGCGGACTCTCCCAGAATAGTTTGCGGGTCATCGACAATGCGGCAGGCCCGTTCGCCAGCCGGTCGGCCAGGGCGAGCGCTTCTTCCATCAGCCGCGCATCATCGGCAACCCGGTTGATCAGCCCCCATTCCAGCGCCGTCTCGGCGGGCAGCTTCTCGGCCAGCAGCGCCAGTTCGCGGGCCCGTGCCAGGCCGATCAACCGCGGCAGCAGCCAGGTCGAGCCGCCATCCGGCACCAGCCCCAGCCGCGAGAAGGCCTGGAGGAAATAGGCCGAACGCGCGGCGATGACGAGATCGCCCATCAGCGCATAGCTCATGCCGATACCAGCCGCCGCGCCATTGACGGCGCTGACGATCGGCAGGGGCGTGTCGCGCAGGCGGCGGATAAAGGGGTGATAGGTCGATTCCAGTGCGTCGCCCGCGCCCGAAGCCGAGCCATCGGGTTGCGGCTCCGGGGGCTCGGTGAGATTGGCGCCGGAGCAGAAGCCGCGCCCTTCACCGGTCAGCACCAGGGCGCGAAAACCGCTGGCCTCGATTTGATCCAGCCCGGCAATGAGTCCCCGTATCATGCGCGCCGAGGCGGCATTCAGCATCTCGGGATGATTGAAGGTCAGGACAGCGACTTTGCCGTGTGCGGCGACATAAGCCCGGTCGAACTCCGTGCGCAAAACACTCTCCGTCAGAACAATGGCGGTACCATAGCGTGATTGCACCGGAAAAAGGGAAGTGCCTGTTTAGATGCCTCGGTGGTTTTCAGTATTCTGAGGCTTCCTTCCCCGTGTTGCGAAGCAACCAACGGGGGAAGGCGTTGCAGCGAGGTGTCGTCGGAGACGACCCGAGCTGCGACGGATGGTGGCGACAAATGATTCAGGCCGCGCTGGTTTCCAATGCCGCCATGCGCGGATCGTTTTCATGCACCATCAGGTTGCGGCCATGATGCTTGGCGCCGTAAAGGCAGGCATCGGCGCGGCGGACCACACCTTCAATTCCCTCACCGTCATGGAACTGGGCGACGCCGATGGAGATGGTGATGCTGCCCAAAATGTCGCCGGTGGACTTCTTCACCAGCTTCTTGGTCTCGACGGTCGTGCGAATCTGGTCGGCGATCCTCGCGGCATCGGCAAGCCCGATGCCGCGCAGCAGCACGGCGAATTCCTCTCCACCATAGCGTGCTGCCGTGTCGCGGCCCTTCACGTTTTCCGACAGACAGCCCGCCACCAGCTTGAGGACCTGATCTCCCGTCTGATGACCCCAAGTGTCGTTGAACTTCTTGAAATGGTCGATGTCGCACAGCAGCAGGGAGACCTGCTGGCCCTGGGCGATCTGCTCCATCGCCTGTCCGACCGCATCGTCGAACGCCTTGCGGTTAGCGATGCCGGTGAGGGGGTCGGTCAAGCTTTCCTTGCGCACACTGTCGAGCTTGGTGCGCAACTCGTTGACCTGCTGGGAGGAGCGCTGCAATTCGCCTTCCAGACTCTTTGTGCGCTCTTCCATGGCGCGGGTGGCCCCGATCAGACCTCCGACCAGTTCGCGCAGATCGTCGGGCGAGCGGCGCATTCCCAACTCGCCGCTGGCGGCATTGAGCTGGTTGGAATAATGCACGGCCTCGCGCCCCGCCGCTTCTAGTTTCATCATGACCGCGGTGATCACGTCATTCATGTTGGTGCCCACTGTCTCCATCGCCTTGGCGGTGCGGGCGCTGGACAGGCAGCGGGTGCGCAGATCCTGTAGCAGGGCGGGGGTGAAGGGCTGGCGACCCGCGATCTGGGCGCCCATCACCTGGGCGATGGCCGGATTGTCGCCCGAGGCATAGGCATAGAATAGCTCGAAATTGTCGGGAGTGGCGGCGACGTTGCATTCCCCCATCAGGGCAACCGCGGTCTTGGCGAGGGCTTGTTCGCGTTCAGGCTTATACACAAGGGTCCCCAGCGTCTCACGTCGTTCGAGCGAGCGGTCGCCAGTGTGCGACTACGGTTCGTAAAAAACCGTTAAGTTTGGGGGCAGGCAGGGCGCGTTATTCGCCCGCCTGGGGCACGGGCTTCTTCACCGGAACAGGGCGGAACAGAAAGGCGGGAAGCTGGCTCTTGTCCACCGGTTCCGGTTGCGCCGCCTGGGCATTGTATTCGCGCTGGTTACGGGGCCGCTCGCGCTTTTCGCGCGGGCGCTCCGGCTGTCTTTCGGCGCGGGCGGGACGCGGTTTGGCTTCCGGCCGCGGGGTTTCTGCTTCCGGCGCGACGGCGACCGCCGCCGGCTCGATCGCGGCGACATGCTCGTGATAAGGCGTGCCCTCGGGCCGCCGATCGTGGCGCTTGCGATCGGGACCGGTGCGGTCGCGGCGGCCTTCGCGAGGGCGGCGATCGTCACGCACTTCGATGTCGGTCATCTGGCGACGGGCCAGCTTGTTGCCGGTCAGCTTCTCGATGAAATCGACATATTTCGCGTCGCGCGGCGTGGCCAGCATGAAGGCCGCGCCGCTGCGCCCCGCCCGCCCCGTGCGCCCGATGCGATGAACATAATCGTCGGCATGGATCGGTACGTCGAAATTGAAGATATGGCTCACCGATGGGACATCGAGGCCGCGCGCCGCCACGTCGGAGGCGACGAGAATCTTCAACGCACCGGCGCGGAACCTGTCCAAAGTCTTGGTGCGCAATGACTGGTCGAGATCGCCGTGGATCGGCGCGGCGTCGAAACCATGCTTGGTCAGCGACTTGGCGACGACATCGACGTCCCGTTTGCGGTTGCAGAACACGATGGCGTTGGTGAGCGTAGGCTCCGCCTCCCGGATCAGGCGGCGCAGCGCCTCCCGCTTGGCCCAGTCGTTGGCGGGAATTTCCACCAGTTCCTGGGTGATGTTGCTGGCGGTGGTGGCAGGACGAGAGACCTCCACCCGCACCGCATTATGCAGGAACTGATCGGTCAGCCGCTGGATTTCCGGTGGCATGGTGGCCGAATAGAACAGGGTCTGGCGGGTGAAGGGCAGCATCTTGCAGATTTTTTCGACATCCGGAATGAAGCCCATGTCCAGCATGCGGTCGGCTTCGTCGATCACCAGGATATTGACCTGGGACAACAGGATGCGGCCGCGTTCGAAATGATCCATCAGCCGGCCCGGCGTGGCGATCAGCACGTCCACGCCGCGGTCCAGTTTCTTGACCTGTTCGTCCATCGACGTGCCGCCGATCAGCAGCGCCTGGGTCAGCTTGGAATATTTGCTGTAACGGTCGAAGCTTTCCGACACTTGGTCGGCCAGTTCGCGGGTCGGCTCCAGAACCAGGGCTCGCGGCATGCGCGCCTTGGCCCGGCCTTTGGACAGCATCTCGATCATCGGCAGGGTAAAGGAGGCGGTCTTGCCGGTGCCGGTCTGGGCGATTCCGATCAGATCGCGGCGCTGAAGCACAAAGGGAATGCCCCGGGCCTGAATCGGCGTCGGCGTTGTGTAGCCGCTCTCGGCTACAGCGTGGAGGATTTCGGGGGAGAGGCCGAGGGCCTCGAAACCGGGTTCCGCAGCCGGAACGGGGGTGGTTTCTATCGACGAAGGAATAGGGTTTTCAATGGCTTCGTCAGTTCCGGCTTGCGCGCCGGAGGTCGTCACATTGGTCGTAACACGCTCCTGGATAGGGGCGCGACTTTGGCGCCCGCCGCCGGCGGCCCGGATGGCGGCCGACTCTCGATGCACTGCACATAGGTGAGAGTCGGCGGAAAATCAAGGTTGGCGCGAATTGACCGCAGGCCGGGCCCGTTTCAGCCTCGTCGCGGACGCAAAGGGGAGTCGCACTTGGCGGTATGGCGCACATGGCTTCTCGCGCTGCTGGCTGTCGCGGTCTGGTTTTTGTCCGTGTACGCACAAACACCGCCGGCGCCCCGGGGGGCGGACGCGCCGGCAACGCAATTCTCCGCCCTGCGTGCGCAGCGCCTGCTGGCCCGGTTGCAGGGGCCGGCGAAGCCGCATCCGGCGGGAACGCCGGAGAATGCAGCGGTTCATGATCGCTTGCAGCGGGAACTGGCCGCGCTTGGGGTGAAGACAACGGCGCTCAGCCGGATGAGTTGCTATTACGGCGCGCGCTGGAGCGCCATCGAATGCGCGCGTATCACCGACATTATCGCCCAGGTCGCGCCCGGACGCGGCAAAGCGATTGTGATGATGGCGCATATGGATTCGGTGCCTGCGGGACCGGGTGCGGGTGATGACGGCGCAGGTGTAGCCGCGATCGTGGAAACGATTCGTGCCCTGAAAGCGCGGGGGCCGCTCGGCCGCCATCCGATCCTGGCCTTGTTTACCGACGGCGAAGAATATGGATTGCTGGGTGCCGAGGCATTCGTGCGCGAGGCAAGCTGGTGCGCCCGGATCGGTGTGGTCATCAATATGGAAGGCCGCGGCAGCAGCGGCCGTAGCCTGCTGTTCCAGACCAGTCCGGGCGATGGCCACTTGATCGACCTCTATGCCCACGCCGTGCCGCGCTATGCCTCCAGCTCGCTGTTCGGGGAAATATACCGGTTTCTGCCCAACGATACCGATCTGACGCCGATGCTGCGGGCGGGCCTGCCCGGCTATAATTTCGCCTTCGTTGGCGATGTCGCGAATTATCACACGCCCAACGATACGCTCGCCAATCTCGACCCGCGCAGTCTGCAAAGCCATGGCGACAATCTTTTGGCGCTGATGACGGCGCTGGAGCGGACGGATTTTGCGACTTTGAAGGGAGGCGACGCGGCCTATCTGGATGTGTTCGGGCTTTGGCTGCCGCGTCTTCCGGCAGGCTGGATGCTGCCGCTTGCACTCGCCGTGTTTCTTGTCATCGTCCTGTCGGGATGGTGGCAATATGCGCGCCTGACCCGGCTCGGCCCCGGCCTGCGCGCTGGCGTGATGCCGCTCTTGCTGCTGGCTGGATGCGTCGGCGCGGGTTTTGCACTTCATGCCATCGCAGCGGCGATTTCCGGTTCCTCCGATCCATCTTTTGCCCATCCGTGGGCGTTGCGGCTCGCGCTGGCCTTCGGCGTGTGGGCGGTATTCCTGCCGGTTGCAGGTCTGGAGCATTTTCGTGTTTTGGGGAATCACGAAAATGCTCTACCTCTTTGTCTTGTTGCGGTTCCGGACGGTGTTGGTAGCGCCAGCGTACCAACACCACACACTTTTCCTGGAACCGCTTTCGGCACTGGCGCAGTCGCCTGCTGGCTGTGGCTCAGCGGCTTGGGCGTGATTATCGCCGCGTTGCTGCCGGGCATCAGTCCCTATTTCGTGTTTCCGTCCCTGATCGCGGCCGCCACACTGCCCTTCGCCACTTCGCGCCCTGCCTTGCTGCTGCTGCCGGCGCTGGCGGCGCTGGTCGTGTGGCTGGGGCTGTTGGTGCAAGGCGAGGAATTGCTCGGGCTTGTCGCGCATCCGCTGTTCACGGTGCCGGCCGCTTTCGCGCTGATGGCGCTGCTGCCGCTGCTGCCGCGGCTGAAACGGCGCACCGTTTTTATCTTTGCCACCACGTCTACCGTGCTCGCGGTTATTCTCGCCATCGTCGCGGGCATTCTGCCGCCTTATAGCGCGAGCCACCCGCAGCGGCTGAATCTGCATTATGTCGAGCAAGGCGGCCGGAGTTGGTGGGCTGTCGATCCGGTGCATCGTCTTCCGCCACGCCTGCGCGCGGCTGCAGACTTTTCGGCCAAGCCTCAGCTATTGCCCGGCATCGGCACATTCTTCGTGGCGCAGGCCGGAAACGCCCGCTTTCCCGCGCCTTCGGCCGAGGTCAGGCGCGACGGCGATCTGGTGCGGCTGCGGCTGCATGGATCGGCGGCGGATGGCATGATGCTGGAAATCCCGGCAGACGCAGGTCTTGTTTCCGTCGCAATTGGCGGGCGGGAATTCGCGTTGCGTCCGCGCGGGGCGTTCACCATCGCCTGTGCGACGAGGGAATGCCGCGATGCGCAGATCGTAGTCGGCTTGAAGGCCGCGCCGACTCTCACCTTGGTCGAACAACGCTTCGGACTTCCGTTTGGCGGCGCTCGCCTCACCGCCGCGCGGGGACGCGCGGCCGTGCCGTCGCAATTCGGAGATACGAGCCTGCTCTCGGCACACCTAACGATACCGGCACGTTGACGCTCAGGCGTCGTTGCGCGGCTCGACGATGGTTTAGGACTTCGCCGCAGCGTTCACACATCCACCGCCTCGCCGGCAAAGGCGGCGTTTTCCTGGATGAACTGGAAGCGCAATTCCGGCTTCTTGCCCATCAGCCGCTCCACCAGCGAATCGGTTTCATCTTTGTCGTCCGCGATATCCACCCGCACCAGGGTCCGCGCGCCGGGGCGCATCGTGGTTTCCTTTAATTGCTGCGGCATCATCTCGCCGAGCCCCTTGAAGCGCGACACTTCCACTTTGGCATTGGCGCGGAACACGCTTTTCAAGATCCGCTCGCGATCGGCATCGTCGCGGGCATAGACCGTCTTGCCGCCCTGGCTCATGCGGTAAAGCGGCGGCATCGCCAGAAACAGATGGCCCTGGGAAATCAGTTCCGGCATTTCGCGATAGAAGAATGTCAGCAGCAGCGAGGCGATATGGGCGCCATCGACATCGGCGTCGGTCATCACGATCACCCGCTCATAGCGCAGGTCCGCCTCGCGATATTTGGGGCCGCTGCCGCAGCCGAGTGCCTGCACCAGGTCCGACAATTCCTGGTTCTGGGCAAGCTTGCCCGCCGCCGCGCTGGCGACGTTCAGGATCTTGCCGCGCAGCGGCAATATCGCCTGGATATTGCGGTCGCGCGCCTGCTTGGCGCTTCCTCCCGCCGAGTCGCCTTCGACCAGGAAAATTTCGGTGCCCTCCGCGGCGTCCTTGCTGCAATCCGCGAGCTTGCCGGGCAGGCGCAGCTTGCGGGTCGCCGCCTTGCGCGACACCTCTTTTTCCTGGCGGCGCTTGAGGCGGTCCTCGGCCTGTTCGATGACAAAGCCCAGCAGCCGGTCGGCCTCGGCGGGGCTTTCCGCCAGCCAGTGATCGAAATGGTCGCGCATCACCGTCTCGACCAGGCGCTGGGCATCCGGGCTGGACAGTTTGTCCTTGGTCTGGCCTTGGAATTCCGGCTCGCGGATGAACACCGACAGTACCGCGCAGGCGCTGTCCATCACGTCGTCGGCGGTGATCAGCCCCGTCTTGCGGTTGCTGGTGCGTTCGCCATGGCTGCGCAGCGCCTTGGTCAGAGCATTGCGCAAGCCCTGCTCATGGGTGCCACCCTGCGGGGTGGGAATGGTGTTGCAATAGGAACGGGTGAAAGGATCGCGCGACGGTACCCAGGCGATCGCCCATTCCACTGCGCCGCCTTTTCCCTTGGAAAGATCGACCTCCCTGTTCTCGGTGCGGCCGGAGAACTCGCGTGAGGTAACCGTTGCCGCCTTGCCGATCTCGCTTTTGAGGAAGTCCAGCAGGCCGCCCGGAAATTTCAGCGTGTCTTCTGCGGGTGTTTCGTCCTTGATGAGGGTGGGATCGCAGTTCCAGCGGATTTCCACGCCCCGGAACAGATAGGCCTTGCTCTTGGCCATGCGGTAGAGCCGGGCGGGAGAGAAATGCACGCCCTCGCCGAAGATCTTGCCATCCGGTTTGAAGCTGACAATGGTGCCACGGCGGTTGACTGCCCCCAGGTCCTTGAGTTTGCCGGCTGGCACGCCGCGCTCGAAGCGCATCTTGTGGGCATGGCGGTCACGTGCCACCTCCACCTCCATCCATTCCGATAGCGCATTGACCACCGAGGCGCCGACGCCATGCAGTCCGCCCGAAGTCTCATAGGCTTTGCCGTCGAACTTTCCGCCGGCATGGAGTGTCGTCATGATCACTTCCAGCGCCGATTTTGATTTGAATTTGGGATGGGGATCGACCGGAATGCCGCGTCCATTGTCGCGAACCATCAGCACGTCGCCGGTCTTCAACTCCAGCTCGATCCGGCTGGCATGGCCGGCCACCGCCTCGTCCATCGCATTGTCGATGATCTCCGCCGCAAGGTGATGCAGCGCGTTCGAATCCGTACCGCCGATGTACATGCCTGGGCGGCGGCGCACCGGCTCCAGCCCCTCCAGCACCTCGATGTCCTTGGCAGTATAGCTTTTCGACGCTTTCGCATCGAAAGCGTCGTCGTCAAACAGGTCGGGATCGGCTTTAGGCATCATTTACACGAGCGTTGAAGTGGTTAGTGGCCCCGGCGAATCGCGGCACGGCCGACCGACAACCTAATCAAGTAATTGGCCTTACGCACCTTTTCCTTTTCGCGAGGGAGTTTTTAACGCTTGCGCCGATAGGATGGCCGAGCATCAAGTCCGGCCTGCACACCGCGGACCGAGGGACAATAAGAATTTCGCCGTGTGGAAGGGTCTTCATCTGGAAAGCGACCGGGATCCCCGCGTCCTTAAAGCGCAGCTCGACGTAATCGCAGGCGTCGAATGGATTTCCTGGATCACCACACCTGCCTGGGCGCTGGTGTTGGCGTGGCTGGGCTCTGCAAGCTGCGGCTGGCTGGGGCGACAAAACCTTGCCGTCGCCGCGATCTATCCGCTGATCGTCACCTTGGTGTCATTCGCCGGCTATGGACTTTATGCGGCTTACCGCAAGCAGGTGCCGCCGGACGCGGCAGCTCTAAGGCGCTGGGTGATCCTGTTCCTCTGGGTTCAGGCGGCGATCAGCGCCGCATGGGGCTTGCTGCCCTGGATCCTGTGGACGGACGGCGATCTGCCGAACCATCTTTATCTGCTGCTTGCCATCACGGCCATTTTGTCTTCGCTGATGCTGAGCCGCGCCAGCAGCGTAGCGATGTTCCTGACCGGCATGATTCCCATCGTGGGCCTCACGGTCTTGCGCTTCGCGCTGAGCGGGAGCTGGATCGATATCACCTTCGCTCTGCTGGTGCCGCTCTTTGCCGCTCATCTTTATCAGGACGGGTGCCGGTTCATCCTTCGCCTCCAGGAAGATGCACGTCTTCGCTTCAGTGTTGAAGATCTCGCCGGCGCTCTCGCCGAGGCTCGCGACGAGGCGGTGAAGAAGCGCTTCGAGGCGGAAAACGCCAATGCCTCCAAAACCGCCTTCCTTGCCAATATGAGCCACGAACTGCGCACGCCGCTCAATGCGGTCCTTGGCTTTTCCGATCTGATCGCCGCGCAGGCGCTGGGTCCGGGCGCAATGGAGCGCTACAGCGAGTACGCCGGCGACATCCACGCCTCGGGCGAGCATCTGCTGTCTTTGATCAATGATTTGCTCGACGTCGCCAAGATCGAGGCGGGCAAGATGGAGATCCAGCCCGTCCCGCTTGATCCTGTGCGGGAGATCGACCATGCCGTGCGGCTGGTGGCGCCGCGGCTGGCGCAGAAGAGCCAGCAATTGGAGGTTGCGGCCATGCCCGACTTGCCATTGGTGATGGCGGACGAGCGGGCCTTTCGCCAAATGTTGCTTAATCTTTTGTCCAACGCGAGCAAATTTACCCAGCCAGGTGGCCAAATAGTCGTTTCCTGCAAAGCGGATACCGGCGCCGGCATGGAAATGTGCATCAGCGACAACGGTCCGGGCATTCCCGCCGAGAAGCTGGCGCATATTTTCCAGCCTTTCTCCCAGATCGATAACCGCTATGACCGCGAGGCTGGTGGCACGGGCCTTGGCCTTGCGCTGGTTCAGGGACTGGCGCATCTGCACGGGGGCAAAGTCTGGCTGGAAAGCGCGCCGGGCGGGGGCGTCAAGGCTCATCTTTACTTTCCGGAAACTATGCCGCGACCGCCCCAGCGCAAGTCCGCCTGACCAAGCAAATTTTAACGAGCGCGGCCGTAAAGTTTTGCCGCCGCGGACCAGCGCCGCGGGGGCCATCCGGGGACCATGGTGAGATTGGCGCGCAGAGTGCGAGAACGGCATGCCGGTGATCCGCGCGTGCTTAAGGCCCAGCTCGACCTGGCAGCCCTCTCGGTACGCGCGACCCGGTTCACCGCGCCGATCTGGGCGCTGATCGCCGCGTCCGTCACCTGCAACGCAGTGGGCTTGTTCGGGCAGGTCGCCATTGGGCGGGTCCTGTGGCTGCCGCTCGCGGTCACCGCGGTAATGGGAACGGTCTCGATGACGGCCTCGGCTTACCAGTATGAGGCAACGGCCACCCGCGACCCGGAATGTGCTCAATCCTGGCATTTCAGGTTTGCCTTGATGCAGGTCGCAACCAGCACCGCTTGGGGCTTGATGCCGTGGCTGTGCTGGCAGCCGGGCGATCCCGGAAATCACCTGTTCATCGCCTGCGCCGTGACAGCGGTGGTCGCAGCCCTGGCGGTCAGCCGGTCCAGCAACGTGCAGATGTATCTCGCCAGCCTGGTGCCGATCTCGCTGATGACGGCGGTGCGATTTCTGCTGGGCGACAATTGGGTGGATTATACGATCGGGCTGCTGACGCCCTTCCTCATGCTGCAGATGTGGATCACGGGCCGCCCCCTGATCCAGCAAATGGACGAGGATTCCCGGCTGCGCTTCCAGGTCGAGGACTTGGCGCGGGAGTTGGAGGAGACGCGAGACGACGCCCTCAAGAAACGCTTCGAGGCGGAGACTGCCAATGCCTCCAAGACCGCCTTTCTCGCCAACATGAGCCATGAGTTGCGCACGCCGCTCAATGCGATTCTCGGCTTTTCCGAAATCATCACGCAGGAATGTTTCGGACCGGTCGGGTCGGCGCGCTACCGTGATTACGCCGGCGATATCCATTCTTCCGGCGCCCATCTTCTGTCGCTGATCAACGATTTGCTCGACATTGCCAAGATCGAGGCCGGCCGCATGGATATCGCGCCTCATTCGCTGGACGCGCACAGGCTGTTCGACGGTGCCCTCAAGCTGATCGGTTCCAAGGCGCGCGAGAAGGACCAGATCCTCAATATTGAGGTCGAGGCGGGCGCCCCGCCGCTCTATGCCGACGAACGCGCCTTGAAACAAATGCTGATCAACCTTGTGTCCAACGCCGTCAAATTCACCCCTGAAGGCGGACGCATCGAGGTGATCGGCAGCGTGGCGCGCGATGGCAGCTTCCAGATCCTAGTGCGGGACAACGGCCCGGGCATTCCGCGCGAGAAGCTGGACACGATATTCACCCCGTTCAGTCAAGTGGACAACCGTTACGATCGTCAGGCCGGCGGCACGGGCCTGGGCCTTGCCCTGGTGCGCGGCCTGGCCGAATTGCATGGCGGCAGGGCGTGGCTGGAAAGCGAATTCGGCAAGGGTTGTTCGGTCTATGTGAATTTGCCGGTGAAAGCGGAACTGGCGCCGGCTTCGTCGACGGCGGCAGCTTGAACAAAATACCGCAAGGCCAGCACAGAAACAAAAAAAGCGCGGGGGTTAAACCCGCGCCCTTTCTGTTCGACAGTGTTCCCGGTCAGACGGAATAATACATCATGAACTCGACCGGATGGGGCGTGTGCTCGAAGGCATACACTTCTTCCATCTTCAGCTCGATATAGCTGTTGATGAAGTCTTCGCTGAACACTCCGCCCTTCTTAAGGAAGGCATTGTCGGCCCGAAGCTGGTCCAGCGCCTCGCGCAAGGAGCCACAGACCTGAGGCACCTTCGCCAGTTCTTCAGGCGGAAGGGCATAAAGGTCCTTGTCCATCGGGCCGCCAGGATGGATCTTGTTCTCGATCCCGTCCAGGCCCGCCATCAGCATCGCGGCATAGGCGAGATAGGGATTCGCGCCGGGATCGGGGAAGCGCACCTCGACGCGCTTTCCCTTGGGTGACGGCGTGAACGGAATGCGGCAGGACGCCGAACGGTTGCGCGAGGAATAGGCCAGCAGCACCGGCGCCTCGAAGCCCGGAATCAAGCGCTTGTAGCTGTTGGTCAAGGGATTGGTGAAGGCGTTGAGCGCCTTGGCATGCTTGATGATGCCGCCGATATAGAACAGGCAGGTGTCCGACAGATCGGCATAGCCCGAACCGGCGAACAAGGGCTTGCCGCCCTTCCAGATCGACTGGTGCACATGCATGCCCGAGCCGTTGTCGCCGTAGATCGGCTTGGGCATGAACGTCGCCGTCTTGCCATAGGCCGCGGCGACCTGGTGGATCACATACTTGTAGATCTGCATGTAGTCGCCGCACTTGGTCAGCGTGTTGAACTTGAAGCCAAGCTCATGCTGCGCGGTGGCGACCTCGTGGTGATGCTTCTCCGGCTGGATACCCATGTCGCCCATGATGGCGAGCATCTCGCCGCGCATGTCCTGCGCGCTGTCGACCGGCGGCACCGGGAAGTAGCCGCCCTTGACGCCCGGACGGTGGCCGAGATTGCCCTGCTCGTACTCGGTGCCGGTGTTGTAGGCGCCTTCCATCGAGTCGACGTAATAGTAGCCCTTGTTCATCCCGACTTCGAAACGCACGTCGTCGAAGATGAAGAATTCCGCTTCCGGGCCGAAATAGGTCGTGTCGCCGACGCCCGACGAGTTGACGTATTTCTCCGCCGCCTTGGCGATCGAGCGCGGGCAGCGGCCATAGCGCTGGCCGGTGGTCGGCTCGACCACGTCGCAGATCAGGACCAGCGTGGTCTGGGCGAAGAACGGATCGATCACCGCGGTGTCGAGATCGGGCACCAGCGTCATGTCGGATTCGTTGATCGCTTTCCATCCTGCGATCGACGAACCGTCGAACATCGTTCCGTGCGTGAGGAAATCCTCGTCGACCATCGACAGGTCGAAGGTGACGTGCTGCCACTTGCCGCGCGGATCGGTGAAGCGGATGTCGACGAACTTGACCTCCTTGGCCTTGATCATCGACAGAATGCTGGCTGGACTGTTGGACATCGTTCGGTCTTCCCCTTCAAGAAATGGACACTAAAAACCCACGCGGGATTGTTTTAGATCGCGTCGGCGCCGGTTTCGCCGGTGCGGATGCGGATCGCTTCTTCGACATTGAGGACGAATATCTTGCCGTCGCCGATGCGTCCCGTGCGCGCAGCCTTCTGGATGGCGTCCACGGACGGCTCGACGCGGCTTTCGTCCACGACGATTTCGATTTTCACCTTGGGCAGGAAATCGACGACGTACTCGGCGCCGCGATAGAGTTCGGTATGACCCTTCTGCCGTCCGAAACCCTTGGCCTCGGTCACCGTGATGCCCTGGACGCCGACTTCCTGCAGCGCCTCTTTCACTTCGTCGAGCTTGAACGGCTTGATGATCGCTTCGATCTTTTTCATGTGTATCTCCCGGCGCTGCCATGCCCTGCGCCGTTAACGATTTAGCAGGAAGTATGCCGGTTTTGGTGAAGAAATAAGCCAACAGAGTCAGGTGGTTGTGGAGAAGGCCCGTCGCGGCGCCCGCGCCATGCCCAAAAAAAGTGCCGGTTGCCTATCTGTTGTGCGTCTTGAACGCCCCCCGCGGGGCTTGCGAGGTTGAGTCATGCCGAAGGGAAATCCCGTCTTCGCGGGTCAGGGCACCACGATCTTCACCGTGATGTCGACGCTGGCGGTCGAGCACGACGCCATCAATCTCGGTCAGGGTTTTCCCGACGAGGATGGCCCGCTCGCGGTGCGCGAAGCCGCCTCGCGCGCGCTGATCGAAGGG
>DATATP010000169.1:0-6717 GCA_036268715.1 Rhizomicrobium sp. | reverse complement strand
CAGCTTCGCAACAAACTGACCCAACGCGCTGTAGCGCGGGAATGTGGCGAATGGATTCGCAAGAAAGCTGCGTTCCGGTCTAACCGGACCAAAGCCCCGATGCAGCAATTTGCCTGCGTTGCAGGGCGCGATGCCTCCGTCACCTATCCCAGCTTGCGATCGCTCTGCCAAATTGGCCGGATGCGGTGTAACTCAAGGCCAGATTGCTATGTAAGACCGGCTCGTTTGCGCAGTGAGGCAACGCACGTTGATAGCATTCTATTGCTTCGGGAAATCGCCCCAGTCGGTGCAGGCAGACCCCTCTGTTAAGCCAGGCATGCGAGTAGAAGGGTCAGCAATGCTTGCCTTGTCGTAGCTCGACAGCGACTGCTCGAATTCTCCGAGTTCGTCCAAGGCGATCGCGTGGTGAACCCACGCCATTGAATTTGCCGGATTGATCTTCAGCGATCGTCCTATGAGGTCCAGTGCTTCCGCAGCTCGGCCCTGCGTCGCAACAATCAATCCCTGCAGATGGAGTGCCGGCGCGTTGTTTGGGCCTATTGCCAAGACCTGTCTGCAAAGGCGTTCCGAGCTTGCCGCGTCTCCGTTGTTATAACAGTCGGCCGCCGTTTTGAGGGTCCGCCCAATATCGATCATTCCTTCGCAGTTCCTGGCCTTGAAATCTGCAAAGGCATAGGCGCGTGGGCCGCGGAGATCAAATGCGGCGATCCACACCGGCAACGCGGCGCCAAATAGCAGAAGCGAAATCGGCTCGGGAATCGAAGACGGCGGCGTGGTGATGGCCGTTGCGCAATGATCGGGCCAATCGGCGCGGCGGAATGAAAAAGCGCCTCACGTTTCCATTGCCTGAAAATTGTAAAAACCTTTTCCAGGCGATCGAGCATTTTCGCGCAGGCGCCTCACCGTCTGCGGAAGGCGCTGGCCAGCGCAAAGCCGACGACGAATGCAACCAGCCCGGCGATGAGGGCAAATTTTATCAGCAGCCCGATTACTTTTAACACAACGAAGACGACGACCGCCAAGATCAGCGCGATGACCAGTTCGAAAGGCCTCATGCGTTCCTCACATCTGCGCGAATCTTGCCGCGCTCCTCTTCCAAAAAAAGCCGGCGGCCCGGACTCGATCCGGCCGCTAACGCGACGTGCGGCTCAGCTTGACGAACAGGCCGACCGCCGCGGCCAGAAATACAAGGATGGCGCCATCCCGCGCAACGCGACCGTCGCTCACCGATCTTAAGAGCATATAGGCGATGGCGGCACCGATCAGTGCGACCGCGGCGGCGGCCAGGGCGCTGAGAAACTGGCTCTTCCGTTCCTGCCGGTCCAGCGCGTCCAGAATGTCCTTGTCCGGATCGGGAAACGCCATCGGTATTGCTGCCGGAGATCCAATGATGGCGACCATAGCATGGTTCCGGCCCCTTGCCGATGCGCAGGCACCTTATTTCGATGCCCTGTGGAGCGACGCCTCCAGCCGGCTCCTTTGACGTTGCCATCGCGCATCTTCCGCGGCGGCGCGCCGTTCGATCGCTGCCTGCTCCGCCTCGAGGGATCGCAGTATCTTGCGGTGCTTGCTGCGTGCTTCCTCCAGTGCCGCGCGCGCCCGTCTCAAGCGGGCGGGGTCGGGGCCCGGTCCTGTGGGCCCCCTCTTGCCTTTCTTCGCCGGCGCGTCGGGGACGCTCGGCAGGTCGGGATGCTGCTTGAACGGTCCCTTCGATCCGATCGGCCGGCGCAGCACGATGCCGGGCCGGGCGGTCGCGGCCCGCACGATGGCCGCGTCCTGGGTCCTGTGCGCAAGCCCTTGCGCGAACGCGTTATGTCCCATGCCCCAGGCTCGCAGCGCCGCCTTCATTGAAGGCGCAGCGACGGCCATTTCGTAGAATCCGGACTCGGTGAGGAAGGTCTTCAAACCGGGCATGGCAGGAAAACGCGGCAACGGACGAATGTTGCCCACCGCCCGGCCGACGCTTGCAAGAGGGGCCAAGGATTAAGCATTGAACCCGGAAGATTCGAAACCGAATATGGCGAAAAGGAAAGGGGACCGGTATGGCTGCGAAACCACCTGCTACGGCGCAGGCGGCCCCGTCTACCGGGGCCAAACCGCAATAGGGCGTCCATCCCCTGCTGTTCGACGATCCTGCGGTCACCGATGTCATCAAGCGGCGCTCCCAGGTCAAGGACGCTTCCAAGAAATAGACTATTTCTCGCGGCGCAGGGCGACATACTTTGCCAGCCGGTCGGCTAGTGGGCGCGGGCCGGAAAATCCCGCCGCCCGCAGTCGCGCGACATTGGCGACCATATGCGGCGGCTCGGCACTGTCCGCCCGCGCCCCGAAGCGCAGAAGGGACGCGGGAGCGCCAGTGAGAATGGCAAGCCGCTCGCCCAGCGCCGCCAGCGCAATTCCGCTTCCGCTCGCCACATTGGCCGCGCCGGTCAGTTCGCTTTCCAGCAGCATGGCCAGCGCCTGGGCAAGGTCTGGCATCGCCATCAGATCGCGCACCCGCGATCCCGAACCCAGGTCGAGCGGCTGCCGGTGCAGCAGGGCATCGATCATCGCCGGGACCAGCCGGCCGGGATTCTCGCCTTCACCGAACATCAGGAACAATCGCGCCCAGACCAGTGACAGGCCGTTGCCGGCGGCGTCGGCCATCGCCTGTTCGTATAATGTGTGCTTGGCGATGCCATAGGGCGTAGCCGGTCGGCAGGGATCGCTTTCCTTCCACGGCGCCGGATCGCTCCGCGCCCAGTCATATTCGGCGCAGCTTCCGATGCAAAGCGCGCGCGGGCCACCGCTTTCGCGGAATGCGGCGAGCAGCGCGCGGCTTGCCCCAATCCATTCGGCATTTTCAGGCGCTGTCCAAAACAGGCCATGCTCGACATACCAGGCGAGATGGACCAGATGCGTCGCGCGGGCGGTTTTCAATATGGCGTGCTGTTGTGCCGTATCGCGCAGATCGCCCGCCAACCAGCGGACCCCGGCGGTATCCTTCTGTGGCGCTCGCGACAGCGCAATCACATCATGCCCGCGCGCGGTCAACATCGGCAGCAGGTGGCGGCCGATGAAGCCGGATGCGCCAGTCACCAAAACGCGGCTCATCCGACGAAATCCGGCCAGACGCGGTCGCGCTCACCGATCATGGCCGGTAGCAGCGGCCAGGCGATGGCGAAAGCGGGATCGTCCCAGCGCGCACCGCGCGCAAGCGCGGGATCGAAATCCGCATCCATCACATATTCGATGGCGCAGTCGTCTTGGAGCGTGACGAACCCGTGGGCGCAGCCTTGCGGGATCAGTAGCGCATTCTGGTGCGCCGCATTCAGTTCGACGCCGAACCATTGCTTGAAGCTGGGCGAAGCGGGCCGCAGATCCAGCGCCACATCGAAGATGCGGCCCCGGACCGGCCGCACGATCTTGGCTTCCGGCCTGGGTCCGGCCTGCCAATGCAGGCCGCGCAACGTGGCCTTCCGGTCGTTGACTGAGATGCTCATCTGTCGCACCGGGCCGAAGGCGGCGCCCGCCCTGCGCAGGGTCTCGACACAGAAAGTCCTTGCGAAGTTGCCCCGCGCATCGGCGAGCGGGGCGACCACGATCAGATATACGCCCTGCAATTTTGTCGGATGGAGTTTCACGGATCGAGCACCGTCAGCTCCGGAATGGGCACCACGAAACGTCCGCCCCAGGCAGAGATATGCTTTGTTTGTGCCATGATCTCCGCCTTCAGGTTCCAGGGCAGGATCAGGACATAATCGGGCCGCGCTGCGTCGATCGCCGCCGGGGCGCGGATCGGCAGGCGCGACCCCGGCAGGTAATGTCCTTGCTTGTGCGGATTCCGGTCCACCACACAGGCGATATCGGCCGCGGTCGCCCCGCAGGCATTGAGCAACGTGTTGCCCTTGGCCGCCGCTCCATAGGCGATGATGGTCCTGTTCTCGCCCCTGGCGCGCTTGAGAAAACTGCGCAGACCGGCAATCACGCTGGCGACCTTACGACTGAAGCCGTCGTAATAATCCATCCGCGTTACGCCCACGTTGTGCTCGGCGGCCCGGATTTGCGCAAGCCTTTCGCTTTCGGGACGGGACGAGGAAGTGCGGGGCTCGGCGTAGAGCCTAAGCGATCCGCCATGGGTCGGCAGGCGCTCGCCGTCGAACAGCCTGAGATCGTGCGCCGCCAGGATGCGCTCCACGGCGGCGAGCGACAAATAGGAAAAATGCTCGTGGTAGATGGTATCGAACTGGGCATGCACGATCAGTTCGGCCAAATGCGGAAACTCGATCGTAAGCACCCCGTGATCGGCCAGCAACCGCCGCAGACCTTCCACGAAATCATTGATTGCGGGCACATGCGCCAGCACATTGTTCGCCACGACCAGATCGGCGGGACCGAATTCGCGCGCGATTCGCCGTCCGGTTTCTTCTGTGAGGAACAGGCTTTGTGTCGGCACGCCGGCCGCGCGCGCCACCTCCGCCACATTCCGCGCCGGCTCGATGCCGAGTGTGGGAATTCCTGCCGCCACAAAATCCTTCAACAGATAGCCGTCATTGCTGGCGACTTCGATCACCCGGCTGGCGGCAGTCAGGCCGAAACGCGCCGTCATCGTTTCGCAATAGTGTCTGGCGTGATCCAGCCAGCCCTGGGAATAGGAGGAAAAATAGGCATAGTCCGAAAAAATATCCCCCGGCGGGATATCGGCATCGGTCTGCACCAGGAAACACACGCCGCACACAAATACCCGCAAGGGGAAGCGCGGCTCCGGCCGCGAGATATTCTCTTCCGCGATATAGGCATTGGCCAGCGGCATCTCGCCCAGATCGACCACCAGCTTGTCCAGCGAGGCGCCGCAGAAGCGGCAATGGGCGGCTGCGCTCACGGCACACCGCCCGGTGGTGCCGCCATCGCCTGATAATCGGCAATCTGTTTCAGCGACACAGCCCGCATGTCGACGCCATTGTCATAGGCGCGGTGCCACGCCGCGACCAGCGCAATACCGGCCCGCAAGTCCAGGCGCGGCGACCAATTCAATGTTGCCATCGCCAGGGACGGATCGACGGACAAAAAAGTCTTTTCCGGCGGATGCTCGCCAGGCTGCATCGGCCAGCCAGTCTTCCAGCCGGAAGCGGCCTGCAACGCCTCGACCATCTGGGCGACGGTGAACGAGGCATCCGACATGGGGCCGAAATTCAGGGCCGCGGGGGCGCTGCCGGTCGCCAAACATTCGGCATAGGCGAGATAGCCCGCCACCACATCCAGCACATGCTGCCAGGGACGCGTCGCTTGCGGACTGCGCAGCGCCACCGCTTCGCCGCGCCTGCCCGCCCGGATGACATCGGGCAGCAGCCTGTCTGCGCCCCAATCGCCCCCGCCGATCACATTGCCGGCCCGGGCGACGCCCAGCGCCGCCGCGCCGTCATGGGAAAGAAAACTCTTGCGCCAACTTGCCGCCACCATCTCGGCAGCAGACTTGGATGCGCTGTAGGGGTCACTGCCACCCAGCGGATCATCCTCGCGGACAGCCCGTGCGCTATCATCGTTCGCATAGACCTTGTCGGATGTGACGACAAGAATCGCCCGGGCCTCGGGCTGCTTTGCTGCTGCGTCCAGGACATGGACGGTGCCCATCACATTGGTCGCGAAACTTTCGACGGGATCGCGATAGGCGCGCCGCACGATCGCCTGCGCTCCCAGATGCAGCACGATTTCGGGCCGCGCCCGGGCGATGGCCCCGCCGACGGCATCCGCATCGCGCAGATCCGCAAGTACAGAATGCGCACAGGGCGCGGGCGAGAGGCTGGTATAAAGATTGTCATCGCCTTCCGGAGCCAGCGCGAAACCGGTCACCTCCGCGCCTGCCGCCTGCAGCCACAACGCTGTCCAAGCGCCCTTGAAACCGGTATGGCCGGTCAGGAACACGCGCCTGCCCCGCCAGAAGCCGTTCATGCCCAGCTTTTCCACGGCGCTCTGCCCGAAGCCCACATGGTTTCGAGCTGTTCTTTTTCGCGCAGCGTATCCATCGGCTGCCAAAAGCCGTCATGGCGGAAGGCGGCGAGTTCGCCACGCGCCGCCAGAGTCTCCAGCGGACCGCGCTCCCACACCGTCTCATCGCCTTCGACCAGTTCGAGTGTCTTCGGCGACAGAACGAAATAACCGCCATTGATGAAGCCGTTTTCGGCGTTGGGCTTTTCCTGGAAGGACAGCGCATGTTCGCCATCCAGCCCGATCACTCCGAAACGGCCGGGTGGATGCACGGCGGTCATGGTCGCAAGCTTGCCATGGCCATGATGGAACGCAACCGCGCGCCCGATATCGATATTGCCGAGCCCATCGCCATAGGTCAGGCAGAACGCTTCCTCCCCCTTCAGATAGGGCGCAATGCGCTTCAGCCGTCCGCCGGTTTCCGTGGAAAGGCCGGTATCCACCAGTGTTACGGTCCAGGGTTCGCTGTGGGCGGCATGATAGGTGACGCCACCCTGCGAGAGATCAACCGTCACATCTGACGCGTGCAGCCGGTAATTGGCGAAATACTCTTTAACTAGGTAACCCTTGTAGCCCAGGCAGACGATGAAATCGGTGATGCCATGGCCGGCATAGATTTTCATGATGTGCCACAGAATCGGCCGGCCGCCGATCTCCACCATCGGTTTGGGGCGCAGCACCGTCTCCTCGGAAAGGCGCGAGCCGCGACCTCCCGCCAGGATGATGGCCTTCATGCCATAACCTCGGCTCGGG
>DATATP010000168.1:0-3833 GCA_036268715.1 Rhizomicrobium sp. | reverse complement strand
TATGCCGAGGCGCTGAAGGCGCTGGGAAGCAGGCGCGCATGGATCGTGCATGGCCGGGACGGGTTGGATGAAATGTCCATCAGCGGTCCCACCGATGTGGCCATTCTGGAAAACGATGCGATCACGATGCGGGAAGTGACTCCGGAAGACGCGGGGCTGAAACGCTGGCCGCTGGCCGGACTCACCGGCGGCGACGCGGCGCACAATGCCGGCGCGCTGCGCCGGCTGTTGGAAGGCGATGCGCCCGGCGACTATCGCGACATCGTCTTGCTGAACGCCGCCGCGGCCCTCATGGTTGCGGGAAAAGCGGTGACATTGCGCGAAGGCGCCGCCATGGCCGACACGGCTCTTCGCGACGGCCGCGCCCATCGGGTGTTCGACGACCTTGTTGCGGCGTCCAACGCATGAACATCCTGGACAAGATCGCCGCTTATAAGCGGGAAGAGATCGCGGCCGCCAAGGCGAAGCTGCCCCTCGCCGAGATCGAAGCGCGGGCGAGGGACGCCGATCCCCCGCGCCCGTTCCGCGCTGCGTTGGACGAGAGAAAAGCGAATGGCGAATTCGGTCTGATTGCGGAGATCAAGAAGGCGAGTCCTTCCAAGGGTCTCATCCGCGCCGATTTCGATCCGCCCGCCCTGGCGCTGGCTTATGAGGACGGCGGCGCGGCGTGCCTTTCGGTATTGACCGATACGCCCTCCTTCCAGGGCGCGCCCGGATATCTGACGGAGGCACGCGCGGTCGTGCGGCTGCCGGTGCTGCGCAAGGATTTCATACTGGAGTCCTATCAGGTCGTGGAGGCGCGAAGCTGGGGCGCCGATTGCATCCTGGTCATCATGGCGATGGTGTCGGACAGCGAAGCGCGCGCCTTGCTCGACGCCGCGGCGGCCTGGCGGATCGATGCGCTGGTCGAGGTGCATGACGCGCCGGAACTGGAGCGCGCCCTCGCCTTGTCGCCCGCGTTGATCGGCATCAACAACCGCAATCTCAAGACTTTTGTCACCGACCTTTCAGTCACCTTGCGCCTGGCGCCGCAGATCCCCAGATCGGTGCATGTGGTGGCGGAAAGCGGCCTTTCGGCGCCCGCGGACCTCAAGCGGCTGGCGGGTGCGCATGTGACGAGTGTTCTGGTCGGCGAGAGCCTGATGCGCCAGAAGGATGTCGCGGCGGCGACCCGCCTCTTGCTGGGCAACGGCTTTCGATGAGCAAACTCTCCCATCTCGACGACAAAGGCGCCGCCCGCATGGTCGACGTTTCCGACAAAGCCGAAACGGCGCGCGAGGCCGTCGCGGAAAGTCTCATCCTGTTGTCGGCGGAAGCGTTCGATGCCGTGGTGTCGGGCACCGTGCCCAAGGGCGATGTGCTGGCCGCGGCCCGCATCGCGGGCATCATGGCGGCCAAGCGCGTGCCCGACCTTATTCCGCTTTGCCATCCTTTGCCGATCACCGGCGCGCAGATGGAATTCGAGCCGCTGGCCGAGCGCAACGCGATCCGCATCGCCGCCACGGTGAAGACCTTCGGCAAGACCGGGGTGGAGATGGAAGCACTCACCGCCGCCAGCGTGGCGGCGCTCACCATTTACGACATGGTGAAGGCAGTGGACAAATCGGCAGTGATCGCGAGCGTGCGCCTGATTTCCAAGTCCGGTGGCAAAAGCGGCGATTACCGGAGCGTCGGCGAGAGCCGGAGCGACCAGATAAAAAGCATCACGAGCCCGGCTCCGCTTGCAACGCCGAAGACTGCGAATGCAAAGAAACAATCGGCCAAACCGCAGGTGCTGATGGGTGAAGTCGCCGCAGCCCGCGCACCGGCCGCGCCCCATGCGCAGCGCGATGCTTTCCGCACCTTCATGACTTCGCACCGGCTGCGCGCCACCCAATGGGCCAAAGAGGCGGGCGTGCCGGTGGGAGAGATCATGGCGTTCCTGACCGGACGCAGTCGCGGCTTCGCGTCAGAGACGGCCGACAAGCTGGCCCGTGCCGCCAAGGTGCGAACCGACGATATGTTCAAGTGACATTTCTTTTCCCTCCTTCTGTCCCCTGCACGCTCGCGCGCAGCGGACATTTCCCCCCGCCATGCGCTGGCGCGCTGCGGGGGAAGAAATTTTGGGCTCGCTTCAAGAGATGCTGACCATCGATGAGGCCCGGGCGCGCATTATCGCCGCCTTTGCGCCGCTGCCATCCGAGACCGTGCCGCTCGAAAAGGCGCATGGCCGGGTATTGGCCGAAGATGTGCGCGCCCGGCTTGACCAGCCGCCCGCGCCCGTATCGGCGATGGACGGCTATGCGGTGCGCGCAGCCGACAACGGCGAGCGGCGGGTAATCGGCGCCTCGCCTGCCGGGCATCCCTTTGCCGGATCGCTTGGTTCCGGTGAGGCGGTACGCATCTTCACTGGCGGGGTGGTGCCGGACGGTGCCGACACGATCGTGATCCAGGAAGACGCCAAAGTCCAAGGCGATCGCGTGACCTTCACGACGACGACGCAGCCCGGCCGCTCCATCCGGCCTCAGGGCCGAGACTTCCATAAGGGCGATGTGCTGGGTCGCGCGGGACATCGCCTCGCGGCGCGCGACTTGGCGCTGCTGGCCGCGGGAGACATTGCCGATCTTCAGGTACGGCGCAAACCTATCGTGGCGTTCGCGGCCACCGGCGATGAACTCTCCCGTCCCGGCCAGATGCATCCGCCGGGGGGCATCGTCGCATCCTCCGGCTACGGATTATCCGCGATGATCGAGTGCTGGGGCGGCCAACCTCGGGACCTCGGCATTCTGGCCGACACGTCCGAGGCGGTGGCATCGATTCCGGCACTGGCAGGCGACGCCGATCTGATTCTCACCATCGGGGGCGCCTCGGTTGGCGATCACGATATGATCGGACGCATTCCCGGCCTTGCCCTCGACTTCTGGAAGGTCGCGATGCGACCCGGCAAGCCGCTGATCTTCGGCAAACTCGGTTCGACGCCGTTGCTGGGGCTGCCGGGCAACCCCGTCTCGACCTTTGTGACGGCGCTACTGTTCGTGCGGCCGGTGATCGCCGCAATGCTCGGGGCCGAAACCGCTGTGCCGCTGCGGCGTGCCCGCCTGACCGCGTCACTCGGCGCCAACGATTCCCGGCAGGATTACATGCGCGGGCATACCGTCTGGAGCGACGGCGACTGCTGGGTGGAACCGCATCCGGTTCAGGATTCCGCGATGCTGAAAGTGCTCGCGGACAGCGACGTCCTGATCGTCCGCGCTCCTCACGCAGCAGCCGCCGAAATCGGCGCCACTGTCGATGTGCTGCCCTGGGAATGAGAAATGGCGGCGGCCCGCGAGGGCCGCCGCTTGCAGGCGTTAGCCGGCTTTATCTCTCCCGTGGAGGGAAAACTAGAAGGTCACCCAAAGGCCATTGCGCCAATAGCCGCGGCCGTCATGCTCATGCCAGCGATAATGGTGGCCGCGATCGCGCCAGCGCCAATTGTCGCGATGGACGACAACACCAAATCCCGTTGGATAATGATAACGATCATGGGTATGCCAGCAATCGCCGCCACGGTTGCAGGCGATATAGGCGGACGCCGAGGTCGTCGTCGCGGCCAAACCACCCGCGCCGATCAGCGCGGCGAACGCGCTCTGAAGCAGAAGTTTCTTCATGTTCGTCTCCAAGAAAAGTTAACCGCCTCCCGGCTCTGGAAACGGCAAGGCGGCCGGGCGGTTCCTCTGCGGTGGGTACAAAATCCGACAATCCCGCGTTGACGGGCGATTATATACTTGACTTAGCAGCGCCCAAGCTCTAGATTTACGGGCATAGGAGCTAAGCCAATGACTGCCGATCTGACGAACCCGATCTTCACCAAC
>DATATP010000167.1:0-10497 GCA_036268715.1 Rhizomicrobium sp. | reverse complement strand
GCAAAACAGCCTCCTATTCGGAGATTGCGCGCAAGTTGGGCGAACCACAGGCGACACGCGCCGTTGCGGGGGCCTGCGCGGCCAACAAGATTGCAGTCGCGATACCTTGCCACCGGGTGGTGCGCAACGATGGTGGACTCTCTGGCTACCGTTGGGGGGTCGAGCGGAAATCCAAGCTACTTGATCGCGAAAAGGCGCTCAAAACAGCATAATTTAGATCGGCAGACGCCTCGGTCGACGCCCGCTCTTTCAGGATGAAATCAAATGAGTAAAGCGATGTTCGCTGGTGACGCGACAATCGACTGGGGAAACGTGTCCTTGCACCTGGACACCCAGGGCTGGGCGGTTTTGCCGGGGCTTCTATCGGATGTTCATGCCGATGAGATTGCTGCCCTATATCAAGCGGAGGAAGGGTTTCGCAGCCGGGTGGTGATGGCTCGTCACGGATTTGGGAAAGGAGAATACCGTTACTTCTCTTATCCCCTACCGCCGCTCGTCGCAGGGTTGAGGACTACGCTTTATCCAAACCTCGCGCCTCTCGCCAATCGCTGGCATGAGCGAATGGGCAAAGACGTCCGCTTTCCCGCAACGCATGCCGAATTCCTGGAACGATGCCATGAGGCGGGCCAAGTGCGCCCCACGCCTCTGCTCCTTCAATACGGTCCCGGAGACTATAATTGCCTCCACCAGGACCTCTATGGCGAGCATGTATTTCCGCTACAGCTGGCGGTCCTGCTGTCTCAGCCCCGAACGGATTTCGACGGCGGCGAATTCGTTATCACGGAACAGAGGCCGCGAATGCAGTCACGTCCCAATGTCGTGCCATTGGTAAAGGGAGACGGTGTAATATTTGCCGTCAACAGCCGTCCAGTAAAAGGCACACGCGGTGACTACCAGGTCAAACTGCGCCACGGCGTCAGCGCCTTACGTAAAGGCCATCGCCACACCGTCGGAATAATCTTTCATGACGCCACCTAGGGCGCGAGCAACCCGGCTCAAGTGGTGCTGTGGGGCGCTGCAGCTTCGATCTGGGTGGCGAATTGGCCGTAGCCTTCCTTTTCCAGATCGGAGAACGGGATGAAGCGCAGAGCCGCAGAGTTGATGCAGTAGCGCAATCCGCCAGCTTCTTTCGGACCGTCCGGGAAGACGTGGCCGAGGTGACTGTCGGCCGCATCCGACCGTACCTCCGTTCGGACCATTCCGTGGCTCATGTCGGTTTTCTCAACCACAGATGAGCCCCCGATCGGCTTCGTAAAACTGGGCCACCCGCACCCACTGTCAAACTTGTCGGAGGACAGAAACAACGGCTCGCCCGAGACGATATCGACATAAATGCCCCGTTCGTGGGTATCCCAATATGCATTCTGGAAAGGCCGTTCCGTGCCGCTTTCCTGCGTGACCCGGCGTTGCTCCTCTGTCAGCCTCGCCAGCGCTTCCGAGCTCCGCGTGTACATAGGGATTGCCTTCTTAGTTCCGGAATAACCCTCGCATTGCGACAGGCTTCCAGCCAATAACGATTAGGAATAAAGGTTATTCCGGATTCCAGATAATGGCGAGGCGTGTCTGATCGGGTTGGGTCGCATCGGCTCCGAGATTCGCACATAACGGGCGCGCGCCAAACTCTGGCGCTGCGATCTCGAGCTTGATGTAGGGTTGCCTGTTGGCGCCCAAACGGTTCCAACCCAGTCCAACATGTATGTCGCGAACCCAGACGGAATAGTGCGCGTCAGTGCCAGCCACACCATTCCGAATTTCCAACGGTGCCGTGATCGTCAAGGTCCGCAATTCCCCTTGAAACGTACCGTCGTCGCGCTTCACCACAAATCCAATCGATGGCACTGCCTGGTTCCCTCATCACGCGGTTGCGGCAAGAAGCTCATCCGCACTGGCGCCGGCGCGATCACGCTGCTTTTGACGCCAGGCCGCCACCTCCGCCGGGTCCTTTTCCATGAGCAACAAGATATGGGCACCCAGGTCTAGTCCTGGGGGATCTGATCGATCAAGGACTGGCTCCACGCCGATCTCACGAAACTGCGCGGCTTCCTCGACATTCGTCACGGCCGCAATTCGGCGCAGATTTGGATAATGCATCTCTGCAAAGTGCGTCAGGCCAGACGATTCCTCCAATCGCGGCGCCGTCAGGACGCTCACCCGTCTTTTGTTGAATGCAACCGGACCCCAGAGACGTGGGTCGCCGATGTTGGCGAGTGACACGTCATAGCCGTCAGCATTTGCTTCGCCGACTCTTTTGCTGTCGCGGTCATAAGCGCTGTATGGAATGTCGAAGCTGATCATAGCGTCCGCGACGGTCCGTCCGCGGCGGCCCATCCCGACAATCACAACCGGGGGCAACTCACGCTCTGCCAATTCCGAGTCCTTTTTTTCACTTATGCGAGAACGCATCGCAGCTGCCAGTGCACGCCCACCTGCAGCAAGATAGGGTGTCACCACCAAGCTGGCCGCCACCGCGGCGATCACAAGCGCCGCGGGGCCCTCTCCCACAATCTTTCGCACGTTGGGCATGATGAGGATGACGAAGGCGACTTCGGAGCCTTGGGCAATCAACATGCCGAGCTGCGTTGAGCCCGGGACGGACCAGCGAAAAAGCAAGCTCGCGCCTACGTTGGTCAGGGTCTTCACAACGAGGAAGCCCACTGTAACACCGACGACGGCCATCCAATGCTGGGCGATCAGACCCAAGTCCAAGGTTGCGCCGACCGATATGAAGAACATCCCAAGTAGCAGCCCCTTAAACGGCTTGATCTCTGCTGCGACGGTGGGGCGATATGGCGTTGCCGCGAGGGTCACGCCACCCAGGAAGGCACCCAGGGTCAGGGACAACCCGATCCTGCCGCTCGCCCATCCTGCTGCCAGCGCTATAAACAAGGCCGTCGCGGTGAAGACCTCCTCGGTGCCCGTACGTGCCACGAGATCGAACAGGGGTCGGACAAGGACACGCGCTACCACAACCGCCAGCCCCAAAGCCAACGCTGCCTTGGCTAGTGCAATGCCGATCGCCGGCACCAATGAGGCTTGACCGAAAGCGGTGACCACAGCGAGCAACAAAATACTTGCCACATCTTGGAAGATGAGAATTGCTGTTGCTGTCAGACCCACCGGACAATTTTGCTGGAAGCGCTCCGCAATAAGCACGGCAACCACGGCTGTTGAGGAAAGCGACAGCACTGCGCCAAGGAGGAATGCAGCGGGCGGCGACATGCCCAACAGGAGCGCACAAAAGCCAAGTCCGATCGTTCCGGCAACGACCTGCACAGATCCGAAGCCGAATATGTCAACCGCGCGCTCGCGAACCTCGTGAATGGAAAAATGCAACCCGAGATCAAAAAGGAGGAACATCACGCCCAAGGACGCCAGGCCCTGTGCCGCGGCGGAATGGGCAATCATGTCCTTGAAACCAACAAGATTGAGCGCCACACCCAAGAGCAGGTAACCCACGATTGGGCTCGTGCGGACCAGCCTGCTGAGAACCGCAGAGACGACACCCAGGGCCAACAGAACAAGAACCGGACCAAGAGCTGCTATTGTTGCGGTATCCATGACAAACCTTTGTTACGGGCCATGTTATCAATGGTTTTTTGATAACCAGAAGGAATGGTATCTTTGGAAAACAGGCGCTCCACCGAGCTTTTGAATAGCGCTAATGTCGCGAACTGCCGTTAGGAGTGCGTCATGTCCGACCACCGTGTTCGCGCGCAGGAACTCGAAGCAGAAGCATTGAAGGTCGAAGCCCTCATGGCGGCGACGGATTCTGACGAAGACCGCGCAACCCTACGCGAAATTGCCGTGCATTGGCGGGAACTGGCCGTCCTTCACCTGCGGCTTCTTCCCCCGCAGCGATAGACTCTCTACGAAGCCGCCAGTTTTGGTGGTGACTCTTGCAGTCCCTTAGCGGCAGACTTGCGCGCTTCAAGATTTACCACAACACCGCGTCCCAGCACGGCGCCCCAATCTCTAAGCCGGCAAGCTTTAATCAACGCATCCAGGGCTGGCGTGTAGCGACGGCCCGCTACGGCCAGAAGTGCTACATCGCGTGTGATGGGATCGCCCTCGATGGGGCGGGCGATGACACGAGGGGGACAGGGAACGTGTTCGGGCGACAGCAGAACCCCAAGTCCTGCCGCCACCATTTGATGAAGATGCTCTTCGCGATGTCCTCTGTGGGATATCCAGGGGCGCTTGCCGTCAGGAAAATGCGTTGCCCAAAAGCGCGCCGTCACGTCGCATCCCGCCCGATCTAGCCAAGTTTGTTCCGCCAAAAGATCAAGGGGTATGATTTCGTGTTCGCGCAACGGACTGTCCTCTGGAGCGAGGACCACGTATCGCTCACTGAGCAACGGCCATTGGTCCAACCTTTCGGGCAGATCCGTTAGCGTTTGCGCAAACGCTGCGCTCAGTTCGCCTTCCAGCAGCATGCCTGGCAGTGCGCCCGGAAGGGCCTCAATGAGCTCAACCTGCAGGCCAGGCAACGTATCGCGGAGCTCGGAGAGCAAGCCGACCAATAAGGTCGGCGACACACAGGGCGGCAGCCCGATCTTGATTGGTGCAACATCTTGGCGCTTGAATCCGATCGCGCTGGTCTTTACCGCGTCCGCGGCCGTAAGCATGCGCTCCAGCATGGGCAAGACAAGCTTGCCGAGTTCTGTGAGCTGCGTCAGTCCCCGTTCCCGGTAGATTAATTCCCCGCCCAGCTCGGTTTCCAGCTTCTGCACTGCCTTGGTGAGCGCTGGTTGCGTCACGTTGCAGAACTCAGCTGCGCGCGTGAAATTCAGCTGCTTGGATAACGCCAGAAAATAGCGGACCTGATAAAGCTCCATCCCTCAATCCTCGAAATGGCAGCGAAAGCACACCAGAAAGTCCCGTAGTGACCGCCTGCGGCGCGCGGAATTCGCTCGGCCAGCCGTTATACTGCATTTACAAATGAACGCACGCCAGAACTTCTGTATTCATGCACTTTCTGTATATATCTTATGTGAATGGCCGCGAAATTCAGCGCGAATCCATGGAAAACCCAGCATAAAGGCCTCCACTGGGAGGGGCTAGGTATTCGGCCCTCGAATGAATCGTGCGATCCCGAGCTTTTCTCAGCTTTTGGTGGGGTGGGGCCGTTTCAGCTCGTCGGCAAGAAAACCAATGAAGGCCCGCGCGGCCAATTTCGCCGCCCGGCCGGGCGGGAAGATCGCGTGCACCTCTGCTGACGGCATGTTCCAGTCCTTCAAGACTTGCACCAGGCGGCCGTCTTCCAGTTCGGCACGGCATCCCCATAGCCCGGTCGAAAGAAGGCCTAGGCCTGCCACAGCGGCGGCTACGGCCGCTTCATTGACGTTGGCGGCAAAACGGCCATCCACGGTGATGGCAAGGGTCCGACCATCCTTTTCGAACTCCCAGGCGTCGGAAGGCGATCCGACCGGCCCTTTAATGACTTCATGGTCGGCCAGATCGGCTGGAGACTTGGGGCGCCCTTTGCGCTTCAAATAGGCCGGCGACGCAACCAGGAGTCGATAATTTGTCCCTATTCGTTTGGACGTCGCAGCGGAGTCGCCGAGGGTCCCGAGCCGGATAGCAACGTCGATTGCGTCCCGCACCAGGTCCTGTCGGTAGTCGTCCATGGCCAATTCGATTTTTAGGCCTTTGTGCTCACTCATGAACCGCGGTAGGCGCGGGATTACCTCCCGAATGGCAATGCTGGCAGGTAAGCCGACACGGAGGGTGCCGCGAAGCTCCCCTTCACCGCGCGCCGCCTGATTGGCCTCCTCGAGCGCTGCAATAATAGGTTCGATTCGGTTGAGATAATCGGACCCCGCCTGGGTGAGCGTCACGGCGCGGGTATTGCGGGTCAGGAGGGTAACGCCCAGCTCCTTTTCCAGGCCGGCGACCAGACGGGACGCCGAAGGTTGAGACAGCCCCAACTCCTGGCCAGCCCGGGTAAAGCTGCCCGTTTGGGCAGCCCGGACGAAGACCTTTAACGCGGCCAACCGGTCATTCATGCATTTACCAAATAACTGTTACTTGGAAATGTACCTATCATGGCAATTGGATTTGGCCAATCTCCTGCTGGTGGATGCCTTTGGACTGCGCGGGCCGATACCGGAGCATCTACGGCTTATTTTCGCCGCTCGGCGTACCCACCTGCCGGACATCAATGGTGATGACAGCTGGACCCTGCCCATTCCTGCCCGCTGCGTCGTTGGGACCGATGGCACAGTATCTTACAGCGAAATCAATCCAGGTCATCGTATCCGGCCAGAGCCGCACGATCTTTATCCGACGCTCAAACGGCTAAACCGTGACGCCGATCCTGCGAAGTAACGTATCCTATCACTGCTGCAGAACAGGATAGCCCTGAGAATAGATCCACTGCGTCGCCTTGGCGGGGATATGGCACCCTTGGCAGTCGGTATGATAATCGGTCGAGGTGGTCATAGTGGGCTTGCCGGCGTCAAACCATGACCAGCCCCAACCGTCGCCCCATAGCTTGCTGCCGGGGTGGGAATTCTTACTGTCGCGGACCATCACAAACCAGCCTTTGAGCTTGCTGGCGTGACTGACAGTGCCAGTGGTCATCTTGCTGGTGTCGGTCGCAAAAACCTCCTTCACAAGGACAGTACCGTCCTGCCAGGAATGTGATTTTTTGAAAGCCGCGATGGCGCCTGGGGATGCATACACGTCATGCATTTCCTTGGAGCCGGCGCCGCTATCGGCCGCAATAGCCCATGCACCCAATGACTCGTATGTCATGCGGTAATTATCGGGCACGCGCAGCTTATCCCCGGTCACGACACCAGCAGGTTGCGCTAAGCTGGTAGACACCGCGGCGGCACCTGCCATAGCGAGAACGCCTAAAGTCACGATTGCTGCGCGTTTCATGTCAGATCCCTCGGAAATTTACGCCAAAGGATCGCAATGGCGCTTCCCAGCAGGAAATAGTTTGCGCTTATGTAATCCATGCCATACGGCTATGTGTGTCCCCTAGACGACGGTCTCAGATCGGCGAGACTTTCCTTATGACCGCCCAGATCAAACGCATTTATGAACCGCCCAGCCCTACCGACGGCTATCGGGTGCTGGTCGACCGACTCTGGCCGCGCGGGATCAGTCGAGAAAAGGCTGCACTCGATGAGTGGGCCAAAGAGGTTGCGCCCACACCAGAACTTCGGGAGTGGTTCGATCACCGGCCAGAGCGCTTCGCCGAATTTAGACGGCAGTACAAGCAACAGCTGGCTGGGAACAGCGCCTGGAAGGCACTTCGCATTCAACTGAAACGACGGCGTGTCACTCTTTTGTATGGTGCGAAAGACCCCAAGATTAATCACGCAGTTGTCTTGATGGCACTTTTGAACCAAAAGCCCCGGACAGCTAAAGCAGTCACCAAGAAGTGAACGGCCCTGACATCACCGCGCAACCTCCGCCGGCGATCGCACATGGACACCGCACCATGACCATCAACCGGCGAAAATCCGATTGAGATCCGCCCGCGGCATCCCTTCGGCCAAGATCTCGAATTTTCCAGATAGCAATGCCTCACCAGCACGCTCAATGGCTCCCCAACCGACCAGCGAAAGCGCGCCACCAACGCTCACACGGCGCACTCTCAGTTGCTTGAGTTCCTCAAAATCGACACCGGGCATTTTCGGACCCATTGTGAGAACATTGAGCGGCTTGGGGGACAGAGCCTTGATCGCTGCCGTGATATTCTCCTTGCCATTCAATCCAGGCGCATAGAGGCAGTCCGCGCCGGCCTCAGCCAGGGCGACCAAAGTATCTATGGACTTTGAAACAGCCGTCGGGTCGATCAGGAGACGTTCCGTTCGGCCGACAAGGACCACATCGTTCCCCGATTTCAGGATCGCCTGCTTTGCCGCCTTGATCCGTTCCACCGAAGTCTTGTCGTCGAACAGTGTATCGAGATCGCCAACACGGCGATCTTCGATCGAGATTCCGGCTACGCCTGTTTCAATGGCGCGTGCGACATTTATGGCGACGCCTTCCGGATCGTTGGAAAATCCGGACTCAAAATCCGCGTTCACAGGGAGTGTCGTGGCGTGACTGAGGGATTTGAGATGCGCCAGCACCTCATCCATTGTGATTGCATAGTCGGGCTTGCCGAGAGTCCAGGCCAAGCCCGTACTGGTCGAGGCTAGAGCTTTGAAGCCTTGGTGGGCGAACACCTTGGCGCTCCCAACATCCCAAGGATTCGGGAGTAGGAAGATCCCATCACTGTGGAGCTTCCGAAAAGCCTGGCGTGCCTGGGCGATCCCATCCGTCATCGTCTCACTCCTCTATTAGAATTCTAGATATGCACTCAAGGCCAATGCGTTGCTTGGCCACAGTCCAAACACAGGAATGAATTCAATGCCTAACGGCGATTAGACGCTAACAGCGAGCGGAACAACCTTAGCCTCCGGAAATATCCCAGGAGCAGCGCTATGGCAAAACCGCCCGTGGATCGCAGGAGCTTTCTGGTCGGCGGTGTCGCTATCGCTGGTGTCGCCGGCGCGGCCGCCGCGGAACTTCATGACGGCGAACTTGGCGCTCCCCCGCAAACCATCAAAAACGCGATCCCGTATTCGGAAGGTGCAGCGGATCAGCCACCCGGCGCCGACGGGACGGATTTCCGCTTTTTCACAGCCGCAGAACGTCACTTTATTGAGAGCGCGGTTGATCGCCTGATCCCGCCCAGCAACATCGGGCCCAGTGGCGTGGAGGCCAACGTTCCGTTCTTTTTGGACCGCCAACTCGCCGGACCATTCGGTCGTGGTGATCACTATTACTTAGGCGGCCCCTGGAAGAAAGGCGTCCCCGAGCAAGGCTACCAACTGCGTTTTTCGCCTGCCGGCCTTTATCGCGCCGCGATACCAGCAATCGACCGCTACACCCACGCTCACTTCGGTGGAAAGTCCTTCGCAGAATTATCACCCTCCCAAAAGGATGACGTTCTCCGGCGCCTGGAAGCAGGGACAATCGCGCTTGATCAGGGTGTGGACGCCAAGACCTTCTTTGCGATGCTGCTTCAGAACACCAAAGAAGGATACTTCTCCGACCCGATCTATGGCGGCAACAAAGATATGGCCGCTTGGAAAATGATTGGCTTTCCGGGGGCACATTACGATTACTCAAACTGGGCCAGCCACCATGGAGAGCGGGTTCCCTACCCACCCGTCGGCTTCAAGGGTCGGCCAGGCTGGCGGGAGATTTGATCCATGGTCACAAAATTGAAATCCGTGGACGCCGTGATGGTTGGTTTCGGCTGGACGGGCGCCATCATGAGCCAGCAGCTGTGCGACGCGGGCTTGTCGGTCCTGGCTTTGGAGCGCGGCCCCTGGCGTGACACGCAAACGGATTTTGCGACCGGGTTTGCCCAAGACGAACTGCGCTACATGTGGCGCCATCACCTATTCCAAAACGTCTCCGACGACACGCTCACCATACGCAACAATGTCAGCCAAGAAGCACTTCCCATGCGACGTCTGGGCTCGTTTCTTCTGGGCACGGGTGTGGGCTCGGGCGGCGTGCACTGGAACGGGCAGATTTGGCGCTTCCTGCCATCGGATTTTCTCACTAAGTCTCACAACGAACAGCGCTACGGCAAGAAGGCCGTCAGCGATTATGACCTTACCGTGCAGGATTGGGGGGTCACGTATGACGAGCTAGAGCCTTATTACGATCAGTTCGACAAACTCTGCGGTACAAGCGGCAAGGCCGGTAACTTGAAGGGCGACATCCAGACGGGTGGAAATCCCTTTGAAGGCCAGCGCTCAGCGGAATATCCGACGCCACCTCTTCCTCAAACCTATGGCCCCACGCTCTTCGGTAAAGCAGCCGCTGAACTGGGACACCACCCCTTCCCGCATCCCACGGGAACCTTATCGACCGCCTACACCAACCCACTCGGGTGTCAGTTGGGGAAATGCACCTATTGCGGCTTTTGCGAAAAGTTCGGTTGCGGCAATTATTCCAAAGCCAGTCCGCAGACTACAGTCCTGCCTTACTTGATGCGAAAATCGAACTTCGAACTAAAGACAGAGTGCGAAGTTCTCAAAATTGAACTCTCGTCGGACGGCAAGCGCGCCACGGGCGTCACATACGTCAACTCCGCCGGCGAAGAGTTTTTTCAGCCCGCCGAGATGGTGTTTGTGGGGGCCTATATCCTTCACACCGTGCGCTTGTTGCTGCTTTCTGGCATCGGCAAGCCCTATGATCCGAAAACCGGTGAAGGCGTTGTGGGCAAGAACTACGCCTATCAAACAATGTCCTCAGTCAATGTGTTCTTCGACGATAAACTCATCAATCCATTCATCGGCACAGGCGCTCATGCGACAGTCATCGATGATTTCAACGGGGACAATTTCGATCATTCTGGCTTGGGCTTCATCGGCGGCGCCTACATCGCCGGAATGATAACCGGCGGGCGCCCAATCGAAATGATCTATACGCCCAAGGGGATTCCCGCTTGGGGAATGGATTGGAAGCACGCCGCCG
>DATATP010000166.1:0-23798 GCA_036268715.1 Rhizomicrobium sp. | reverse complement strand
TTTGGTGAAGCTTTGCCGTGTTAGAGCAGTCTTTGCGACGCTCACGGGTCTTGCTTGGCCAAAGTCTGCGACATCGCCATCATTGGCGCCGGGCCTTATGGCCTGTCGCTTGCCGCGCACCTTAAAGCGGCGGGTGCGGATTTCCGCATCTTCGGCAAGCCGCTATCCACCTGGCGCGCCCACATGCCGCGCGGCATGCTGCTGAAGTCCGAAGGCTTCGCCTCCAACCTGTCCGCGCCCGATCCCGCTTCCACCCTCAAGGCGTTCTGTGTCGCGCGCGGGTTCGCCTACAACGACCATACGACGCTGGTCCCGCTGTCATTGTTCTGCGGTTATGCGGGCTGGTTCCAGAAAACCTATGTGCCGGGCCTGGATGTCCGTCAGGTCGCGGCCCTGACGGCGGACCGCCGCTACACCCTCACCCTGGACAATGGCGAACGGATCGAGGCCGAGCGGGTGGTGCTGGCGGTCGGCATCAGCCATTTCGCCAAGATGCCGCGCAGCCTGGCGGCGTTGTCGCCGCAGCTTGCGTCCCACAGCTGTGACCATCGCGACCTGTCGCCGTTCGCTGGCCGTCATCTGCTGGTGATCGGAGCAGGGGCTTCCGCTGTGGATACGGCGGCGCTGGCGTCGGAGGCTGGCGCGCATGTCTCGCTGCTGGCCCGTGCGCCTTCGATACACTATCACGCGATGCCCGATCCCGATGCGGTGTCCTGGCTTAGCAACGTCATCCATCCAGCAAGCGATATCGGCTTGGGCTGGCGAGCCTTACTGTGCAGCCATGCGCCGCTCTTGTTCCGGCGGCTGCCCGGACGGATGCGCCTGCGCGCCAGCCGCCATCGGGATTCGGGGCCGGGTTCGTTCATGCGGGGCAGGCTGGATGGACGGGTGCTGCAATTTCTCGGCTATCAAATCCAGGATGCGCGCGAGCAGCAGGGGCGGGTGCAGCTGACAGCGATCGGCCGCGAGGGCCAGCCGTTAAGCCTCACCGCCGATCATGTGATCGCGGCGACAGGCTATCGTTCCGATCTGCGGCGGCTGGCTTTTCTGGATTCGGGCATGCGCGAAGCCGTCGCACAAATCGCCCATACCCCTCTTCTGTCAGACCATTTCGAGACTTCACTGTCAGGCCTTTTTGCCATGGGGCCGCTGACCGCCGCCAGCTTCGGCCCCCTGATGAATTTCCTGGCAGGCATTGCTTTTGCCGCGCCCAGACTGGCCGCGCATCTGGTCCAGACACGGCACATGGCGGCCACGCCCGGCGATCCGCAGACTGCAAATCCGGCGGCCGCGGCAGCGGAGTAACTGGCGCTCCCGGTCTGGCAGAAGCGGCGGGTATCGGATATTCCACCACCATGAGAGCCCCCGCGTGACGATAGACTTCGATCAGGTGATCGCGCCGATGGCCCGCGCGGAATTCCTGCGCGACTATTGGGACAAATCCTTTGTGCGCATTCCGGGGATGCCGGGCCGCTTTGCCGATCTGCTCCGTTGGGACGAACTCAACGCCATTCTCGAACAGCATCGCCTGATGCCGCCGCGCCTCAAACTGTTCCAGAATGGTCAGGCGGTCGATCCGCAGCGTTTTCTGACTCCCGCCATGTTCGGGGTTCCGCGGCTGGATGCGGGCGGGCTGGCGGCGTGTCTCGCGCAAGGCGCGACCCTCATCCTGGACGATGTGCAGGAAATAGCGCCGCGGGTGCAGGCGCTGATGCACACTTTTCAAGACGTGATGCATACCGACACTTACGCCAATCTTTATGCCAGCTGGCACGGCCAGAACGGCTTCGATCTGCATTGGGATCCGGTGCCGGCATTCATTCTGCAGTTGGTCGGCCGCAAGCGCTGGCAAGTGTTCGGTCCCACCCGCAAGCACCCGCTGGAAGGCGACGAGCAATCGTCCCGGCCGACCGGTGCGCCGCTGTGGGACGGCATCTTGGAGGATGGCGACACGCTCTATATTCCCCGCGGCTGGTGGCATGTGGCGTTTCCGATAAACGAGCCCAGCCTGCACCTCACCGTTTCACCGACCCTACCCAACGGCATCGATTTCCTCGGCTGGGCGATCCGCAAGCTGCGCGCGCAGGAGGATGCGCGCGCCAATCTGCCGGTCCTGACGGGCACGGCGGCGCTGGCGGCGCAGGCAAAGAAGTTGCGTGGGTTGATGGACGAAGTGCTGACGGGGGATTCCGCTACCGAATTCCTGCGCGAATGGCAGGCCAATATCCGGCCTACGCCTCGTATCCGTTTGCAGGACATGCCCTATCGCCAGGGCGCGGCGGTGGAGCCGGAGAGCCGGGTCCGGCTTGCCGCCCTCAACCGGCTGTTTCTCACCCCGGATGGCGCGAATTTCGCGTTCAAGGCGGCGGGACGGTCCTGGAGTGTGCCGGCGGAACTGGCGGAGGCGCTTGGAATGCTGACGAACACGCGCGCCTTCAGCGTTGCCGAATTGAGTGCCAAAGTTTCCGGCCCGGCAGCGTTGGCCAACCTGCAGCAGGCAATCGGCGTACTGGCGCGCGGGGGTGTGGTGCTGATCGAAGGGTCTGATTGAGCCGTTCAGCCCTATGTCATGGTACTTCTTACCGAAAAATAACTACCGTGCCACAAATTTAGGGGACAAGGTGGCGCAGGAAGGCGGCGCCTGGCGCCAGCAGCACGAAGGCCCAGATCAGTGCAGAGGCCGCATTTGCGACCATGAAGGGCCAGAATTCCAACTCGGACATGCCTGAAACCAGCGGCACCGTCGCGCGCAGCGGGCCGGTGAAACGGCCGATAAAGATGGCGAGAGTGCCCCAGCGATGGAAGAATTGCAGCCCCTTCGCGATCTGGCCCTCGAAGCGGCTGAAGGGCCAGATATGGATGATCTGGCGATGATAGCGCAGGCCGATCCACCAGGAGATCCAGTCTCCCGTGATGGAGCCCAGCACCGCCCCGGTCCAGGCCGGCCACAACGATATGTGGCTGGCGCCGATCACGCCCCCCAAGGTTATCAGCAGGAATGTGCCGGGAACGATGAGGGAGAGTCCGACAAAAGACTCGGTGAAGGCGACGATCGCGGCAATCGGGAAGCACCAATAGGGATGGCTCTGGGCGCCGTGGCGCACCAGTGTGAACAATTGATGGATCAGATGATGCACGCGATTGCCTGTTCTGTCCGGCGGGAGCTGGGTGAAGTCGGAAAGGCACATATAGCGCCATGCCCCCTCCCGCCAGTGGGCTGCGCTTTAGCGACAATTTCGACAAAATTCCGGCTCAAGCCGCTGCTATCTGACCGCAGAAATCTCAATAAATGGGCTATAATGCTCCGCCACCGTCGGGCCCATAGCATAAAAGGCGGGCCTGCCGCATATTTTTCCCTCTTTTCGGCCCTTTTGTGATCAAGGACCCCAGACCGACCATGAATATCGACCGCAGCCATGGTGACTTTCAGCGCACGCCCGTGCGGGCCGGTGGCTTTTGGGGCGGCGTCCGGCAGTGGGGCGGCGATCATCCCAGGCTCGCGCGCGTGCTGGTGTTCGCGCTTATCTTCGCCTTTCTGGCGCTTCTGATCTGGGCGATCTGGCCGAAGCCGGCGCCGCGGGGGCGCGGCTTCAACCAGGGGCCGCAACCTGTCGGTGTGGCCGTCGCCCAGAAAGGCGACATCAATATAACGCTCAATGCGCTGGGCACGGTCACCCCCCTCGCCACCGCCACGGTGCGCCCCCAGGTCAGTGGCCTGTTGATGAAGCTCAATTTCACCGAAGGCCAGATGGTGAAGGCCGGCGATGTGCTGGCCCAGATCGATCCCAGGCCCTATCAGGCGTCCCTGGACCAGGCGCTGGGCCAATTGGCCCGCGATCAGGCCAATCTCGCCAACGCCAAGGTCGACCTTTCCCGTTATCAGATGCTGTCCAAGCAGAATGCGATCTCCGATCAGCAACTCGCCACTCAGGCGGCGCTGGTGCGTTCCGACAACGGCGTTGTCGAGGCGGACCGGGCCACGGTAGAGAATGCCCGCATCAATCTAGGCTATACCAACATCGTTTCACCGGTGGCCGGCCGGGTCGGCGTGCATCAGGTCGATATCGGCAACATCGTCACCGCCGGGCAGACCACGGGTATTGTGGTGGTGACCCAGCTTCAGCCCATGTCGGTGCTGTTCACCATCCCGGAGGACAATATCGGACAGGTGATGGCTCGGGTGGGCAACGGCGCGGTGCTGCCGGCTGACGCCTATGATCGCAGCCAGACCACCAAGATCACCAGCGGCACCCTGTCGGCGGTGGACAATGTGGTCGATCCCACCACCGGTTCGGTCAAGCTGCGCGCCTTGTTCGACAACAAGGACGGCAAGCTGTTCCCCGCCCAGTTCGTCAATGTGCGCCTGCTGGTCGATACCTTGCACAACCAGACCGTCATTCCGGTCGCAGCGGTCCAGCGCGGATCCGACGGTCCCTTCGTATTTATCGTGACGCCCGACAAGACGGTCAACCAGCGGAACGTGAAGCTGGGGGTGCAGGACGGCGACAAGGTCGCCATCACTTCCGGCCTCAAGACGGGAGATACGGTGGTGGTGGATGGCGCCGACCGGTTGCGCGACGGGGCCGATGTCGAAGTGCCAAACCTCAAGAGCAAAATTGCTGCCCCGTCCTCTTCCGGTTCGCCCGCCACCGACGCGGCACGCGCTGCCCGAAGGACGCAAACCACGGCGGCGCTGAATAAGGCTTGCGGCGCTGATGTTGCCAAGCTGTGCGCGGGCGCGGCGCCCGGTTCGCGCGAGGCTCGGCTGTGCCTGCTCCAGAACCGCGACAATGTGAGTTCGGCATGCGGTCAAGAGCTGACGCGCATGCGTCGCGGATTTGGCGGCGCGGGCCGCCGGGGCGGTGGCGGTGGCCGGTAACCTCCCATTAGGGCAGTAAAGTCGGCGCGATGAATCCCTGCGCACCTTTTATCCAGCGGCCGGTGGCGACCTCGCTGTTGATGATCGCAATCCTGCTGGTCGGTCTGGTGGGCTACAAATTCCTGCCGCTTTCGGCGCTGCCGGAAGTAGATTATCCCACCATCCAGGTGCAGAGCTTCTATCCGGGCGCCAGTCCGGACGTGATGACAACCTCGGTCACCGCCATTCTGGAGCGCCAGTTCGGCGAGATGCCGGGCCTGAAGGAGATGTCGTCCATCTCATCGGCCGGTTCGTCCGTCATCACCCTGCAGTTCGATCTCACCTTGAGCCTGGATGTCGCCGAACAGGAAGTGCAGGCGGCGATCAATGCCGGCGGCAGTTTGCTGCCGCAGCTGCCGCAGCCCCCGGTCTATGCCAAGGTCAACCCGGCGGACGCGCCGGTGATCACGCTGGCCATCTCCTCCCCCAGCCTGCCGATCACCACGGTCGAGAATCTGGCCGACACCCGTATCGCCCAAAAGATTTCCCAGCTCTCCGGTGTCGGCCTGGTCAGTATTTCCGGCGGCCAGCGTCCGGCGGTCCGGGTCCAGGCCAACCTGCAGCAGCTCGCGTCCTATGGCCTCAACCTGGATGACTTAAGGACCACCATCAACAACAACAATTCCAATGCGCCGAAGGGCAGCTTCGATGGTGCCTCCCAGTCCTACACCATCAACGCCAACGACCAGCTCCAGAGCGCCGCCGAATACGCCAATATCGTAGTGGCCTACCGGAATGGGGCGCCGGTGCACCTGTCGGATGTGGCGAACGTGACCCAGGGCGCGGAAAACAACAAATTATCGAGTTGGGCCAACATGACACCCGCCGTGCTGCTCAATGTCCAGCGCCAGCCGGGAGCCAATGTTATCGCCGTGGTCGATTCGATCAAGGCGCTGCTGCCTGAGATCAAGGCGGGTCTGCCCGCATCGGTGGATGTGACGACCCTCACCGATCGCACCAACACCATTCGCGCCTCGGTGGCGGATGTGGAGTTCGAGCTGGCCCTCGCGGTGGTGTTGGTGGTGCTGGTGATTTTCCTCTTCCTGCGCAACCTGCCCGCCACCTTCATTCCCAGCCTGTCGGTGCCGCTCAGCATCATCGGTACCTTTGCGGCGATGTATCTGCTCGGTTTCACGCTCAACAATTTGTCGCTGATGGCGCTCACCATCTCCACTGGCTTTGTGGTGGACGACGCCATCGTGATGATCGAGAACATCACCCGCTACCTGGAAGCCGGCGAGACGCCCTATAACGCGGCGATGAAGGGGGCGGGTGAGATCGGCTTCACCATCGTCTCACTCACGGTATCGCTGATTGCCGTGCTGATCCCGCTTCTGTTCATGCAGGAGGTGGTGGGGCGGCTGTTCCGGGAATTCGCCGTTACCCTCGCCATCACTATCCTGATCTCGGCGGTGGTCTCCCTCACCCTTGTGCCGATGCTGTGCGCCAAGTTGCTGCGGACCCATCGCGAAGAGGAACAGCATCAGGGCAGCTTCCAGCAGCGCACCGAGGTGATCTATGAGCGCATCATCGCCTATTACGACAGGCAGCTGATCCGGGTGCTGCGCCACCAGCCGCTCACCCTGGCGGTGGCGATCGGCACCCTGATCCTTACCATCATCCTGTACGCCGCGATTCCCAAGGGCTTCTTCCCGCTGCAAGACACCGGCTTCATCCAGGCGATCACCGAATCCGGCCCCACCGTCTCGTTCCAGGAAATGGCCAATCGCCAGCGCGCCCTCGCGGCAAAGGTCCTTGCGGATCCGGACGTCGCAAGCCTTTCCTCCTTTATCGGCGTAGACGGCACCAATACCACCCTCAACAGCGGCCGTTTCCTGATCAATCTGAAGTCCAAGGACGAGCGCGACAGCGTCACCGAGGTCATGGACCGACTTGCCGCCGACGCCCGTGCTGTGCCCGGAATCACCTTTTATCTTCAGCCCGTGCAGGACCTCACCATCGACGCGACCGTCAGCCGCGCTCAATATCAGTTCATCCTGCAATCGGCCACCACCACGACGCTCAACGACTTCGTGCCCAAACTGATCGCCCAGATGCAGAAATTCCCCGCGCTGCGCAATGTCTCGACCGACTATCTCGACAAGGGGCTTTCCGCCTTCCTGACGGTCGACCGCGACACCGCTGCCCGGTTCGGCATTTCCGCCGCGACCATCGACAATACGCTGTATGACAGCTTCGGCCAGCGCATCATCTCCACCATCTTCACCGAATCCACCCAGTACCGGGTGATCATGGAGGCCGATCCGCGGCTGCAGGACACCATCGCTTCGCTCAACGATATCTATCTGCCGTCGTCCCAGGGCGGCCAGGTGCCGCTATCGGCCATCGCCCATGTCGACCAGCGCCTGGCGCCGTTGCAGATCGATCATCTGAGCCAATTTCCTTCGGCGACGATCTCTTTCGACCCGGCGCCGGGTTACTCCCTGGGTAGCGCGGTGGATGCCGTGAACGAGGCCGAAGCCGCCGCCGGCATGCCCGGAACCATCATTTCCCAGTTCGAGGGCTCAGCGGTCGCCTTCCAGAATTCGCTGAGCAACGAAGTGTGGCTTATCCTGGCCGCCCTGATCACCGTCTATATCGTGCTGGGCGTGCTGTATGAGAGCTTCATCCATCCGGTGACCATTCTCTCGACCCTGCCTTCGGCAGGGGTCGGCGCCCTGCTGGCATTGATCGTCACCGGCCATGACCTCGACATCGTCTCGATCATCGGCATTATCCTTCTGATCGGCATCGTCAAGAAAAACGCGATCATGATGATCGATTTCGCGCTGGAGGCCGAGCGCAACGAAGGCAAGTCGCCCACCGAGGCGATCCATCAAGCGGCGCTGCTGCGCTTCCGGCCCATCCTGATGACCACCGTGGCGGCGCTGTTCGGTGCGTTGCCGCTGATGCTGGGCTCGGGCATGGGATCGGAACTGCGCCATCCGCTGGGCATCTCCATTGTCGGCGGCCTTTTGGTCAGCCAACTCCTCACCCTATTCACCACCCCGGTCATCTATATCTATTTCGACCGCTGGGGCCGCGAGTTCCGGGAGTGGCGCGCCGGGCGCCGCATCCGGCCCGCCCCCTACGCGCCGTGAGGGGAAGGACCGCAACATGGTCTCACTCTTCATCCGCCGGCCTATCGCCACCACTCTGTTGGCGATAGGCTTGGCACTGGCCGGCTTCGGAGCGCTGTTTCTGCTGCCTGTGGCGCCGCTGCCCAATATCGACATCCCCACCATCGTGGTCTCGGCCAATATGGCGGGCGCCAGCCCGGAAGTGATGTCCAACACGGTGGCGACGCCTCTGGAGCGCCATCTCGGCGCCATCGCCGACGTCACCGAAATGACCTCGCGCAGCAGCCTGGGATCGACCCAGGTGGTGCTGCAATTCGATATCAACCGGGACATAGACGGCGCGGCGCGTGACGTGCAGGCGGCGATCAACGCGGCCCATGCCGATCTGCCCACCGCGATACGCTCCAACCCGACCTACCGCAAATTCAATCCCAATTCCTTTCCGATCATGATCCTGGCCCTGACGTCCAAGACGCTGACGCCGGGCCAGATCTACGATCAGGCTTCGAACGTGCTGCAGCAGAAACTGTCGCAGATTTCCGGCGTGGGCGATGTTTCGCTTGCCGGGGCGGCGCTGCCGGCAGTGCGCATCGAGCTCAATCCCCGCGCGCTGTTCAAATACGGCATCGGCCTTGAGGATGTGCGGGCCGCCATCTCTTCGGCCAATGCGGGCGCCAACAGCCCCAAAGGTGCCATCGAGCAGGGACCGCGCCGCTTCCAGGTCTATTCCAACGACAATGCTTCCGCGGCGGCCGACTACAAGACCCTCATCATCGCCTATCGCAACAATTCCGCGGTACGGCTGCAGGATGTGGCCGATGTCACGGACGGGGTGGAGAATATCCGCAACGCAGGGATGGCGAATGGCCAGCCCGCGGTGCTGGTCACCATCACCCAGCAGCCAGGCGCCAATGTGATCGACGTGGTCGACCGCATCACCGCCATGATCCCGCAATTGCAGAATGGCGTGCTGCCACCGGGGGTCAATCTTTCGATCATCCAGGACACCACAGTCTCCATCCGCAACTCGGTGCATGATGTGGAGATCACCCTGATGCTTTCCACGATCCTGGTGGTGCTGGTCGTGTTCCTGTTCCTGCGCAATCTGCGCGCCACCTTGGTGCCGGCGGTTTCCGTGCCCCTGTCGCTGCTGGGCACATTTGGGGGCATGTATCTGCTCGGCTTCAGCCTGGATAATTTTTCGCTGATGGCGTTGATCATCTCGACCGGTTTCGTGGTCGACAACACGATCGTGGTGCTGGAAAATGTCACGCGTCACCTGGAAATGGGCGAAGCGCGGCTGGAGGCGGCGCTGAACGGGGCGCGGGAGGTGACCTTCACCGTCATTTCCATGAGTATCTCGCTGGTCGCGGTGTTCCTTCCCATCCTGCTCATGGGCGGCATATTGGGGCGGCTGTTCCACGAATTCGCGGTGACGCTCACCCTCGCGATCTTCACCTCCCTGATCGTGTCGCTCACCGTGACGCCGATGATGTGCGCCTATCTCGACTTCAGCACCGCCGAGGACGAGAACTGGCTGATGACGTTGTCGCGGGGGGCCTTCGACCGCAGCCTGGACTTCTACCGTCGCACCCTCAACTGGTCGCTCGACAATCCCAAAACCATTATCGCGCTGTTGGTGATCGCGATATTCCTCAACTGGTACCTGTTCGTCATCATCCCCAAGGGCTTTTTCCCCGACGTTGATGAAGGCCGCATCCTGGGCAATATCCGGGGCGACCAGAGCATCTCCTACCAGGCGATGGAAAAGAAATTTGTCCAATTCATGAACATCATCCGTACCGATCCGGCGGTGGCGAATGTGGGCGGCTCGATCGGCGGCGGCGGCGGGGGGCGCGGCGGTGGCGCCACCAATACCGGCCAGCTCTTTATTACTTTGAAATCGCGAGCCGAGCGGGACTATGTAACGTCGGACGATGTGATCCAGCGGCTGCGGCCGAAACTGGATACCATTGCCGGTGCGCGCATGTTCATGTTCCCGATGAGCTCAACAGGGGTGCGGTCCGGCGGCCGCCAGGGCAACGGCACGCTGCAATACACCGTCCAGGCCGATACGCTGGACGAACTCAATCAATGGCTGCCTAAGATCACCGACGCGCTGCAGGACGTGCCGGAACTGGAGGACGTCAATTCCGACCAGCAGGACAAGGGCCTGGAAGTCGATCTGAAGATCGACCGCGCCAGCGCCTCGCGACTGGGTCTTACCGCCTCGCAGATCGACAACACGCTTTACGATGCTTTCGGCCAACGCCAAGTCTCGACCATCTACAAGGACAAGAACCAGTATCATGTGATTATGGAAGTTGCGCCGAACTTCTGGCAAAGCCCGGAAACCCTGCGCGACATCTATGTCTCGACGGCGGGCAACATCAACGGGACCCAGCAGACGGCGGGTGCGAGTGGCGCCTTCACCGGCGCCTCCGTCACCTCCGCCACATCCGGCTCCGGCGCCAGCGGCGCGGCCGGAAGCGTTCCCCTCTCGGCCTCCGCGGCGGACACCGGCGATGACACGGCCGCCGCGGCCGCCGCCGATGCGGTACGCAATCAACAACTCAATTCGATCACCAGCACCGGCCGGGCCTCGGGTTCGACCGGCGCCTCGGTTTCCACACACCAGGAAACCATGGTTCCCCTATCGGCTTTCGTCAGCTACGGTCCCGGCACCACCCCGCTGTCGGTCAACCATCAGAGCGTATTCGTGGCCACCACTTTTTCCTTCGATCTCCCTCCCGGGGTGACCGAGGATCAGGCTCTCACTGCGATCAACCGCACCATGGCGAAGATCGACACGCCGATCTCAATTCATGGCGAGGCCGCCGGCACCCTGCAGCTCGCCCGCCAGTCGCTGGAGAACCTGCCGCTGCTGTTCGTGGCAGCGGTCCTGACGATCTATATCGTGCTCGGCATCCTGTATGAGAGCTATATCCATCCGATCACCATCCTTTCCACCCTGCCTTCGGCCGGAGTTGGAGCGGTGCTGGCGCTGCTGATCTTCAAGACCGACTTCAGCCTGATCGCTTTCATCGGCGTCATCCTGCTGGTCGGGGTGGTCAAGAAGAACGCGATTATCATGATCGATTTCGCGGTGGACGCGCAGCGCCGCGGCAGACTCACCCCGCGCGAGGCGATCTACCGGGCTTCGCTGCTGCGCTTTCGTCCCATCATGATGACGACTCTGGGCGCGATCCTCGGCGCTCTGCCGCTGGCTGTTGGACTGGGCGAAGGGTCGGAGCTGCGCCAGCCCCTGGGCATCTCTATCGTTGGCGGGCTCTTATTCAGCCAAATGCTGACCCTCTACACCACGCCGGTGGTCTATCTTTATCTGGATCGTTTCGGCGCCTGGGCTGCCGGAACCTGGAATCGCTGGTACCACGGCATGATGGGCGATGCCCCGGAAGGCCACTCCCCACCACCGGCGCCGGCAGAATAGCCGCTCTAATAATTCGGCAGATTCTCGATATTCGGCTTGCCTTCGTTGATTTCAGCGTTGCGATGCTGGCGATAAAGGCTGCGCGTCGTGGCATAGAAATCAATCGAGGAGCGCTCGATCGATTCCACCGTATCGATATTGGCGGCGCGGTCATCGATCACCCCCAGGCCACCGCGTACAAGCTGGAACAGGGTGACGCCACCCCAGGCGAGATAATTGACCGGATCGAATGCGACATCGACGCCCTCTCCGACCAGATCGCGGGGCGGCTTGGGACCGGCAAAAGGCAATACCAGGTAAGAGCCTTCCGCGGCGCCCGCTTTGCCCAAGGTAATGCCGAAATCATTGTCATGGCCGGGAATGCCCGCCTTGGCCGCGACATCGACCAGCCCGGCCACCCCGACAGTGGAATTGATCACGAAGCGGCCAAAGGTGCTCGACGCCTTGTCGGCATCGCCTTGCAGCACGTCATTGGCGAATACCACAGGCGAATTGAGGTTGGTGAGGGCATTATGCACCCCTTCGCGGGCCGGCTCCGGCACGGCACTGCGATAGAATTTGGCGGTAGGCAGCAGCACGGCATGGTCGAGCTTGATGTCGAAGGCGAACACCTGCCGGTTGGTCGATTCCCAAGGATCGTTCTGTGCCAGGGCTTCAGGGTCCTTGGCCGAGGCGCAGGCGCTTACCATGAGCGTTGCCAGAAAAAGCGCGGCGAGAGGAACAGTGCGGAGTGTCATGGACCAGCCAAGTTATTGGAATTTAAATAAAAAAGCAGTTACCGGCGATTCTATAACTCCCAATATCGGAATTGGTGCCTCACTAGACAAGAGGGTGACCTGTTAACATTGGGAAGATTGAGGCAGACCCGCCTGACGTTGGGTCAAATACCGCCATACCATGTGTAGCCCAGGTCTTCCCAATAACCGCCTTTGCCGCGTGCGATATGGGAGAAATCCTCCACCAGATCAATCTGCCGAACATATTTCGGCTGCTTGTAGCCAAGCTGGCGCTCTGCCCGCAGCCGTACTGGCGCGCCATAGGCCACCGGCAAGGACTGGCCGTTCAGTTCATAGGCGAGAATCGTCTGGGGATGAACCGCCTCGGCGAGTGCGAGACTTTCATAATAGTAATGATCGGGATCGCCTTCTGCCGTCATCGGATCGGCACAATAGAACATCGCGTAGCGGGCGTTCGGCTTCGGCGTCGCCGCTGCGAGCACCAGCGCGAGCGGCGTGCCTTTCCACTCGCCGATGCAGCTCCAGCCTTCGACACAATCATGGCGGGTGATCTGGGTGCGAGAGGGCAGGGCCTTGAGTTCGGCCATCGACAGCGACAGCGGCTTCTCCACCAGCCCGGTCACCGTCACCCGCCAATGCTCGAAATGGCTCGCGGCATGGGCGGCATAGTCGGGCGTGCCGGGATCGAGTGTGCCGTTGGCGCGGAAAACGGGCGCAATGTCGGCCTTGGAATATTCCGGCGCGAGTGCATGAGGCCCGGCAAACAGATGCTGTGCGCGGCGGGTCAGCCTCTCCACGCTACCCAGCGCGTCGGTAAACCATGTCTTTTCCGACAAATCGTAGCAACCGCCGAGCATCAGGGTGCTTGCGGCGGCCAAGCTCCGGGCGACAAAGCGGCGTCTGGAGGATTCACCCATGGTCATTCTCTTTGCCGATTGCATACCAGCCGGTGAGCATGGACCGAAGATTATTCCAGGTACCTGATAGAACCACCATCGCGATATGCACCAGGAAAAAACCGAGAAAGGAAAAGGCGCAGAGGAAATGGATGGTGCGCGCCGTCTGCCGGCCACCGAATATCCACGGCAGGATTGGAAACGCCGCATCCATGGTCGGCGACATGGTGAGGCCGGTCAGCACGATCAGCGGCCCCAGGATGAAGATGACAAAGACATAAGCGAGTTTCTGAAGTGCATTGTAACGCCGCGCCGCCTCGCCCCGGGGAAAGTGGAATTTCGCATGCTGGACGACCTCGTGCGGCAGGCCGGCAATGTCACGCCCGGTCGGCAAAAGGTCGCGCCGAAAATGTCCGCTCCACAAGCCATAGGCGAAGAACAGGATGGCATTGATGACCAGGATCCAGGCGAAGGCGAAGTGCCATTGCCGCCCCATCGCCAGCCATTGCGGGCCGGGCAGGGTTGCCCAACTCGGAAAGCCGCGCATTGTCCATTGTCCGTTTTCTTTTGAAGCGCCCAACACGCCGGTGGTGTTGAAGGGGTGCCCGCCGATCCAGGTGTAACCCGTTAGGCTGCCCTCACGGTCCTGCATCGCAGTGAGCGACAGAACCGGATGCTGAAAATCCGAGCCGTTGCCGATATAGAGCGCGGGATGGGCGTTAAAGATCGCAAGGCCGCTCATCAACAGGATGGCGAGGCAAACGGCATTCAACCAGTGCGCCACCCGCACCCAGGCGCGGTGGCGATAGAAAAAATCACGCGGCTTGCCAACGATCCCCAACGCCTTTAGCGCCGCATCCTTCCAATGCGTTGGCATAGACTGCAATTCCGTTGCGCGGTCGGTCAAGTTCTACCCCGTTCCTGGGCCATCATACCCTATTCGGGACCGCATGGCGGTGGTTACAGGGCAGATCGCGCCGCGAGAGCGGCCTGAGGCGCTCAGCCACGGCCGAACAGCGGCATCTTGGTCGCCATCACGGTGATGAACGGCACATTGGCGCAAAGCGGCAGGCTCGCCATATAGACCACCGCCCGCGCAACATCGGCCGCATCCATGCGCGGCTCCACGCCCAATCTGCCATCGGCCTGCAGCACGCCCTGCGTCATGCGTTCAGTCATTTCGGTCGCCGCGTTGCCGATGTCAATTTGCCCGGCCGTGATGTCGAAGGGCCGGCCATCCAAAATGGTCGATTTGGTGAGACCGGTGATGGCGTGCTTGGTCGCGGTATACGGCGCGGAATGGGGCCGCGGCCGGTCGGCGCTGATAGACCCATTGTTGATGATGCGGCCGCCCCGCGGCTCCTGCGCTTTCATCAATCTTACCGCCTCCTGGGTGCAGAGGAACGCTCCCGTCAGATTGGCGGCGAGGATTGCCTGCCATTGCTCGAAGGAAAGCTCTTCGATCGGCACCGCCGGTAGGCCGATGCCGGCATTGTTGAATAGCACGTCCAGGCGGCCGAAGCGCTCCTTGGTCCGGACGAACAGCGCCTTCACCGCGGCGGGATCGCCCACATCGGCGGGCACGATCAGAGATTCGCCCGCGAGCACGCTGGCGCTTTCTTCCAGCGCGGCCCGCCGGCGCCCCGTCAGCACCAGCGCATAGCCGGCCTCTGACAAGCCTTTGGCGACAGCCCGGCCGATGCCGCTTCCCGCGCCCGTCACCATTGCGATTTTGTTCATCTTGGCCCGTTTCCCTGCATAGGGCTAAATATAGCCAATTCGGGAAAATTTCCGCCACCTTTCCGGCCGCGCCGGGCGACGGCGTCATCTTTATTTGGTCCGGGATTTCCATTAGAGCTTCGGCCGGCGCGTAAAAAAGCAGCGGGGATCGACATGTGCAAACGCCTCATCATGGCGCTTCTCGCCAGCACGGCCCTGGCGGCACCGGCGCTGGCCCAGAGCGATGACAGTGCCTCATCCCAAAGCGGCAACGGCGCCCAAGCCAACCCTATCGAAACCGTGTATGTCACGGCCCGGAAGCGGACCGAGAACGAACAGACCGTTCCCATCGCCATCTCGGCCTATACCCAGGGCGACCTCGACAAGTTGAACATCCGCACTGTCGAGGACCTCAAATATGTGTCGCCCTCCGTTTATATCGCGCCCACCACTTTCCGGCAGGACACGCTGAACATCACCATCCGCGGCCAGCGCGATTTCGATTCTTCCTCCGGCCAGTCGGTGATGTCCTTCGATCCCGCCGCGGCGGTCTATATGGATGGGGTCTATCTGGCGCGGCCGGTGGGCCTGACCGGCGCGCTGTTCGACATCGACAATGTCGAGGTGCTGAAAGGCCCGCAGGGCACCCTGGTCGGACGCAACTCGACCGGTGGCGCGATTCTCTATACGACCCACGAGCCGACCGACAAATATGGCGGCTATGTGACCGTGACCGGCGGCGATTACGGACGCGGTGGAGTCGAAGGGGCAATCAACATCCCGCTGGCCGACAATCTGTTCTTCCGCGCGGCCGGCCAGGTGAACGACCAAAAAGGCTATATCGCCAATTACTATTTCGATCCCGCAAGCGGCTATCGCAACAACCAGCCGGCCATGGGTTCGGACAAGATCGCGGGCAATTTCTCGCTCAAATGGGTTGGCGACGATAGTTTCAATATCGTGCTGCGCGCCGACATCTCGGCGGAGCACGATACCGGCTCGTCCTATCACGATCTCGGCTATTTCGTGGGCAAGATGCCGTACCACGGTAAAACGTCGATCTGCAATATTCCGGGCACGTGTACCGGCTTCACCGATCTCCTCGGCCATGTGATCGCGCCCTATTACACCACTGTGACCGCGAGCGGCGCGAGTGGGGTCAGTACCAATCCGGCGGCCTATAATTCTGCGCTCGCTTCGATCGCGCGCGAACAGCGATACGGCTTCTGGAGCACCGAGCAGACCGTCAGCAACGCCGATGTGGGGCATTACCAGACGGTGTCCGCGACGGTGAACAAGACATTCGACGATGTCGACGTGAAATGGCTGACCGCCTATCGCTGGTGGGACAATCGCGGCACTTCGATCGGGCGCGGCTTGTCCTATGACACGGCGGACTATGAATATATGGTGCCGGACTATAAATCCTACCAATCGGAACTGACGGTCAACGGCAACGCGTTGGGCGACCGCCTCAAATGGACCACCGGCATGTTCTTCTTTCAGGAGGATAGCCCCGATGACGGCGGTCTCTTCTATCTCTATCTGCCCAGCGCGGTGACGCCGCAGCCAGTATCGGGCAAGCAGATCACCTTGCAGGACGGGACCCGCAACAGCCAGCGCAACACATCCTATGCCGCCTATGCGCAGGCGACCTATTCCATCACCCCCGATACCCGCTTCACCGCCGGTGTGCGCTATACCTATGACGAGCGCCACGCTTTCCTGGATCTTCAGGACGACATCTTCCCCGCCACCGCCAATTCCACCCTGGGCGTGGCCAATGGCGTGTTCGATTCCACCCCTGTCACCTATAACGGCATCGCCTATCAGGGCCAGACCCATGCCTGCGCCCTGACCGACACGACCGGCAAGCTCAAGCCCTTGGCGTCCTGCGCCACCAATGTCGATGCGAGCTTCCACAAGCCGACTTACACTTTGGCGATCGACCATGACCTGTGGGACGGCACCTTGGTCTATGCCACCACCCGTTCGGGCTATCGCTCCGGCGCGATCAACAGCGCCGCCGTGCAGCCCGACGCCATCGTCGCCAAGCCGGAAAATGTCACGGACTATGAAGTCGGCATCAAATCCGATTCGACCGTTTGGAACATGCCGGTCCGCATCAATCTGGACGGCTATTTCTCGGACTATCACGATATCCAGACTTTGGTGGCGCTACCCAATGTCACCATCGCCACCACCGACAATGGCGGGCCGTGCACCCAGGCCGCCTACAATGCCAATGCCTGCAACAACGTCACCAACGACAATGTGACGCTCAACGCCAAGACGGCCCATATCCATGGCATAGAATGGGACATCACCATCCTGCCGATTCCCGAGCTGACCTTGAATGCTGCGGGCAGCTATCTCGACGCGCGCTATACCGATTTCACCTATACGCCGCCGCCGGGCTATCTGCTGCCCACCGGTACCACCGACCTGTCCGGCTCGCCTTTTCCGCTGCCGGCCTGGCAGCTTAACGAGACCGCCACCTATGCCAGCGGATTGAAGGATTTGTTTGGCGTGCCGATCGACGATCTGACCTTCACGGCGCATTATTATTGGCAGAGCCGGTATCTCGCCAACATGACCGGCTTCAATCCCAGCCAGCGCACGGGCGCCTATGGGATGCTGAATTTGCGGTTCGACGTCGTCAATGTAGCCGATAAGAATGTCGATATCGGCGTCTTTATGAACAATGTCGTCAACACGCCTGCCTGTCTGCCGGAATATCAGGGGGTGCTGAATTCCGCCCCCAACGGCTCGTTTGGCATTGCCGACACGGCGGGCATCCTGCAATGCGTGCCGCTGGCGCCGCGCATGACAGGTGTGCAGGTGAGCTACAGGTTTTAAAATCCGCGCGCCGCGCTTGGCCGATGCAATGCGCTACTGTGCGGGTTGCACCTTCAGCAGATGCATCTCAAACACCAAGGTCTGATTGGGGGGGATGGCATCGCCCGCGCCTTGCGCGCCATAACCAAGGCTGGCAGGGATTGCCAATTCCCAGTCATCGCCTTCCTTCATCATGGAAAGCGCCTCGACCCAGCCGGGGATCAGCCGGCCGACCGGAAAGCTGCGCGGCTGACCGGGCTCGGTCTGATCGAATACTTTGCCGTCGATGGTGCTGCCTTTGTAGGTGACGGTGGCGATGTCCTGCGGGCTCTGCGCGGTCGGCCCGTTGCCGGCCTTGACGACCCGATACATCAGCCCGTCCGCGGTTTTATGCACCCCGCTACGCGCGGCATAGTCAGCAAGAAAGCGCGTATTGTCTGCCGCTGAGAGCGTATAGGTCTTGGCGGGCGCGGCAGCATGATCATGCGTCGCGGGCTTCTTGTGGCAGGCGGCCAGAGCGATAAGGCCGAATGCCGCGACGGCGACGAATTTTACGATGCGCATGAGAGATCCCGACTGGATGCACCAGCCTTATACGCGAGAGGATGCGCAGCCTGCTAGAGCGCGATCCGGAAAAGTGGAAACCGGTTTTCCGTAAGATCGCGCGACAATCAATAACTTGGAGCATGATCGCGATTCAAAGAAGCGCAATCATGCTCTAGTGTCAGCTCGCATCCTTGGCTGTCACCCGCACCACATCTCCCGCTTGCAAGGAATCCGGCGGATTGTCGATCACCCGGTCCTTCAAGGTCAGGCCCGACGCCACCATCACCGTCGCGCCCATATCCTGGCGCAGGGTGATTGGCTTCAGAAGCACCCGATTGTCCGGCCCAACCGTCGCCACCATCAGCCCCTGGTCCCGGAAGATCAGTGCCGTGGCGGGCAAGCGCAGGCCGCCGCTGCCGGCGGGAAGGCCGAGTTTCACATCGGCATAATCGCCAGGCCGGATGGCGCCGTCCCGGTTGTCGATCTGGAACTGCACCAGCAAGGTACCCGACTGGGTGGAGACCGCATCGGCGCTGGCGGCGAGGGTGGCGTTAAAGCTGCGGGCCGGGTATTCCGGGACCGAAAAGCTTGCGACCATGCCGGGCCTGACAACCCCGGCATAGACCTGCGGCACCCGCACATAGATGCGCAGGCGGTTGCGGTCGGACACCGTGAATAACGGTGTGCCCGACGTCGTTCCAACCGTGACGAGCTGGCCGATATCGACGCTGCGGCTGGTGATGATACCGGCGAACGGCGCGACGATGCCTGTATATTCAAGGTTGATGCGGGCCTGATCGACCGCCGCCTTGTCGGTCTGCACCACACCGACCTGGGCGGCTACCGTGGTCTGCTGGGTGGCGAGCTGCTGGGCCGAAATCGCATTCTGCGCCGCCAGGCTCTGGTAGCGGCCAAGATCGACCCGGGCATTGGCGAGGGTGGCGATATCGCGCGCATTCTGCCCCTGCGCCTGGTCGAGCGCGGCCTGATAGGGCCGTGGATCGATCTGGGCCAGAAGCTGGCCCTCCTTCACGGGTGCGCCGATATCGACATACCATTTTTTCACATAGCCGGAGACTTGAGCGTAGATCGGCGCACTGATGAAAGCCTGTACGTCGCCGGGCAGGGAAAGCGTGCCACCCTTGGCCGCATGACTGAGCGCGATCACCTGCACCGTCTGCACCGCCTGGTCCGCGGTCCAGTCCGCGACCGTCTGATCGGCGCGGACCCGGGAAAGAATGCCCAGACCCGCCACTGCCACGGCGACCAATAGCGCAACGATTCCCGCCAGTTTCAGGTATCGTGGCGTGGTGTGACGCAGCAAATCCTCGCCGGCGCTGGAACCATGCGGCCCATCTTCCTGGGTCTTGTCAGGCATAAACTTCTCCGGATCTGGCGGGTGCCGCTTTGGTAGCGGCGCGGCCATGCAGCAGGCTGAATACCACCGGCACGAACATCAGGGTCGCGCAGGTGGCGAAGAGGAGACCTCCAACGACGGCGCGGCCCAGCGGAGCGTTCTGCTCGCCGCCTTCGCCTAGGCCAAGCGCCATTGGGGCCATACCGATAATCATCGCTAGGGCCGTCATGATCACGGGGCGGAAACGGGTGACACCCGCTTCCACCGCAGCCCGGACCGCGTCGCCATGGACCGCCAGCCGCTCGCGCGCGAAACTGATCACCAAGATCGAGTTGGCCGTCGCCACCCCCATGCACATGATCGCCCCGGTCAGCGCGGGAACCGACAGGGTTGTGCCGGTGACGAACAACATCCAGACGATGCCGGCGAGCGCCGCCGGCAGGGCGGTGACGATGACGAAAGGATCGGTCCAGGACTGGAAATTGACGACGATCAACAGATAAATCAGCAGTACCGCGATTGCGAGGCCTTGGAACAGGCCGGTGAACGCGGTGCGCATGGTGACGACCTGCCCGCGCAAGGTGACGGTAGCGCCACGCGGCAGAGATTTGCTGTTGGCATCCACAATTTTCTGCACGTCGGTTGCGACCGCGCCCAGGGCGCGGTCCTGGGTCGTCGCATAGATATCGATGGTTGGCAGGATGTTGTAGTGCGTGACGATCGCGGCACCCTGATCGCGATGGATATCGGCAAGTCCGGCCAGGACCTGCGGCGCAGCGCCCGATGCGCCGGTGATTGGCAGGTTTTCCAGCGCACCGAGAGAGTCCAGGCTATATTCCGGCGTCTGTGCGACAATGTTGTAATTCACGCCATTCTTGGGATTCAGCCAAAAATTGGGCGCCGTCTGGCCGGTACCGGCAAGCGCCGTGGCCAGCGCGTTTGTCACGTCGCGTTCGGTGATGCCCAGCCGCGCCATGCGGCTGCGGTCGGCATCCACCTGCAACCGGGGATAATCGTCCGATTGCTGAATCCGCGTGTCCGCGATGCCGGCAACGTGGCGCAATTGCCGCAGCAGTTTGGTGGCATAGGCCATGGTGGCGTCACGGTCGGTGCCGGTGACTTGCACGTCCAGCGGTGCCGGCGTGCCGAAATTGAGAATTTGGCTGACAATGTCCGCCGGCGGGAAGGAGAATTGCGTATCCGGAAAGACGCGCGGCAGCACTTCACGCAGGCGGCGCACATAGTCGGCGGTGGGACGGTGGTTCTCTTTCAGGCTGATCAGGATATCGCCGTCCTGACCGCCGGCCAGGCCCGAATTGGAATAGATGATGTTGGTCGGGCTGTAAGGCTGGCCGATATTGTCGACCAAGGTCGCGAGTTCACTTCCGGGAATGACGCGGCGGACTTGCCGTTCGATGGCCTCGAAAATCTGCACCGTATCCTCGATCCGGGTTCCCGCCGGGGTGCGGGCATGCAAGGTGATCTGGCCGGAATCGACCGCGGGAAAGAAGTCCGAGCCCAGGAAGGGTGTCAGGCACAAGGAAAGGGCGACCGCGGCCATGAATCCGATCACGAACGCCTTGCGCTGACCCATCGCCAGGGCCAGCAGGTTGCGATACCGCTCGCGTGCGAGATCGAACCAGTCCTCGAAGCGACCCTGCAGCCGTCCAAGCAGATGGTCGCCTTCGGTGTGATGGCCATGCGCGTCGAGCTCATGCGGCCGCAGCAGATAATGCGCCAGCGTCGGCACCAAGGTTCGCGACAGAATGAAGGAAGCGGTCATCGCGAACACCACGGCCAGGGCCATCGGCACGAACAGATAACCGGAAACGCCGGGCAGGCCGAACATCGGCACGAACACGATGCAGATGCAAAGCAGGGAGACGAAGGCCGGCTGCACGATCTGGCGAGCGCCATCCATGATCGCGTCATAGACCGACTTGCCGTGCTCCAGGTGCCAATTGATGTTCTCGATGGTGACCGTGGCGTCGTCCACCAGGATGCCCACCGCGAGCGCAAGGCCGCCCAGTGTCATGATGTTGAGCGTTTGTCCGGTCAACCACAGCGCCATCACCGCCGATAGGACGGCGAGGGGAATCGAGGTCGCGATGATCACGGTCGATCGCCAGCTGCCAAGGAACAGAAGGATCATCAGGCTGGTGAGCAGACCCGCGATTGCTCCTTCGCGCAGCACGCCATTCACCGCGGCCTTCACGAACAGCGACTGATCGCTCAAAATGTCGATCTTGAGGGAATCGGGAAGCTGCTGCTTGAGCAGGGGCAGCGCGTCCTTGATGCCCTGCACCACGTCCAAGGTCGAAACCACGCCGTTCTTCAACACCTGGGACAGCACGGCGCGCGAGCCGTCGACATGAACCACGTTCTGCTGCGGCGGGTTGCCGTCCCGCACATGGCCGACGTCGCGCATATAAATGGTAGCGCCACCGACGGTCTTGATCGGCAAGTTGTTCATCTGCTCGATCGTGTCGGAAGCGCTGTTGAGTTTCACCGTATACTGATAGGACCCGATCTTGATATTGCCTGGGGCGGCGATCATGTTCTGATTGGCGATGGCGTTCTGCACGTCGCTTGCTGACAGGCCCCGCGCCTGCATCGCCTGGGGATCGAGATCGACCTGGACCTGACGGCTTTTGCCGCCATAGGAATAGGGCACGGTCGCGCCATGCACGGTCACCAGCCGAGGGCGCACGAAATTCTGCGAATAGTCCAGCACCTGCTGCTCCGACAGCACCTTGGAGGAGAAGGCCAGCAGCAGCACCGGCACGGTGGAGGCGTTGTAATTGAGAATGAGCGGCGGCTGGGTACCCGGAGGCATCTGGCGGATGGTGGTCTGGGACGTCGAGGTGACCTGGGAGGTGGCGAGCTGCAGATTGGCATCGGGCTGCAGGAATATCTTGACGATGCCTAGCCCCGGCATCGACTGGCTTTCGGTATGCTCGATATCGTTCACATTGGAGGACAGGATGCGCTCGAACGGTGCGATCATGCGTCCCGCCATCTCTTCCGGCGAGATGTTGGAATAATTGAACGCCACCGCGATCACCGGCACCCCGATATTTGGAAAGATGTCGGTCGGCGTCCGCAGCGCCGCCAGTGGTCCAAAAATCAGGATCAACAGCGCCAGCACAATGAAGGTATAGGGCCGCTCCAGGGCAACCTTGACGATCCAGGTCATAAGCCGACAGGCTCCGGGCGAAAGGCGTTCATGCTGCGATCTGTGGTGGCGCGTGCCGGAACTTTCCGGGCCGGCCCTGTCCCGTTCCCCTTTGTTGCCCAAATATAACCGGAATTCTACCCGGTGCAGCCCTGGGAATGTCGCAAGCTGTCGCGGCAAGGGCAGCAAAGCGTCACACCGGCGATCAAGGACTTAACGGGCGCTAGGAACCCACGTTCTCCAGAAAGCGCGCTCTGCGCCGGGCGTTGCCCTAATTCGCTAGCCGAAACCCGCTGGCGCTATGCTCGAGCTGCAATTTCCGGCCGGCCGTATCTCAGGAAAGCGCAAGCGCCGCCGCGTCCGCCACCATGCTTTTGGCCACGGCTTCCGCGACTTTGATGCCATCGATAGCGGCGGAAAGAATCCCACCGGCAAAACCGGCGCCTTCGCCCGCGGGATAAAGGCCCCGCGTGTTGAGGCTCTGGAAATCTGCCCCCCGCGGGATGCGAACCGGCGAAGAGGTTCGCGTCTCCACGCCCGTCAACACCGCATCGTCCATGTCGAAACCCTTGATCCGGCGGCCGAAGACCGGCAGCGCCTCGCGGATCGCGGCAATGGCGTAGTCGGGCAAGCAGGCGGACAGATCAGTCGGCGTGACGCCTGGCCGATAGGACGGCGCGACCGCGCCCAGCGTGGTTGACGCGCGGCCGGCGAGAAAATCTCCCACACGCTGCGCCGGCGCGGCGTAAGCGCCGCCGCCCGTGACAAAGGCATTGCTTTCCCAATGTCGTTGCAGAGCGATGCCTGCCAAGGGATGGCCTGGGTAATCCGCATCGGGTGTGACGCCGACCACGATGCCCGCATTCGCATTGCGTTCGTTGCGGGAATATTGGCTCATGCCATTGGTAACCACCCGGCCTTCCTCGGAGGTTGCCGCGACCACCGTGCCGCCGGGGCACATGCAAAAGCTGTAGACGCTGCGGCCGTTGGAGGCGTGGTGCACCAGCTGGTAGTCTGCCGCACCGAGCGCCTTGATACTGCGCCCGAAGCGAGCCCGGTCGATCAGGCCTTGCGGATGCTC
>DATATP010000165.1:0-4333 GCA_036268715.1 Rhizomicrobium sp. | reverse complement strand
GCGACCGCGATGGCGCTGGTGCCGATCGCCAGATGGGCGTCGGGCACGCCGACCACATAGACCATCAGCGGCACCGCGAGGATCGATCCGCCGCCGCCAACCAGGCCCAGCGAAAATCCAACCAGCGATCCCGATAGCAGTCCCAATAGGCCTTGCAGGGTGGAGATGATCACGCGGGAGCCCCGGTTGCGCCGGCGCGATCCAACGGCATGATCTCGAAACATGGAAACCGGTTTTCAGACAAGACCATGCCTAACAAAACAAACGACGAGGCTGATTCAGACCAGCCAAACCGGAACCCTAGTACGCGGTCGGCGAAATGGAAACACGGGCGCAGCGATAATGCCGCGCCCGTGTTCCTCAAATCCTGATCAGGCGCCCTTCAGCTTCTTGTTGCATTCGCTGTAGTAGCCGCCGCCCTTCATGATCCACTTCAGGCCGCCATTGCCGTTGGTGGCCTTGTTGGCTTTGTATTGATCGACGCAGGTATGCATGCGGCCCTTACCGGGGGATTCCGAAGCGTATTTCGGATCCACCGCGGACGGAAACACGGCGTTGCCGACGGCGACGGGTGCGGCCATGGGCTTCGGCTCAGGCGCCGGCTTGGCCTCGGTCGTCTTCGGCGCCGGGGCTGCGGCGGGGGCCGCAGCAGGAGCGGCAGCCGCATCCGCCGAGCATTCGGCTTTCCGGAAATCGTTCCACTTCATGCCGTTGAGCGTGCCGGCACTTTTGGCAGCCTGGTATTTTGCGCTGCACTCCTGCGTGGTCAGGGCCTGCGCCGGCAATGTCGCGAACGCGGCAAAACCCGATACCGCAACTGCACACAATAATTTTGCTTGAATGGTCATCCCTTGTCTCCTTGGGGCATGGCGAGGCGTCCATCCTAGCGCAGCGCGCGCGGGCGACAAAGGCGCGATCAATCCTGGGGCCCAAAATATCCTGGCCTTGAAAACGCGCTTCCCCCGGATTCATTCATCCACGGTTCAGCATCGAACCGCGACGTTGCGCCCCTCTTCAACCCGAGGTGCCCCATGACGACTATTTCTTCCCGCGCGGTCGCAACCGCTTTCGCTTCCATGCTGCTGATGAGCTCCGCCTTCGCCCAAACCGCCGCCCCCGCGCCCGCCGCCAAGGCCGAGAAGGCGCCGATGGTGCACAGCGCCGCTTCGCTGGAATGCTCCAAGGAAGCCGACGCCAAGGGACTGCACGGCAAGGAGCGCAAGAAATTCCGCTCCGAATGCAAGAAGACCGCGGCTGACAAGAAGTAATTTCACTTCATCGACTTAGCTTCGCCCTCCCCTTGGCACAGGTCTGGCACAGGGGGAGGGTGGGGTCGCGCTGCCCGGCAACCCAACCTTCCTGTTGAGCGGCACGCTTCTTGATGAGCGGCAACCTTCCTTGGAGCGAAGGTGAAAAACGATGCATTGCTGCAGTTGCGTTGTGGCAATTGTCCCCGGTGCCGGGATTTGCCATAAAGTGGCGTGAGCCTCATTCCCGCATCGATGGCGTCCGCCATCCCCAGCCGCACCACAATCCTGAACGTGCTCGAAACGCTGGCGATCGGCGCCGCCGGCGGGGCGCTGTTTTTGCTGGCGCATCTGCCGGGCGGGCTGATTTCCGGCGCCATGATCGCGGTGGGCATCGCCGCGATCGCAGGCCGGCCGCTTGCGGTGCCGCCGATCCTGACCCAGACCGTACTGGTATTCCTCGGCATTTCGCTGGGCTCGCTGGTGTCGCGGCAACTCTTGCAACATATGGGTGCCTATCCCTGGACCATCGCGCTGTTGGCGCTGGCCACCTTCTGCTCGACCTTCGGCTCCAGCCTCTATCTGCAACGTATCCATGGCTGGGACCGGACCTCGGCGTTTCTGGCCGGAAGCCCCGGCGCGCTGTCGCAGATCACCATCCTCGCCGCCGAGCGGGGCGCCGACGTGCCGGCGATCGCGGTGGTGCAGACCGTGCGCGTCATCATCCTCACCGCGGCGCTGCCGATGCTGCTGGCCGCGACCGGGCTCGCCCCGTCGTCGCCATCCGCCATGACGCTGCCGATCGCCTCGCCGCTTGAGCTGGCCGAACTGATCGCCGCTTCGGTGGCGGTGGCACTGCTGTTGCGATTGATAAAATTTCCGGCGAGCTGGATGTTCGGCGCGATGATCGGCTCCAGCATGCTGCATGGCACCGGACTGGTCGAGGGCGGGCTGCCGCCCTGGGTGCGCGGGATAGCGCTGGTCGGCATCGGCTCGCTGATCGGCGCGCGGTTCGCGCGGATGAAGGCGAAAACCCTGTTCAGCCACGTCAATGCGGCGCTGGGATCGTTCGCGATGGCCATTATTATTTCCGGGCTTTTCGTCGCGGTGATCGCGCTGACCACCCAGGTGCGGCTCGCCGATGTCCTCGTCGCGTTCGCGCCGGGCGCGATGGACGCCATGCTGGCGCTGGCGCTGACCCTGCATATCGACCCGATCTTCGTCGGTGCGCATCATCTGTCGCGTTTTGTGTTCGTCACCATCGCGACGCCCGGCATCGTCCATCTGTTCGGACGCCCGCAGGTGGATGTCGACGACTAAGCTTGCCTGGCGGTCCTGACGGCACCCCAGGCTGCGATGGCGGCCATCAGCAGCGAGATCAGCACATTGTAGCCGGCCAGCGACAGGCCGAGAAAGCGCCACTGCACCTCGTCGCAGCGGATCACCTTCACGGTGTCGAGCCGCTCCAGCAGATTGCCGGCGCTGCCGAGATTGCCGACCGGACCGGTGCAATCGGTCGGTCCCTGCCAAAGCCCCCATTCGACCCCGGCGTGATAGGTGCCGAGCCAGGCATTGCCGAGCGCTGCCAGCGCCAGCAGCACGAGGCCGGCCAATAACACCGCGCGGGGGGCGCCCCTGGCCGCGGCGATCGCCACCACGACGCCGAGCGGAATCGCCAGATAATAGGCATAGCGTTGTTCGAGGCAGAGCGGACAGGGCCGGATATCCAGCACCAGTTGAAAGAACCAGGCCCCCGCCAGCGTCGCCGCCGCAATCATCGTGACGGCAAGTGCCGCCGTCAGTGCCGGATTGACGTCGCCGCGCAGGTGCGACGGATGGGCGGTGGCATGCAGCGTCACGGTCATCTCCCTGTTCAAAAGCGTCGTATCCCGCGCGCAACCTACTGTCGAGGCGCTGGCGCGGGGCGCGCGATCACACTGGAGTGTTTTTGGGAGTGTTTTTGGCAGCACCTATGCGAGGCGCGAAGGGCTGCAAACGGCCGGCAACCACGTTTCGGATTAACGGTCCCGGCGGGTTGACCGGGAGGGTGCGCCCGCTATATTCCGCCGGCTTCGCGACCCAGCCCTTGCCACCCTCGGGGCTGTTCGCGACAAGCCCCTGTGGCGGAATTGGTAGACGCGCTCGACTCAAAATCGAGTTCCGCAAGGAGTGCTGGTTCGATTCCGGCCAGGGGCACCACGCATAAAACATGAGCAATAACAATAGTTTGCAGCCCTAGTTCGATTCCTGATTTTTCAGGAGAATTTGGGCTTCCCATTTGAAAACATGAGTAAAAGTTCGCGAAAGCGCCCGCTGCAGCCGATCGTTTTGCTGGTATTTTTGCTGGTACCTAGGGGGCAAACGTTGACGGCGAATTTCGCGATTTCCGAACGAGGGAATTGAGCAGATGGCCAGCAAGAACGATGGCGCGATCGCCAACCCGAACACGTCGACTGCCGGAGTTCGTGTGACGGGGGCTACGCGCAGACGCCGTCGAAACAAGTCAGCAGAAAGCTCGTCAGCTACCACAAAACCAGCACCTTCCTGGTAAGCGCGCTTGCCGGAGAACGTCGGTGGACAGGCCTTTCCACCATAACGATGGTCCTGCGTTTGAACCTCGGCGCTCCGCTTTCGTCGCGGCGTTTCATTTCGTTTGCGGCGAAAGGCGACTGCCTGCAATCGCTTCGCTTCAATCGGCCCGTGAATGGGAGCCTACTGGCATTGAAGAGAAATTCTCGCGAGAGCAGTGCATTTCGAAAACGGCGCCGTTGTTCGCAGAAGAGAACGAGCCAGCGCCGCTTAAGCTTCACCTGTGTGAACGACTACTCAATTTGCAACTGATCACCACACGAAAACAGTTCGCTGCTGCGCGCTCCATCCAACTTACATTCAAAGAACGCTGCAACGAAGGTCATGCACGTTACTGTCCCACAAGATTTGTCCGCCTGGTGCAACCGACTAGGGTTTTAAGAACTCGAAGGCCTTCCAGTCGCTAATTGCTAAAACGCACCGATCCGTCATCGCCTGAGCCAACGCAACGCCGCGTTCGTTGGCGACGTCGCCGAGACCGCCACCTATAACCGGAT
>DATATP010000164.1:0-1803 GCA_036268715.1 Rhizomicrobium sp. | reverse complement strand
GCCGAAAGACCGCGCCTCGCCGTTGATGGTGACATTGAGCGTCATGCTTCGCCTCGTATCTCGGAAGGAAGCAACAGCGCTCCGCTCCCTACGCCGGTATCAGCCGGATCAGGTTCTAAGGGACTCGGGCCAAACACCGATCTCAGCCGTTTCCGGCACCCCAGGGATGGGCGGATCGTCAATAATCGGGCCGGGAAGTCAATGAACTAAGCCGCACATCGGTGGTTTCCGCCGCCGCCAAGGGGCATTATAAGGCCCCGAACCACCCCCTCAGCCGGAGTTCCCGTGGCCTCGAAAGTGCCAAAGAGTTCAAAGACTTTCCCGATTTACGTCCTGAACGGCCCGAATCTCAACCTGCTTGGGACGCGCGAGCCGGAGGTCTATGGCAGCAACACGCTCGACGATATCGAGCAGGCGGTCACGGCCCGGGCCAAAGCGCATGGCCTTGGTGTCGCCTTCAAGCAGTCCAACCATGAGGGCGTGTTGGTGGACTGGATACAGGAGGCGCGGATCATGGGGTGCGGCGTGATCCTCAACGCAGGGGCCTATACGCATACCTCGGTCGCGCTGCTCGATGCCTGCCGCGCGCTGACCAATCCGCTGATCGAAGTGCATCTGTCTAATCCCTACAAGCGGGAAAATTACCGCCGCCGTTCTTTCATCGCTGAAGCGGCGGACGCCATGATCTGCGGGCTGGGCGCCGCCGGTTATGTGATCGCAGTCGATGCGATGGCGGGGCTTCTCAAGGAACAAAAAGAATGAACATGAAGGATCTGGGCCAGCGCATCACGAATGGCAGCAGGAAGGAAAAGACGAATGTCGATTCCGACGCCATTCGGGAGCTTGCCTCGCTGCTGCGCGAAACCGAATTGACCGAAATCGAAGTTGAACATAACGGCATGCGCCTGCGCGTCGTGCGCGCCGGTGTGCACGCTGTTTCGCACGCGGTGCCGATCGCCGCGACAACCGTTACCGCCGCCGCACCGGCGGACGCCGCCAAGCCCAGCGGCCCCGCCGCCGGGGCCGTGCCCTCGCCGATGGTCGGCACCGTCTATGTCTCGCCGGAGCCCGGCAAGCCGCCTTTCGTGAAAGTCGGCGACACGGTGAAGGAAGGCGCGACCCTGATGATTATCGAAGCGATGAAGACGATGAATCCCATCCTGGCGCCCCGCTCCGGCACGGTGACGGAAATCTGCATCGACGATGCCCAGCCGGTAGAATTCGGCCAATCGCTGCTTATCCTCGCCTGATGTTTGAGAAAGTCCTCATCGCCAATCGCGGCGAGATCGCGCTGCGCATCAACCGCGCCTGCAAGGAGATGGGAATCTCCACCGTCGCGGTCCATTCCACCGCGGACGCCGACGCCATGCATGTGCGCCTTGCGGACGAGAGCGTCTGCATCGGGCCGCCGCCCGCGGCCCAAAGCTATCTGAACATCCCGGCAATCCTGTCCGCCTGCGAGATCACGGGCGCGGAAGCGATCCATCCGGGCTATGGATTCCTGTCGGAGAACGCGCGCTTCGCCGAGATCGTGCGCGACCACAAGCTCACCTTCATCGGCCCCACGCCCGAGCACATCCGCATGATGGGCGACAAGATCACCGCTATCAAAGCGGTGAAGGCATTGGGTATTCCGACTGTGCCCGGTTCCGGCGGCGCGGTGAGTGACGAAGATGCTGCAAGCGTGGCGGCCAAGATCGGTTATCCGGTTCTCATCAAGGCGACGGCGGGCGGTGGCGGACGCGGCATGAAGGTGGCGCAGACCGCCGACGATCTCCCACTGGCACTTGCCACCGCGCGCGC
>DATATP010000163.1:0-13041 GCA_036268715.1 Rhizomicrobium sp. | reverse complement strand
CCCTCCCGCACAGCGCAATCCAGATGCACCGGAGGACTTAAAAGTCGCGCCGACTATCGCTACAAGACCGGGTCGCGTCCGGGGGCGTGGCGGAATGGTAGACGCAACGGACTTAAAATGCCGGTTCGACGACAAATCCTTTTCTTTGAATCACTTAGGCGTAATCTCACCGCTACCCGGAGATTACCCGGTTTCGGATATTGTCGAGAGCCATTACCTCGCTACCGGGTAGCACTTCCACTGCCGCGTAAATTATCACTATGAAGCCGTGCCATGGCCCCCAGCAATTTGGGGTGGCAGTAGGGACAGCAGCCCCGCAGGGCTGTCACGTCTGATCCACCGATTTCGTGTTTCCCCGCATGGCCGATGACTATGCCGGTCTCATTGGCATTCATTGGAATGCGTCCCTGGACGCAATTCTCAAGACTTGCGCTCTTTGTGCAGATGCTCGCCATGCCCTGATTACCTCCAGTCTGCAGCTGCTGTTGCGAAGCTGAGCTTCAGCGGAAGCACCTTTTCAAAGGTGGCCAAGATTGGCGCGGACCATCGGATGCACCAGGACGAACTCCAGCGCTCGGCTCCGCCCAGGACCTACAAGGTCTGGCGCGTTCGTTGTGACGAGACTAGCATCCCTTGGCCACGATGGGAGGATCAGCCATGAGGCGGTCAGCAGGCGCTGTTTTAATTTCCGCAACGTTCGCAACTTCGATGGCACTTGGATTGCTACCTGCTTGCGGCCATGACGCGAACAGTCAGCCGGTCTTGCAGGTCACGCCCAGCGGAAACGGCGATCCAGCCGCCATCATTTGCCGTGCTCCGCAAAGGCTTTCAGACCCGGGTGCTTTCGGTCCCAAAATCTGCGCGCGGAACAGCGTTTGGGCCGAATTGGCCGCCCACGGCAAGGACCTGGGTGCCGACGGCAAAACGATTATTGACCGTCCAATGGTGGACAATCCCATTGGCGCGGGAGCCCCGGAAGCGGTCACCTGCCGCAAGCCGCGGGACATAGGACCGCCAATGCCTCTTCACGCCCGGCATCATCTCGGACCGGAATTTTGCCAGACTAACCAGTTCTGGGCGCGGATTCAGAAATACCATGAAACTATAACGGCAAGCGGCGTCCTTGTGACGGATTTGGGAGATATGGAAAGAGACCTGCGTAGCGGTTGGTAGGCCCGAACAGCAAATTATCCAGTCTTTCTGCGAATTCGGCGGGGCCGTTGAATCAGCAAGTCTCATTTCAAAGCGGCTGTCCACCACCACCAGCGTGGGCAGCGGAAATATTATAGCGCTCAACACGCCCCTGACGACTGCAAACGCCCTCGACGTGTGGAATGTAAACGGGGGAAGTACGTCCGCGGCGACGTTGAAGCAACTTTATTCTCAGAACCAGGACAACACGCACTGGAACAATTTCAACGACTCAAAATTGGAAGTGCAAGGCATACTTGCTGATCTTCCTGCTGGTCCGCTCCGTGTCGCCGTAGGTGCAGAATATATGTGGGTGACCCAGGATGTAGCCACCATTGCCGCGGGCGGGTTAGGTGCCTCAGCCGGGCTTTCAGATTATTTCAAGTTTTCGCTCGCCCGAAATGTTTATTCCGGCTATGCGGAGCTTGTCGCACCTATGATCTCGCCAGACATGGGTGTCCCTCTGGTGCAAAGCCTCGACATCGATATTTCAGGTCGCTATGACCGGTACAGCGACGTAGGGCCGACGGCGAATCCGAAGTATGCCGTCAACTGGAAAATATATGACGACCTGAAACTGCGGGCGAATTATGCATCGGCATTCGTGGCCCCCCCCGCTGGCTACCATCGGAATACCGTCTGCCGGATATCGTCGCAGCATTGGCGGAACAAGCGTTGACAGCACAATCAATGTGCCGGTTTCCCTTTATCCCCAAGTGACCCAAATACCGGGTTGCGCCGGTGTAACGACCTACTGCCAGCTAGGAACTTCCATCAACCAAGGTCTGACGCGTAGCTTGGGCATTGGCCCGAACGCCAAACCGGAAACCGGAAACAGCTGGTCGGTGGGATTTGATTTTACGCCGTCGTTCCTCCCGGGCTTTACCTCTTCGGTCACGCTGTGGAACAACGGATTCAAGAATGGGTCGGATTCCGTGGGTACGGCACAGCAGATCGATATTCTGCCGCTTCATCTTCTGACGATTTGTCCGACGGGTTGTACAACGGCCCAAATAAACACGTTCACCAACATCGCCAATGGCAGCACGCTGGATAGCCCGTTGCCGGCTACTGTCTATTTCCTGCGAAACCACGATCTCGGAAACTATGTCAACCTGCGCGTTCAAGGGGTCGACCTTAGTTTCATGTATGACATGGAGACGGACCGGCTCGGAGAGTTCAGACTTGGCGGTAGTTCTACCTGGTTCACCCAATTCTTGCAGGAATTCCCGGGCGTTGAGTACAGCCTGCTCGGAAGCGTTGGGAGCAATGCCACATTCCCCGCAATTCAGGGGCACGCGCGCCTGCAGGGCGGCTGGACTTTCGGTGATGTTTCTTTCGACACGTTCGTGAACTACACCGGCGGATATCATAACTGGAGCAATACGACCTTGATTCCGGTTGTCACCGATGCTCTTGGCAGCCCCCGCGGTGGCGGTGATAGGGTCGATGCCAATACCACCATTGACGTGCATGGCGAATATAACTTCGGTGAAACGGGCCTATTCGGTAATGCCTCCGTTTACATAGATGTCAAAAACATCCTCAACTCCGACCCGCCATTCTACAGCGGCAACACCAACGGCCAAGGCGTCGGGGGAATTGGGTTTGATGGCTTTGTCTCCAATCCGATCGGTCGCATAAGCTCGATTGGGTTCAGAACAGATTTTTAAGGGCGCATCTTTCTCGAAGTTTGCGGCGCCTAGGATTGTAGGGTGCCGCAAACGTGCCTCATGCCTTTATTCAGTTGCACCAGGGAGTGAAGAGTCCGAATGGTCACTTGGATCCGCGTGATTTCGTTAAGCGCAATTGTCGCCGCTGGCCTTTGCCGCACGTCGTTTGGCGCAGGTTTAACCACAAGCGCGGCCAAAATCGATCACACACGTCCGACCATTGGCGCCAGCCCAGCCACCGGCGCGAATTCAACCGCTGGCGCGCTTTCATTGACGGGCGCAACGGCGAATCTTGCTCCCAACGACCCCCCGGGCGAGTGGGCCCGGCAAGCTCGCGACTATGCCAATACTCGATATAGCCCACTGGCACAGATCACGCGCTCCAACGTTTCGCGCTTGCGTATGGCATGGAGCTTTTCGGATGGGGGAATGTACGGGCGGGAAGGCGCCCCGCTGGTCATCGATGACACGATGTATATTGTTACGCCCTTTCCGAACATCGCATACGCGCTTGATCTGACCAAGCCGGGTGCCCCGATAAAATGGATGTTCGAACCCAATCCAAATCCGAGTTCGGTGGGCGAAGCGTGCTGTGGAGTGGTTCTGCGTGGCTGGGCCTATGCTGACGGCAAGTTGATCTACAATCTTTTGGATGACAACACCGTTGCGGTTGACGCCAAAACCGGAACGGAGGTCTGGCGGACTAAGCTGGACGATGTCAAAACCGGTTCCACCATGACCATGTCGGCGGTCGTCTTCGGCGACAAGGTCTATGTTGGCAATAGCGGCGGCGAGATGGGCGACATGGGCTGGCTTGCGGCCCTAAACGTCAAGGACGGCAAAATCGCCTGGAGGGCCTATTCCAATGGGCCGGATAAAGACGTGCTCATCGGAGACGACTTCAAACCCTTTTATAGTTTTATGGTTGGAAAAGATCTGGGCGTGAAAACTTGGCCCGAGGGCATGTGGAAGCAAGGCGCTTCTGCGGCATGGGGTTGGGTTTCTTTCGATCCCGAACTTAACGAGATTTATTACGGTACTTCGAACCCGGGCCCGCGCACACCATCACAGCGTCCAGGGAATAATCTGTGGAGCTCCGCCGTCTTCGCCCGGGACGCCGATACAGGGGCTGCAAAATGGGCGTATCAATATACGCCGCATGACCAGTGGGATTTCGATGGCGTCAACGAGAATATTCTTATCGAGATTCCCTGGAAGGGCGGACGGCGCAAAGTGTTGGTACATTTCAATCGCAACGGCTTTGCTTACACCATCGACCGGACCACAGGCGAAGTGCTGGTAGCTGAGCCTTATGGCTATCAAAACTGGGCCAAGCGCATAGATCTTTCGACGGGCATGCCCGTCGTAAATGAAGATAAGCAGCCGAAGGTCGGAACGTTTACTGACAACATCTGTCCGGCAGATATTGGGGCGAAGAACTGGAATCCCGCCGCCTTCTCGCCGCGTACGGGGCTGCTTTACGCGCCCGTTTTCAATAACTGTTGGGATCTGGCCAACCATGTCGTTTCCTACATTCCCGGCTCTCCCTACAACGGCATGGAGGGTCGGAACCGGCGCGCGGGCCCGGGAGGAAACTGGGGCGAATTCATTGCGTGGGATCCCGTCAAAGGGAAGAGAATTTGGACCATTAAGGAAGACATGATGCCGTGGACCGGTGTCGCCGTGACTGCGTCCGATCTGGTGTTTTATGGCACGCTCGACGGTTGGTTTCGCGCTGCTGACGCGCGAACCGGGAAGGTGCTGTGGTCTCAGAAAGTGGGTTCGGGAATCACGAGCGCGCCGATTGCATATCTTGGCCCGGACCACAGGGAATATATCGCGATCTATGCCGGTGTCGGCGGGGCATCGAGGACCTCTGGGAAAGTACCCGGATATCCACCCGGTGGTAATACGTTGTATGTCTTTTCCTTGGACGGCCTGTCCAACGGGTCGGGTGAATCTCAGCTTAGGACGGAGTCCCCCGTGGCAGTGCCGCCCTTTAGCGCAACTCGCAGCGTCCATTGATAGCTATCAGATGAAGCAGTTTCGTCTTCTGGGTGCTATAATCCTTGGGGGCTTTGCTTTGGGTTCTGTGGCAATGGCCCAACCTGTCGCAGATGCCGTCACCGCGGACAGCAAGAATCCTTTTGCAAACAGCCAAGACGCTGTCGCGGCAGGGGAGGAGTTGTTTGGAAAAATGAACTGCGCCGGTTGCCACGGTTACGATCTGGCGGGTGGGATGGGCCCCGATCTCACGGATGCCGTGTGGCTATACGGAGGCAAGCCCGGAGAAATATTCCTGACAATCAGCAATGGCACCGCCTATGGCATGCCCACTTGGAAGGACAAGCTCAAACCTGCCGAAATCTGGCAGCTCGTCTCTTACATACAGAGCAAAGCTGCGCATTGATTTGCGGTGTTCAAATGTCTCTAGGCTCAGGACCTGTTAAGGTCCTTGCGCGCTTGGGTATAGCTTGATCCACTGGCACCACCCGCAAGAGATCGCGTACCCGGCGGGTCCGACCCGAGCATGTGTGATGTGACGCTCTGGAGGGTAGTAGGCCCCCTAGGATCGATAAAGAGGCAGGCGTCTCATGGTTCGTTAGGTTCGTATGTGTACGCTGTCGACTTCCTTTTTTACCGGCCGGCGTCAAGCGGTGGCCCGTCATGTCCCCGCAGCCGGCATGCGAAAGGTGCAACCAAAAAGTCCGACCTAATTATTTTCGATTCGCCAATAAACCTTGTATTCCAACGGCTTAGTGGAAAGACTAATTCGGAGAAACTTAGTGCTCCACCACTAAAAGCGTTTGTGGGCAGTTGGTCATGCTTCGTTTGAAACCCCAACAACGATCCGGATCAGGGGGCCAAAGAGATGCCTGCATGGCATGGGTTCTATCCCGCCCCCTTAACGGCTATATCCCATGCCCTGCGGGCGTGGCGGAATGGTAGACGCACCGGACTTGAGGATTTTTGAGTGCCCGAGGGGAAACCCCCGGAGTAGAACTGCCCAAAGTCGGGGAAACCTTCACTGGCAATCCCGAGCCAAGCCCGGTGACGGGAAGGTGTAGAGACTAGATGGGCAGCACCTACGGCAGCGATGCCACGGTGAAGGGATAGTCCAGACCACAAACGCCCCGGTCATGGGCGGCGGTGAAAACCGAAGTGGTACGAAAATCCGTTGGACCGAGAGGTCCGTGGGAGTTCGAGTCTCCCCGCCCGCACCAATCTTCAAGGCGCCGAGCGGCGCTTTTCCTGTCCGAAGGGACGCGCCGCATGGCGAAAACCGGCCTCTCGACTAAGCCGTTGCCGGCGGTCGGCCAACAGGACCGTCTAGCGAACAAACCCCACAGTTTTCGACCGCCGCCCGATCCGACGGGCCATTGCCGTTCGAAGCGAATATCTCGGTATACTCTAGCGGCTTTCGGGTATAATCGGCCATGATTTCGCAGAAATCGCGTTACGCCCTTCGCGCCCTGCTGCTCCTGGCAGCGCAAGAGCCGGGAAAGCCGGTTCAAATCGCCGACATCGCAAAACAAGAGAATATTCCGCGCAAATTTCTGGAAGCCATTCTGGTTGAACTGAAGAAGCCGGGTATTGTCCGCAGCCATCGCGGGCGACAAGGGGGTTACTCGCTGGGGCGTGCAGCCAAGGATATTAGTTTTGCGGATGTGCTGCGGATCACAGACGGGCCCCTGGCTCTTAGCCCCTGCGTTAGCGTTATGGCCTATCGCAAGTGTGAAGACTGCTTCGATGAATCCGTATGTGTGATCCGCAAAGCCTTATTGGCGGCGCGAGATTCTACAGCGCAAATCCTGGAATCCAGGAACCTGGCAGCGGCCGTCACGCAACTGCGCCGCGCAGGCGCAATCTAACCTCTAAATTTCGCAGCAGATTTGGGCCGTTCATATATTTGTCCATTATTCCTATTGACTCGATAGGGTATTGATGGATTAAATCTCCACGCTGACGACCGTCATGGCGATCAGGGAGATATTGGGATGAACCTTCGATCCTTTGCGTTGGCCGGCATTGCGCTGGGCATCACCACGCCTGCACTCGCACAATCGCAGAATGACCCGGACACGCAGCTGCAGGGCCTGGAACAACAGCTCCGCGAAGTGCAGTTGCAGCTTTCGCAATTGAAGGCCGAACGGGACGATGATGCGTTCAATGCCCTGTCGGATCCAAAGCGCAGCGCCAGTGCCCAATATGACGACATCAACGGCCGATTAAAGAGCCTTCCTATAGTGGGGATCGACAATGGCCGGTTCGCCATTGCCTCCAGCGATGGCGCCTTTTCCTTGTCCCTGCGCAGCCTGGTCCAATTCGATTACGGCTATTTTGCGCAGGGCAAAAACCCATCTTCCGTAGATCTCGACAGCGGCAGCAATTTCCGCCGCGCCCAGATCGGCCTGGCCGGCACTGCCTGGCGCGACTGGTCCTACAATTTCACCTATGATTTCGGCGGCAATGGCGTCGAGAAAAACGGCTACATCTACTACGCCTATATCGAATATACCGGTCTTGCGCCTTTCCATGTGCGCTTCGGCGCCCTGACGCCTTTCCTCGGTATCGAGGATTCCACCGGCTCGGGCGATCTTTTGTTCCTGGAACGCGCCAGCGCCCAGGACGTGGCGCGAAATATCGCGGGCGCACCCGGCCGCGAAGGCATCGATCTTTTTGTTCAAGGCAACGATTACCTTCTGTCTGTCTCCTACACCAGCAAGAAGACCACAGACGCCGCCACCTTTGATGAGCAGCAGGCACTCGTAAGTCGCGCGGCATGGCTTGCGGTCAATGACTCAGATGTCAAATGGCTGTTGGATGCCGGCGCCACTTATGTCTTCAGGCTGCCGGATGCCGCTGCCAATGCCGATGCTTCGAATTTCTTGAGCTTCAGTAACGGCACGGAACTGGCGGTGGATTCAACCAAGACCGTCAATACGGGCAATATCGATGCGGCGGAAGTGAACCAGTACGAGTTCGAAACCGCGTTCGAATATGATGGACTATATGCGCAGGGCGGCTGGGATCATTATCAGATCATCCGTCGCACCAGCCTGCCCAATCCGGATTTTTCCGGCTGGTACGCGCAAGCCAGCTACTCGCTGACCGGCGAAACCCATAGCTACGATCCCGCTACCGCCAGCTTTCGCAACTTGCGGCCCGCACGTCCTTTGGGTGGGGGCGGTTGGGGCGCCTGGGAAATCGCGGCGCGCTACAGCAATATCGATCTGGATTTCCAGCCCTTCAAGAACGCGGCGACAGGCGGCGTGCCCGGCGGCAACCAGAATGTCTGGACCCTGGGCGTGAACTGGTATCCCACCAATGGGCTGAAATTTCAGTTCGACTATTACAACATCGGCGTCAGCCATGTGAACGCGCCGGCAAACGACATTTCCGCCAATGCCCTCGGCATTCGCAGCCAGATTTCGTTCTGAGGAGCACACGATGAACCCCATCCTTTCTTTTGCAGCAGCCGCGGCGATTTTCGCCGCAACTTCAGCCCAGGCGGCGCAGGTCACGTTGCTCAACGTCAGCTATGATCCCACCCGCGAGCTTTACCGGGACCTCAGCAGCAACTTTGCCGTCCTATGGAAGGCCAAAACCGGCGACAGCGTCACCATCAACACCTCCAATGGGGGTTCGGGCGCCCAGGCGCGGGCGGTGATTGACGGGTTGCAGGCCGACATCGTCACCCTGGCGCTGGCGGCCGACATCGACGCCATCGCCAGGAATGCGAAACTTCTGCCCACGGACTGGCAGAAGCGCTTGCCGCAAGGGTCCGCGCCTTACACTTCGATCATCGTATTCCTGGTGCGCAAGGGCGATCCTTGGAAAATCAAGGATTGGCCGGACCTGGTGAAGCCGGGCATCCGAGTGGTGACGCCCAATCCCAAAACCTCGGGTGGCGCGCGCTGGGCCTATCTGGCGGCCTGGGCCTATGCCGAGAAAACGCCGGGCGGCAATGCCCAGAAGGCAAAAGCCTTTGTCGCCAATCTCTATCACCACGTCCCTGTGTTGGATTCCGGCGCGCGCGGCTCGACTATCACTTTCACCAAGCGCGGCATCGGCGATGTGCTGCTGTCCTGGGAAAACGAAGCCCATCTGGCGCTGAAGGAATCGCCGGGCCAGTATGAGATCGTCTATCCCTCCCGCTCCATACTGGCCGAGCCGCCGGTGGCGCTGGTGGACAAGAATGTGGACAAGCGCGGCACCCGCAAGGTGGCCGAGGCTTTCCTGAATTACCTCTACACCCCGGAAGCCCAGGCGATTGAAGCCCAGGACTTCTACCGTCCGCGCGACCAGTCTGCAGCAGCGAAGTTCAAGGGTCGGTTCCCCAACATCCCGCTCGCCACGGTGGATGGCGATTTCGGCGGCTGGGCCAAGGCCCAGGCCACCCATTTCGCCGACGGAGGAATATTCGACCAGATTTACCAGGCCGGCAAATGAGTGCGATGGGCATATCTTCCCCGAACTACCGCAGCCGGCGGCGCGCCCTGCCCGGCTTCGGGCTTTCTCTGGGTTTTGCCATCTTCTATCTCAGCGCCATCGTGCTGATCCCGCTATTGGCGCTGATTATCCGGCCCTTTACGCTGGGATTGGACGAGTTCTGGGCGGCAATTTCCACGCCCCGTGTGCTCGCCTCCCTGCGTCTGTCCTTCGGCATGGGGGCCCTGGCGGCCGCGATCGATACGGTGTTTGGCTTCATCATCGCCTGGGTGCTGGTGCGTTATCATTTCCCCGGCAGGCGGCTTTTGGACGCGCTGATCGACTTGCCCTTCGCTCTGCCCACCGCGGTGGCGGGCATCGCGCTCTCCACGCTTTACGCCCCCAATGGCTGGCTGGGCAGCATGCTGATCGTTTATGGCATCCGCATCGCCTACACCCCATGGGGCGTGCTTCTGGCCATGGTTTTCATCGGCCTGCCTTTCACCGTCCGCACCCTTCAGCCGGTGATGAGCGAACAGAGCGCCGATATCGAGGAAGCCGCCGCCACGCTGGGCGCCAACCGCATTCAGACCATCTTTCGCGTGGTGGTGCCCATGCTCCTGCCGGCCATTCTCACCGGCGCGGCCATGGCGTTCGCCCGCGGCGTGGGCGAATACGGCTCCATCATCTTCCTGGCGGGCAATCTGCCCATGATCAGCGAGATCGCGCCCCTGTTGATCGTCACCAAGCTGGAGCAATTCGATTATGCCGGAGCCTCCGCCATCGGCGTGGTGATGCTCGCGGCGTCCTTTGCGATGCTGCTGGCGCTGAACGGCCTCCAGGTCTGGTCGGCGAAACGCCGATGAAGACATTTTCCACTCCCACCGACGACCCCCTGTGGCTTCGCTTTTGCTTGAGCGGGCTCGCCATCGGCTTTGTCGTGCTGTTCTTGGTCCTGCCGCTGGCGGTGGTGTTCCAGGAAGCGCTGGCCCAGGGATTTGGCGCGGCCTGGACGGCGATTGCCGATCCCGACAGTCTTGCTGCGGTCCGGCTGTCGCTCACCGCCGCCGCCATCGCCGTGCCGCTTAACACCGTGTTTGGCATTGCGGCGGCCTGGGCGGTGGCCAAGTTCGGTTTTCCCGGCAAGACCGTCCTGGTCACCCTGATTGATCTGCCTTTCGCGGTGTCGCCGGTGGTGTCGGGGCTGATCTATGTCCTGCTGTTCGGCATGCAGGGCTGGTTCGGGCCCTGGCTGGCCGGCCATGATATCCATGTCCTGTTCGCGCTGCCCGGCATTGTGCTGGTCACCATCTTCGTCACCTTTCCCTTTGTGGCGCGGGAGCTGATCCCGCTGATGACCGATCAGGGCCCCGACGAGGAGGAAGCCGCGATTTCGCTGGGCGCGTCCGGTCTTGCCACCTTCCTCAAGGTCACCCTGCCCAACATCAAATGGGGCCTGCTTTACGCGGTCCTGCTCTGCAACGCCCGCGCGCTGGGCGAATTCGGCGCCGTGTCGGTGGTGTCGGGCCATATTCGCGGTCAGACCAACACCATGCCCCTGCATGTGGAGCTGCTCTACAACAATTACGATTACGTCGGCGCTTTCGCGGTGGCCATGCTGTTGGCTCTGCTAGCGCTGGTGACGCTGGCGCTCAAATCGCTGCTGGAGTGGCGTTACGCCGGCGAGTTGGCCGCCAGCCGCAGGCATTAGACGCTGGTCTTAAGGAAATCCCATGTCGCTTATCATCGATTCCATCGCCAAGCGGTTTGCCCGTTTTCCCGCTCTCAATGGTGTTAGCCTCACCGCGCCGCAGGGCGCCTTTGTCGCCCTGGTTGGGCCCTCCGGCTCGGGCAAGACCACCCTGCTGCGCATCTTGGGCGGACTGGAACAGGCCGATTCCGGCTCGGTGCGCTTTGCCGACGTGAATTGGCTGGTCATGCCGGCGCGCGCGCGCAAGGCGGGGTTCGTCTTCCAGCAATATGCCCTGTTCCGGCACATGACGGTGGCGGACAATATCGCCTTCGGCCTCAAGGTGCGGCCACGGCGGGAGCGGCCTTCGCGCGCCGAGATAAGGGAGCGGGTCGTTCGTCTGCTCGCGCTGGTCAAGCTGGAAGGTCTCGGCGCCCGTTATCCCAGTCAATTGTCCGGCGGTCAGCGGCAACGCGTGGCGCTGGCCCGCGCATTGGCCATCGAGCCACGCATATTGTTGCTGGACGAGCCGTTTGGCGCGCTGGACGCCAAGGTGCGTAAGGAATTGAGGGTCTGGCTGCGCCATATCCATGACCAGGCCGGCGTCACGTCCATCTTTGTTACCCACGACCAAGAGGAAGCCTTCGCAGTCGCCGACCTGGTGGCGGTGATGAAGGATGGGCGGATCGAGCAGTATGGCTCGCCTATGGACGTTCGCCGCGAGCCCAAAACTCCGTTCGTCCGGGAGTTTTTGTCTCCGTAACTTTCCCGCTGCACAAAGGGAGATATTCGAATGGCTGTTCCATCTTGCCGCGGATCGACAGCGGCAAATCTCGCGGTGTACCCGTCAGCCGATATACGCGGCGTCATGCGGCTGATTGACGACAGGCTTGATCCTATTCTGGAAGTTGTGCCGAAGCGATGCCGAGCGCACTTTGCCGAGGCGTTGTTGCGGGTGGCAATGAATCGCGCTGCCGGCTAGCCAGACCATGAATGCCAGGGTCGGCGGCGAAAGCCGAAGTGGTACGAAATCCGTTGGGCCGTAAAGGGGGATGTTATGCCGCCTGAGCGGCCTCCCCGGACGCGTTCTTGCAGGCCACATGGATGTGGCAATTGCCAAGATCCTTGCCGAGGAATTCCAGCCCGTTCTCAAGCACCCGCACATAGGATTCGAAATCCTTGGTCGCGATGACGGCGCTCTGGCCATAGAGTGTATCGGTCAGTTTGAGCGTGTCGGGCAAAGCCTTCATCTCATGAAACAGCACCAGGCCGTGCTTCTTGGTCAGGAAGCCGAGCTGACGCCATTTGCCGGCATGGCTCTTTTCCTTGGCACCGTTCCAGTTCTCGGCGAACCCGCCATTGGGCAGATGCTCGACTTCGAGCTCCGGCAAGAAGACCAGCTTGTTGGTGGGCCATTGTTGCCAGAACAGATCGTCGACTCCGCCGGCGGAGCAGAATTCCTCTCCCATTACGTTCGGCCAGCGCTCGCGCAGGGCCTTGGAGCGGGGACTGAAAAGCTGGAAATAACCGCAGGGCGCGGTGTTGGCCTGACCGAACGGCGAAGCCGCATCGCCGCGATCCTGCCGCTTGGTGAAATGCAGACTGCCCGGATTGAGCGAGTGGCCGAGCACATATTCGCGCGTGCCCTTGTTGAGAATGATGTCCGCATCCGTCACAACCACCCAATCGGGATTGTCGAGCGCCGCCAGCCCGTCATTCAGCATCCGCCCCTTGTTGAAGGAATGCTCGTCGTCGTAGCAGCGGTTGGAGACGACCAGGGTCGCGCCATGTTCCTTCGCCACCGCCTGGGTGGCGAAATCCTCGGCCGTGGTGACGACCACGAATTGATCGAACTGCGCGATGTTCTTGGGCAGGCTTTCGGCCAACTGGCGGGCATAATTCACCGATACGACTACGCCCGACAATTTGCTGGGCTTGGTGGTGCGATGGCCGATGCCGACCCGGCGGTCATCGTCGATATAGTTGGTCTTGGTGGTGGGATTGCGCCGCTCGATATGCAGCTTGCGGTCGAATTTTTCGTAATTGCGCTTTTTG